>NZ_AKJQ01000034.1:0-215632 GCF_000282255.1 Pseudomonas sp. GM25 | reverse complement strand
CCGCAGCCCCGCCAGTGGCTGGAGCAGGTGAGCGGCGAATCCCTGCAGGACAGCGGCTTGCACGAAGGCACCGACGGTTCGCATCCGTTGGCCCAGCAAGTGGTGATGTTGCGTCACTCGCGGCGTTTCGGCGAGGGCAGCGGCATCGGTCAACTGGCGCGACGGGTGAATCAGCAACTCCCGGTCGAGGCTCGCCAGTTACTGGACGCCAGAACCCATGGTGATGTGTTTTCGTTGCCGCTTCAGAACGAACACGACCGGAACCTTGAGCACCTGGTGCTCGATGGGCACGGCGTAGGCCCTCACGGATATCGACACTATCTGAGCGTCTTGCGCGATCGACGTCCGGCGAGCGGAACGCCGCTCGAGAGCCCGGGCTGGACCGACTGGGCGAGTGACGTCCTGCGGGCCTTCGATACCTTCCAGTTGTTGTGCGCAGTGCGCAAAGGGCCGTGGGGTGTCGAGGGGCTGAACCAGCGCATCACCGACGCGCTGCTCAAGGCGCGGCTGATCGAAAGCGATCAGCAATGGTACGAAGGCCGGCCGGTGCTGATGACCCGAAATGACTACGGTCTGGGGCTGATGAACGGTGACATCGGTATCGCCCTGAAACTGCCTGAGCGCGATGGGCCGGATGCCGGTAAGTCGGTGTTGCGAGTGGCGTTCCCGCGTAACGACGGGCGTGGCGGGGTGCGTTTCGTGCTGCCTAGCCGGCTCAACGATGTCGAGACCGTCTATGCGATGACTGTGCACAAGTCGCAGGGCTCGGAGTTTGCCCATACCGCGCTGATCCTGCCGGACGCCCTGAATCCCGTGTTGACCAAGGAGCTGATCTACACCGGAATTACCCGGGCCAAGGACTGGTTCACCTTGATCGAGCCTCGGAGCGGCGTGTTTGAAGAAGCGGTGCAGCGCAAGGTGAAGCGCCTGAGTGGACTGATGCTGGAACTGGAAGAAGGGGCGCCGCATTAAGGATGAAGGAGCTTTCAATTGCCGCCGATAATTGACCGACCGGTCAGAGGTCGTTGTATCGCTGGCGTTCCAGCGCTGTGCTATCGTTGCGGCATCATTTCGTAACGATCCAAGAGAATCCCTGCATGAAGGTGGCTGTCTGGGCGACAGAGCGCGTAGTTGGCTGCAAGCGGGCGTTGCTTGCCGGTGTGCTCTGTTTGCTCTCGGGTGTGGCCGCTGCCCAGACTCAACCCCCGGCGGGCATGGCCGAGCAGCGGGCCAAATCCGTCACCCAGGTTGTCCTCGGTATCCTCAGTTATGCGCGCTGGCCGGTAGAGCCGGCGCAATTGCGCCTGTGCATCGTCGGTCCAACCGAATACACCGACGACCTGGTCAAGGGTACGACCCAGGCCACGGGGCGTCCGGTCATCGTGCGTCGACTGTTGGCTGACAATCCGGCCATCGTCAGCGAGTGCGACGCGGTCTACATCGGCAAACTCACGACCGACGAACGCAGCCGGCTGTTCGCATCCCTGATCGGCCATCCGGTGCTGAGCATCAGCGAAGGCGGCGATCAATGCACGGTCGGCAGCCTGTTCTGCCTGCGGGTCGGCGATGAGCAAGTGTCGTTCGAGGTCAACCTCGACTCCGTCGCCCGCAGCGGCGTGCGCATTCATCCCAGCGTGCTGCAGTTGTCGCGCCGCAAACCGGCGGTGCCATGAGACGCGACAAATCCACAGGGCGCCCGACCCTCGGCTCGGTCATCGGCCGTGGCAACCTGATTGTGGCGCTGGTCGCCGTGGCAATGGCCAGTGTGTCGCTGACGCTGCTTGGGGTGTTGGCGCTGCGGGTCTATGCCGATCACAACCTGCACTTGATCGCCCGCTCGATCAGTTACACGGTGGAAGCTGCCGTGGTGTTCAACGACAAGGCCGCCGCGACCGAAGCGCTGGCGCTGATCGCCTCGACCGAAGAAGTGGCAGATGCCCAGGTGCTGGACACTCAAGGCCAGTTGCTCGCGCGCTGGCAGCGTCCGGAGAATGGCTTGTTTTCCGAACTGGAGATGCAGGTCGCGCGGGTCATTCTGGAAAAACCCATCAGCCTGCCGATCCTGCATCAGGATCGCGAAATCGGGCGCATTTTGCTGATCGGCCACGGCGGCAGCCTGATGCGCTTTCTGTTGAGCGGTCTGGCGGGGATTATTCTCTGCACGGCGATCAGCGCCTGGGTCGCGCTCTATCTGGCGCGTCGCCAGTTGCGCAGGATCATCGGCCCGTTGCACAGCCTGGCTGCAGTGGCGCATGCCGCCCGTAGCGAGCGGGCACTCGATCGACGGGTACCACGGGCAAAAATTGCCGAGCTCGACAACCTGGGCAATGACTTCAATGCCTTGCTCGATGAACTCGAAGACTGGCAAACCCACCTGCAAAGCGAGAACGAAACCCTCGCCCACCAGGCCAGTCACGACAGTCTCACCGGATTGCCGAACCGGGCCTTTTTCGAGGGTCGCCTGATCCGTGCGCTACGCAGCGCCCACAAGCAGAACGAGCGCGTGGCAGTGCTGTTTCTCGACAGCGACCGATTCAAGGACATCAACGACAGCTTCGGTCATGCCGCCGGCGATGCAGTGCTGGTGGCGGTAGCCAATCGGGTGCGGGCGCAGTTGCGTGAGGAAGATCTGGTGGCGCGTCTGGGCGGTGATGAATTTGCCGTTCTGCTGACACCCTTGCACAAGACCGAAGACGCCGAGCGCATTGCCGACAAGATCCTCGCCAGCATGGACATCCCGATTGCACTGCCCGGCGATAGCAGTGTCGTGACTTCGCTCAGTATCGGCATCGCCGTTTACCCCGATCATGGCGCCACGCCCGGCACCTTGCTCGATGCGGCGGATGCCGCGATGTACCAAGCCAAGCGCTTGTCGCGCGGCGCCCAATTCACGGCCGGGTCGGAGCACCCGGTCGATCCCGTTCAAACCAGGAGCTGATGCCCGTGTTCTCACTTTCCTTTCGACTGTTTTCCACCCTGTTGCTGACGGCCATGCTGGCCCTGACCGGTTGCCAGACTGCCCCGCAAAAAGGCCTGACGCCGGCCCAGGTCGCGGTCCTCAAGCAGCAAGGCTTCGAGTTGACCGATGACGGCTGGGAGTTCGGTCTGTCGGGAAAAGTGTTGTTTGGCAGCGATGTCGAAAGCCTGAACAAGCAAAGTACCGAAATCGTCGAGCGTATCGGCA
Organism: Pseudomonas sp. GM25; assembly: GCF_000282255.1. NCBI lineage: Bacteria > Pseudomonadati > Pseudomonadota > Gammaproteobacteria > Pseudomonadales > Pseudomonadaceae > Pseudomonas > Pseudomonas sp. GM25. The sequence goes on along the minus strand of NZ_AKJQ01000034.1, from coordinate 212,448 downwards.
AAGCGTTGCTGGGCGTCGGCATCGAGCGAGTGCGGGTCGATGGCCACACCGATGCTTCGGGCAAGGAAACCTACAACCAGCAGCTGTCACTGCGCCGCGCGAAAAGCGTCGGCAAAGTGCTGTCCGCGGTCGGCATGAAAGAAGAGAACATCCAGCTGCAAGGACTCGGCAGTCGCGAACCGGTGGCGTCCAACGACACCGCCGCCGGCCGCACCGAAAACCGCCGGGTGTCGATCGTGGTCAGCGCCGATTAATCGGCGAACTGCATTTCACGGGTCTCACCCATCAACAGACCCTGATTGCGCTCGGTCACCTCACGGATGTAATCCCACAACAGGGTGATCCGTTTCAACTTGCGCAGATCCTCCCGGCAGTACATCCAGAACTGCCGGGTGATGTCGATTTCTTCCGGCAACACCGGCAACAGGCGCGGATCCTGTGCCGCGAGGAAGCACGGCAGAATCGCCAATGAGCGCCCCTGCTGCGCAGCCACGAATTGCGCGATCACGCTGGTGCTGCGCAAATTGGCGCTGGCGCCGGGCAACACGTTCGCCAGATACAGCAGCTCCGAGCTGAACGCCAGGTCATCCACATAACTGATGAATTGATGCTTGCCCAGGTCGGCGGGGCGGCGGATCGGCGGGTGTTTGTCGAGATATTCCTGGGTCGCGTACAGCTGCAAGCGGTAGTCGCAGAGTTTGCAGCACACGTACGGCCCGTGCTCCGGGCGTTCGAGGGCGATGACGATGTCGGCCTCGCGTTTGGACAGGCTGATGAAGTGCGGCAGCGGCAGGATGTCCACCGAAATCGCCGGGTAGGCGTCGACGAAATGGCTCAGTTGCGGGGTGATGAAGAAGCTGCCGAACCCTTCGGTGCAGCCCATCCGCACATGCCCGGACAGGGCGACGCCGGAGCCGGAAACCTGCTCGCAGGCCATGTGCAGCGTGCTTTCGATCGACTCGGCATAACTCAGCAGGCGCTGGCCTTCGGCAGTCAGCACAAAACCGCTGGTGCGCGACTTTTCGAACAGCAAAGTGCCGAGCGCCGCTTCCAGCGAACTGATCCGTCGCGACACGGTGGTGTAGTCCACCGCCAGGCGTTTGGCCGCCGTGCTGGCCTTGCGGGTACGGGCGACTTCGAGGAAAAACTTGAGGTCGTCCCAGTTCAGCGAGCCTAGAGAGGTGATGTTTTTTTGCATGATGGACGGGCTTTTATGTGCGTTCTTATTAGAAGTTTGCACATCTATACTCCAAAAACCGTCCGACAACCAATTCGTGACACACGCCTCATCTCAAGGCGAACCTTTCGCCTTGGCTCCTAAGATAAAAACAAGTTCTGGAGACCAGCATGAACGCATCGCTTACGCCCAACGAAACCACGATCCAGAAGGTCAAGCTGCTGATCGACGGCGAGTGGGTCGAGTCGCAGACCACCGAGTGGCACGACATCGTCAACCCGGCGACCCAGCGGGTTCTGGCCAAGGTTCCGTTCGCCACCGCCGCTGAAGTCGACGCCGCCGTCAGCGCCGCACAGCGCGCCTTCCAGACCTGGAAACTGACCCCGATCGGCGCGCGCATGCGCATCATGCTCAAGCTGCAAGCGCTGATCCGCGAACATTCCAAACGCATCGCCGTGGTGCTGAGCGCCGAGCAGGGCAAGACCATTGCCGATGCCGAGGGCGATATTTTCCGTGGCCTGGAAGTGGTCGAGCACGCCTGCTCCATCGGCAGCCTGCAAATGGGCGAGTTCGCCGAGAACGTCGCCGGCGGCGTCGACACCTACACCCTGCGTCAGCCGATCGGCGTTTGCGCCGGCATCACCCCGTTCAACTTCCCGGCAATGATTCCGCTGTGGATGTTCCCGATGGCCATCGCCTGCGGCAACACCTTCGTGCTCAAGCCGTCCGAGCAGGATCCGCTGTCGACCCTGTTGCTGGTGGAACTGGCGATCGAAGCCGGCATTCCGGCCGGTGTTCTGAACGTCGTCCATGGTGGCAAAGACGTGGTCGATGGCCTGTGCACCCACAAAGACATCAAGGCCGTTTCGTTCGTCGGTTCGACCGCCGTCGGCACCCACGTTTATGACCTGGCCGGTAAACACGGCAAGCGCGTGCAATCGATGATGGGCGCGAAGAACCATGCGGTGGTGTTGCCGGATGCCAATCGCGAGCAAGCGCTCAATGCCTTGGTCGGCGCCGGTTTCGGTGCGGCCGGTCAGCGTTGCATGGCCACCTCGGTGGTGGTACTGGTGGGTGCGGCCAAACAATGGTTGCCGGATCTGAAAGCGCTGGCGCAGAAACTCAAGGTCAACGCCGGCAACGAGCCGGGCACCGATGTCGGCCCGGTCATTTCGAAAAAGGCTAAGGCGCGGATTCTCGATCTGATCGAAAGCGGCATCAAGGAAGGCGCGAAACTCGAGCTGGACGGTCGCGACATCAACGTGCCGGGCTACGAGAAAGGCAACTTCGTCGGCCCGACCCTGTTTTCCGGGGTGACCACCGACATGCAGATCTACACCCAGGAAATCTTCGGCCCGGTGCTGGTGGTGCTGGAAGTCGATACTCTCGATCAGGCCATCGCGCTGGTCAACGCCAACCCGTTCGGCAATGGCACTGGCCTGTTCACCCAGAGCGGTGCGGCGGCGCGCAAATTCCAGACTGAAATCGACGTCGGTCAGGTCGGCATCAACATCCCGATTCCGGTGCCGGTACCGTTCTTCAGCTTCACCGGTTCGCGCGGTTCGAAACTTGGCGACCTCGGCCCGTACGGCAAGCAAGTGGTGCAGTTCTACACCCAGACCAAAACGGTCACGGCGCGCTGGTTCGATGACGACAGCGTCAACGACGGCGTGAACACCACCATCAACCTGCGCTGAGGAATGGCCATGAAAATCGCATTTATCGGTCTGGGCAACATGGGCGCGCCGATGGCGCGCAACCTGATCAAGGCCGGGCACTCGCTGAATCTGGTGGACCTGAACAAAACCGTGCTGGCGGAACTCGAGCAACTGGGCGGCACTATCCGCGCTTCGGCTCGCGAAGCCGCTGAAGATGCAGAACTGGTGATCACCATGCTGCCCGCCGCCGTGCATGTACGTGGCGTCTGGCTCGGTGAAGACGGTGTTCTCGCCGGGATCGGTAAAGGCGTGCCGGCAGTGGATTGCAGCACCATCGATCCGCAGACTGCGCGCGATGTAGCTGCGGCGGCTGCCAAACAAGGCGTGGTCATGGCCGATGCCCCGGTGTCCGGTGGTACCGGCGGTGCCACGGCCGGGACGCTGACCTTCATGGTCGGTGCTACTCCGGAACTGTTCGCCACCCTGCAACCGGTGCTGGCGCAGATGGGCCGCAACATCGTGCATTGCGGTGAGGTCGGCACCGGGCAGATCGCCAAGATCTGCAACAACCTGTTGCTCGCCATTTCGATGGTCGGCGTCAGCGAGGCGATGGCGCTGGGCGATGCGCTGGGCATCGACACCACGGTGCTCGCCGGGATCATCAACAGCTCGACCGGTCGTTGCTGGAGTTCGGAAATGTACAACCCATGGCCGGGCATCGTCGAAACGGCGCCGGCCTCGCGCGGCTACACCGGCGGCTTCGGCGCCGAGCTGATGCTCAAGGATCTGGGGCTGGCCACCGAAGCGGCACGTCAGGCCCATCAGCCGGTGGTGCTGGGCGCGGTGGCGCAGCAGTTGTATCAGGCGATGAGTCAGCGCGGGGAAGGGGGCAAGGACTTCTCGGCGATCATCAACAGCTATCGCAAGCCGCAGTAATCGTCGTCAGGCCTGCGCTCGTCGCAGGTCTGCAATTCAGATGCAGTAGGTGTTGCCGGGAAATCACGTCGGGTGGTTTCCCGGCTTTTTTGTATCAGGCGAACACGAAATATTTGCGCACGGTCTCGACCACTTCCCAGGTGCCCTTCATGCCCGGCTCGACCACGAAGATGTCGCCGGCGCGCAGGTGAATCGGCTCCATGCCGTCCGGGGTAATCACGCAGTAGCCTTCCTGGAAATGGCAGTACTCCCACTTCACGTAGTCCACCCGCCACTTGCCCGGCGTGCAGATCCAGGTGCCCATGATCTTGCTGCCGTCTTCGCTGGTGTAGGCGTTGAGGTTGACGGTGTGCGGGTCGCCCTCGAGTTTTTCCCATTTGCAGGCGTCGAGTACGGGCAGGGGATGGGTGTCGCGCAAAACGGTGATAGGTGCGGGCATGACGGCTCCAGGCCAGAGGGGAGTTGGAGCCGTCACCGTAGCCTTCGCGGGTGCTGTCGGAATGTCTGGGGTCGACCTCCAGATGCCTGTAAGCGCTGGCGCAGATCTGGGTAAAAAACTGGATTTGCACCATTGCCGTGCATACATGACGGTTTTAATACAAGCGTGCACCATAAAAGTTCAATCAATTTTTAGACTAAAACGAGATAACCATTCTGACACCTATTGCAAAACAAAATCGTCTGTACTATAACATTCGTACTAAAGGACTATTCCTCGGAAGGGAGCTCCATCTGAGTCACGGACAGACTTGAATCGGCTTTTTCTCATCTCGATAACTGACTTGGTCTTCGGCGCAAGTGTGAACTTCTATCTGTCGTTAATGAATAATGACAGTTGAATGAACCGGTCAGTTAATAAGTGGCGCGGACGCAATGTCTCGCGTGCTTTGAGTAGAAGCCTTAAATAAACAGTTAATTATTATTTTGTGCACTGGCGGATTTATATCTGCGGGATACGCACGCCTATCGAATTTTTATGTGCCCGGCATCAATGGAATGAGGCTTTATTGTGGACGACATAAACGTAATTGAAGTTTCGACAAATGTTGATAGTGCGAGTGAACTTGGCCGGCACGTCTGGGTGCGTGCCGGCAGTCGCCTGACACATGTGCAGATCAGTGATGACTGCTTCATCGGCTTCAGGTGCGATTTGCAGTATGCGTCCATCGGTAAATCCAGCATGCTCGCCACCGGTGCGCAGTGCCTGGGGACGGCGCAGTCGCCGGTTCGGATTGCCGAAAATGTCTGGCTGGGCGCCAAGGCCACCGTGGGTGCCGGTGTTTCCATCGGTGCCGGGGCCGTGGTGGCGGCTGGCGCGTTGGTGACAGCGGATGTGCCGCCGGACGCAATCGTCGTCGGTCGTCCGGCGCGGGTCATTGCTCAGCGCAGCGTGGTCGAGGACGGCCGGCCGAGCCCGGAACCGGTGCTGGCCAAAGTCCGGGAACGGGCGCGTCAGGGCTTGCCGTCGATGCTCGATCGGTCCACGCAGTCGGTCGCGCGGCTCAAGTCGCTGAACCCCGACACCCTGACCTGGGACATCAGCGACAACGCCCTGATCGATGCCGAATTGCGCGGCGGAGCGTCGGTGGAAATCGCCCGGGACTGCATTCTGATCGGGCGCAGCAACCGTCAGGGCGGCATGTCGCAACTGGGCGGTATCGAATTGGGCACCGGCGTGCGACTGGCTGCCGGTGTGGTTATCGAGGCGGCCGGCGGCGTATCCGTCGGTGCCTTCAGCGAGTTGTCCGAGGGGGTCACGATCGTGGCCTCCACCCATGATCATTCATTCCGCTCACTGCCCTGGGAGGAGGCACCGGTGCGCATTGGAAGTCGTTGCGTTATTGGCGAGGGCGCCATCTTGGTAGGTCCACTGAGTATTGGTGACGGTGCCGTTATCAAGCCGTACTCGGTGGTTATAAGGGATGTATTGGAAAACACTGTGGTTCATGGCGTTGTTCAACTAATGGAGATTCAAGAATGATTTTATTTGCCCCCAATCCAACCGGTTCCGGTCACAACATGCGCGCGCTGTCCATCGCTCAGGCGATCAAGAAACAGCGTCCGGACATGCCATTGACCGTGGCCCTGGCTTCCTTGCAGCCGACCTTTACGCCGATGTTCGAAAAGTCTGGCGTAGAAGTTGTGGATATTGCCGGTCGTTTGGTCGATTACTCGAAAAAGAGCAACTTGTCGAAAGAACTCGACTGGAATAATTACATTGGCGGTTATATCGCCAATACCTTCTTGTCCGGTGAGCGGATTCTGTCTTACCTGGCCCTGATCGCCGAATACAAACCGACCGCTCTGGTGTCGGACTACAACATGGCCGCCTGCCTGGCCGCGATTTTCAGTGGTACGCCGCTGGTGTTCGTCACCGAGCGCTACGACTTCACCCTGTGCCAGCTCGAAGACCATGACCTGGCCGACGGCGGTTTCGAGGTCAACGCGCTGGAAATGGCACGGGCCCGCACCGCGTTGCACAGTCAGTTCAACTGGATGATCAATCAGAGCCAACTGGTGCTGACCGACAAACCGTACGTGGCTTCCCTCGATCAGGGCACGCCGGTGGCCGAAGCGCTGGTCAGCGGCAAGGCGCATTTCGTCGGCCCGATGATCCGCGACATCAATGTGCAGACCGGCTTGAACGTGCGCGAGCAACTGAACCTCGGCGACTCGCCGTTCATTGTGGCTTCGATCAGCGGCACCACGATGTTTGCCCAGAACAAAGACGCGCTGCTTGCCGCCTATCTGGACAGCTTCAAGATCCTGCGCGAGCGCAATCCGGAACTGAAACTGGTGCTGCTGGGCCGTCAGGATATCCAGGCTCAGGACGGGGTCGTCTGCGTGCCGTACTACCCGGACTGGATGGGCCTGCTGCGCGAAGCCAGCCTGCTGATTTCGGCGCCGGGCTGGATCACCGTGACGGAAATCGCCGCACTGCAGATTCCGACGCTGTTCGTGCTGCCGTCCAAGTCCGAGTACCACGAACTCGAGGCGCTGCGCCGTCTGGAGCTGCTGGGTTTCCCGACGCATCTGGGCCACGACCGCGATGCGATCGTCGAGCTGATCCAGGGCGAACTGGAAAAGGACACCGATGCTTCGACCTACTACGCACCGCATCAGCAAGTGGCCGCACCGGATGGCGAAGGTGCCGCCCGCGCCGCGACGCGCATCATCGAGTTGTGCCAGGGCAGCGTTGTGTCGCTGACCGAAAGCAAAGCCGCTTAACCTCAAGGAAGAGGGATTCACCATGTCACTGCATCCGCAGTTTCTATTTGATCAAGGCCTCAAGGACATCGACCACGGCGGCTTTTTCGCCGTGACCGATGCCAGTGGCGAGGTTGCGATTTCCAGCGACAAGCAGTTGCAGGATCAGGTCGCCGCGACGCTTTATCAGGCCGAGCACGGCGACGATGTCGAACTGCGTTTTGCCCATGACGGGCTGATGCGTTTGCATGATGCGTCGAATGGCGGTTTCCACGAACTGGCCGACCGCTACTGGACGCCGCACGGCTCCGGGCGCTGCCGCACGCTGGCGCTGCAACTGGACGCGCTGGCGGCATTGATTGCCTATCAGCGCCGGGTGCCGCAGGACGCAGCGAACAATGCCGCGATCCACGGCCTGCTGGAAAAGGTCGAAGCGATCTACGCTCGGTCCACGGTCGCCGGCCTGTACAGCAGCGACTGGTCGACTCCGCTGGAGCTGGCGACCTCGATCGATCTCGACATCAGCGCCACGGCCTTGCTCGCGCGAATCGACAATCAGCCGTTGGGTCTCGGATTGGTCGGGCACTTGCAGATTCATGCAGAAAACCTGATTGGCCGGGTGGCCGGCAGCGACAGCCAATCCTGTGTCGATGTGGCGCTGACCCGTTGCGGTGTGCGGGCTCAAGTCAGCCTGGTGCTGGCGCAACTGGCTGATGCGCGCGACGAAAATGCGTTGTCGAATCTGGCTCGTTCATTCCTGCTGCAAACCCTGGCGCTGTTCCGCGATCCGGCGTACGGCGGGTATTGGGATCGGGTCGGGATCAACGGCAAAGTGCGTTGCGACTGGCACACCTCGTACAAAAATCACGAGTCGCCATTTCCGATCAAGACCGCCTACGACGTGGCGTTGCTGTTGCAGGCGATTCAGGCCTTGCCGTCCGGCGCGAGCGAAGCGGATCGGGCTTCGGTGACAGCAGCGTTGCTGGAGTTTCACGACGCCCGCAATGGCGGGCTGTTCATGGGCAAGGGCTATTTCTGGTCGACGCCGGATGACCCGACCGTGCCGTTCATTCGGCAGTTCTGGGCGCCGCCGCGTCAGCCGGGGATCTTCAGCATCGGCAACCTGACGTACCTGCCGTTGCACCTGAAGAGCCTGAAAACCCAGCTCGCTGCGGCCCACGCCTTGCAGTCCATCGAACCGGCCGCTGCCGTCACTCATCATGACGATGCGGCGTTGGTAAATCGTGAGCTGCAAGTGATCGATGGCAGTGGTGATGTGCAGCGCATTCACCCGAATGGCGTGCCGACCATCAATGTTGATCTGCAGCGCTATCTGGCGTGGCTGGCCAAGGCCCGGGCATCGAACGAAACGCCTTACGGGCTGACCGCCGAAACCGCGCCGCTGGGGTTCCGCGCCGACAAGACCTGGCAGGTTTTTTCCGGGTTGCACGTGATCTCGGACTTGCACGCGCTGGGTCTGCTAATCGAAAACAAGGCCAGCCTGATCGATTGCATCAGGGCTTCGCAAAACACCGATGGCGGATTCGCCGAACAGCCGGGTCATCTGAGCGATGTGTTCGCGACCTACTGCGCGGTGCTGTCGCTGCGAGTGCTGGGCGCGTTGCCGAACGATATCGGCGGTTGCGTGCGTTACCTGCAAGCGTGCCAAAACCCCGATGGCGGATTCGGCGATGTGCCGGGTTTCGGCTCGGATATCTGGCACACCAATCTGGCGGTGCTGTCGCTGCACGCGCTGGAAGCCAAGGCGCCGGACGAGCTGGGCGTGATGGCGTTTGCCTTGCGCTGCCGCTCGGCCGACGGTGGTTTCGCCAACAAGCCGGGATATCCGCCGGACGCGTTTTCGGTGTACCGCGTGGTGTCGACGCTGTTCATTCTCAACCGACGCATCGTCGATGCCGAACAGACCGTCGCCTGGCTGCAAAAGCTGCAACTGGCCAACGGCTCGTTCCATTACCGGCCGGGCAAAGCGGTCAGTCTGGTGGGCACTTACATGGCCATCGCGGCGATGTATCTGCTTGACGCGCAGCCGACGTATTTGCAGGAATCGAAAGACTGGATCGCTTCGCATCAGAAGCAGGACGGTGGATTCGGCCCGCTCAATGCGACCTCGGCAACCACCGACGAAAGCTTCGTCTGCATCCAGACGCTGCTGATTCTCGAACAAGGGCTATCGCAATATTGGGTGGCGTTGTTGAACTGACCCGCACACAGCATCGAAGGACGTTAAGTCATCATTTTGCCAGGGGAGGCGCTGATGAAAATTTTAGTGACAGGGGGCGCGGGCTTCATTGGCTCGGCCGTGGTGCGGTTTCTGATTGAAGAGACCGAATGTGAAGTGATCAACGTCGACAAACTGACCTACGCCGGCAACCTTGAATCGCTGGCCGATGTGTCCGATTCGCCGCGTTACCGGTTCTGTCAGGTCGACATCTGCGACAAGCCGGCGCTGGACGAACTGTTCGCGCGCCTGCAACCGGATGCGGTGATGCACCTGGCCGCCGAGTCCCACGTGGACCGCTCGATCGATGGCCCGCAAGCCTTCATCGAAACCAACATCGTTGGCACCTACACGATGCTCGAAGCGGCGCGTGGTTACTGGAACCGACTGGACGCGTCGCGTCAGGCGGAGTTCCGTTTCCATCATATTTCCACCGATGAAGTGTACGGCGACCTGGAGCCCGAAGATCCGGCGTTCACCGAGCGCACGCCGTATGCGCCAAGTTCGCCGTACTCGGCGACCAAGGCCGGTTCCGATCATCTGGTCCGCGCCTGGCATCGCACGTTCGGCCTGCCGGTGGTGATGAGCAATTGCTCGAACAATTACGGCCCGTACCACTTCCCGGAAAAACTGATTCCTCACGTCATTCTCAATGCGCTGCAAGGCAAGCCGTTGCCGGTTTACGGCGATGGCGCGCAGATTCGCGACTGGCTGTTCGTCGAGGATCACGCCCGCGCCCTGTATGCGGTGGTCACGCGCGGTGAGGTCGGGCAGACCTACAACATCGGCGGCCACAACGAGAAGACCAACCTGGAAGTGGTGCAAACCCTATGCGATTTGCTTGAGGCACGCGGCGCGGAAAAGCCGGCGGATGTTGCGCACTTCCGCGACCTGATCACCTTCGTCAAGGATCGTCCGGGCCATGACAAACGCTACGCGGTCGATGCCGGAAAAATCCACGCGACGCTGGGCTGGACGCCGCAGGAAACCTTCGAAAGCGGCATGCAGAAAACCGTCGACTGGTATCTGGACAACCGCGCCTGGTGGGTGCGGGTGATGTCCGGTGCCTACGCGCTGGAGCGCCTCGGCGAGCAACGCGACGAAGCCCTCGTGGCCTGAACATTCAGTCATTCAAATCTCACTGCTTGAAAGGAAAAAAGCATGGCCAAGTACAAAGGAATTCTGCTGGCGGGCGGTGCCGGTTCGCGTCTGCACCCGATCACCCTGGGCGTCTCCAAACAGTCGCTGCCGGTGTATGACAAACCGATGATCTACTACCCGCTGTCGGTGCTGATGCTGGCGGAAATCCGCGAGATCCTGATCATCTCCACCCCGGAAGATTTGCCGGGCTTTCAGCGCATGCTCGGCGACGGCAGCCAGTTGGGCCTGAGCCTGAGCTACGCGGTACAACCGAGCCCGGACGGTCTCGCTCAAGCGTTCATCATAGGTCGCGAATTCGTCGGTGAAGACAACGTCTGCCTGGTGCTCGGCGACAACATTTTTTACGGCGCCGGCTTCGGTGAAACCCTGCTGCAAGCGGCGGCTCGTGATGAAGGCGCGACAGTGTTCGGTTACTACGTGGCCGATCCCGAGCGCTTTGGCGTAGTGGAATTCGATGCTGCCGGCAAGGCCCTGAGCATCTGCGAAAAGCCGAGCGATCCGAAGTCCAACTACGCGGTCACCGGCCTGTATTTCTACGACAACGAAGTGCTGCAAATTGCCGCTGACATCAAGCCGTCGCCGCGCGGCGAGCTGGAGATTACCGACGTCAACAACGTCTACCTGCAACGCGGAAAACTGAACGTGTCGGTGATGGGCCGTGGCATGGCCTGGCTGGATACCGGCACCCACGATGCGTTGATGGAAGCGGGCAATTTCGTCCAGGCCATCGAGAAACGCCAGGGCCTGAAAATTGCCTGCCTCGAAGAGATCGCCTACAACAAGGGCTGGATCGACGACGCGCAATTGCTGGTGCACGCGGGTAGCATGAGCAAGACCGGTTACGGTCAGTATCTGGCCCGTTTGATCCACGATGATGTGGTGGTGGCGATGGATGCGCAACGCCCGTTGAAAGGCGCTGCCTGATCAAGTGTGGGAGCGAGCCTGCTCGCTCCCACAGGGTCAGTGGCCGGTCACGCTGTCGAGTTGGGCAGCTTTGACCGTGGCGCTCGGTTCGGCCGAGAGGGTTTGCAAACGGGCCAGGCGATTGGCGTGAGTCGGCGCTTCGGCCGCCAGCGGGGAGCGGCGTTTGCGGGTTTCTTCACGCAGCACCGGCAGCACTTCCTTGCCGAACATGTCGAGTTGTTCCAGCACGGTCTTCAGCGGAATGCCGCCATGGTCGAACAGGAACAGCTGGCGCTGATAGTCGCCGAAGTACTCGCGGAAGGTCAGGGTCTTGTCGATGATTTCCTGAGGGCTGCCGACGGCCAGCGGGGTCATTTCCATGAATTCTTCCAGGGATGGACCGTGGCCGTAAACCGGGGCGTTGTCGAAGTAGGGACGGAATTCACGGCGCGCATCCTGCGAGTTGCGACGCATGAAAATGTGCCCGCCGAGACCGACGATCGCCTGCTCCGGCGTGCCGTGACCGTAATGGGCAAACCGCGCGCGGTAGAACTCCACCAGCGCCATGAAATGCTCACGGGGCCAGAGGATGTGGCTGGCGAAAAAACCGTCACCGTAATACGCCGCCTGTTCGGCGATTTCCGGGGTGCGGATCGAGCCGTGCCAGACGAAGGGCGGCAGGTCATCGAGGGGCCTCGGGATCGAGGTGAAGTTTTTCAGCGGGGTGCGAAAGCGTCCGCTCCAGTTGAGGTCTTCTTCGCGCCAGAGCCGGTGCAGCAGGCGATAGTTTTCCATCGCCAGTGGCAGACCGTCGGCGATGCTCTTGCCGAACCAGGGATAGACCGGCGCGGTGTTGCCCCGGCCGAGCATCAGGTCCATGCGGCCGCCGCAGAGGTTTTGCAGCAGCGAATATTCTTCGGCCAGGCGCACCGGATCGTTGGTGCTGATCAGGGTGGTGGACGTCGAGAGAATGATGCGTTGGGTCTTGGCTGCGATGTAGGCCAGCAGCGTGGTGGGAGAGGAGGTGATGAACGGGGGATTGTGGTGTTCGCCGGTGGCGAACACGTCGAGTCCGATGTCTTCAGCCTTCTGCGCAATTTGCAGGGTGGCCTGGATGCGCTCGGATTCGCTGGGGGTACGGGCGTTGGTAGGGTCTTGTGTGACGTCGCCAACGGTGTAGATCCCGAATTGCATAAAGCCTCCTTGCCTTGGGTAAAGGTGTGTTTGAAACCCTTGCCGCGAAGAATGAATCATCGCGGCACTTGAAATGTACGCCTGTACACGTACAATCGCAAACATGGGTCATTGCACAAACGGATTTGAAGACCTCATCGAGAGAGGAGCGCGACATGGAACTGGGATTTATCGGTCTGGGCACGATGGGCGCACCGATGGTGCTGAACCTGCTGAAAGCCGGGCATCGGGTCCGCGTGTGGAATCGTTCGTCGGCACCGCTGGAAGCACTGGCTGCGGCCGGCGCCGAACCTGTCGAGACACCGGCACTGGCGGCGCAGGCCGAGGTGCTGATTTCGATGCTCGGCGATGACACGGCAATCCGCTCGGTGTTCTTCGACGCCAAGGCGCTGGACGGTCTGCGGGCCGGCAGCGTTCACGTCAACATGTCCACGGTGTCCGTGGCGCTGGCCAAAGAACTGGCGACCGAGCATGAAGCACGCGGCGTCGGTTACGTGTCGGCACCGGTGCTGGGGCGAGTCGATGTGGCGGCTGCCGGCAATCTGAACATTCTCGCCTCGGGGCCCGCCGAAGCACTGGCCCGGGTTCAGCCGCTGTTCGACGTGCTGGGGCGCAAGACCTGGACGTTTGGCGACACGGCTGAAGTGGCCTGCGCCGCCAAACTGTCGGCCAACCTGATGATCGCGTCGGCAATCGAGTCCCTGGCCGAAGCCTCGACCCTGGCCGGCGGTTACGGCATCAGTCGCGAGGCGTTCATCGAAATGATCACCTCGACTCTGTTCGCCGTGCCGGTCTATCAGGGCTACGGCAAGTTGATGGTCGATGAAACATTCGAGCCGGCCGGTTTCAAGTTGTCGCTGGGTCTCAAGGACGTACGCCTGGCGCTGGAAGCCGGGGAGGCTGCCCAAGTGCCGCTGCCGTTTGCCAGCGTGTTGAAGGACAACCTGCTGGACGGCATGGCCCATGGTCAGGCCGATCAGGACTGGGCCTCACTGTCGAAAGTCAGTGATCGGCGCGCCGGCGTGAAGTAATCAAAAGATTCAAGCAACGTAACTTGTTAACAAGTTACGTTGGCCTCTTGCGCCTTGCGTAATTGTCGGACAGCGATTGCTCTTTTATTGGGAAATGAAAGAAGTCTGATAATAGTGCTTGTCAAATGTACGACTGTAGACGTACATTTTTATCGGGGTTTAACAACAATAAAAAGTTCTGTCTGTTTTTTCGTCTGCTGATCGTAAATAAATAATAGCTAGGAGCCGTTATGAAAAATCTAATGCAATGGAACAGCCTTCCCTCCGAATCCAATGAATGGCTCGAGAAGGTGCGTGCACTGAATCCGCTGATTATTCAGCACCGCGATTACAGCGAGCAGACAAATGCGACGCACAAGGATGTGATGTCCCGATTCTTCAAGGATGGTTTTGGCCGCACCTCGGTGTCCAAGGCGTTTGGCGGGTCCCAGGTCGATATCCAGACCACCTCGGCCCTGCTGCTGGAATTCGCCCGGTTTGACGCCTCGCTGTCCTGGCAACTGGCGGTGCAGGTGGCGATGGGACGCCTGTCGGATTACCTGCCGGAAGCCACTTCCGAAGCGATCTACAACCACTGCGACGGTTTCGTGATCGGCGCCATCCACTCCGGCGGCGAAGCGCTGCCGATGGGCGACGAGTACCTGCTGAGCGGCAAATGGGCGTTCGCCAGTGGCTCGGCCCACGCCGACTGGCTGGTCTGCACCGCCACCGTCAAAGGCACCGAAAACAACACTACACCGGAAGTGCGGATGTTCTTCGTGCCCGCCAGCCAGTGCACCATCCTGCCGACCTGGGACACCCTGGGCATGCGCGGCACCGGCAGCCATCACTTCCAGTGCTCCAGCGTGATCGTCCACAAGTCCTTCTCGCTGGACGTCGAAACCCTCAAGCAATCCCCCGAAGCGCGCAGCTCCCGGGCCTACGCCACCGGTTACTACGAGTTCGGCACCCTGGCGGCGATGTCCACCGTGCTGGGCGTGGCCCGCGCTGCGGTCGATCATTTCCGCAACGACCGCGCCGTGAACACCGATCCGGGTCTGGAAGGGGTGATCTTCGAGAAGACCGGTCGCGCCATTTCCTCGGTGCACACCGCACAACTGTTGCTGGAAGATGCGATCCACCAGGTCATCAACCGGGGTGAAACCGTCGGCGAACCGGTCAGCGCCCGTGTCGGTCTGGCAGCCTCGGTGCTGACCGAGAACTCGGTCAATGCGGTCAACCAGATCTACTCGATGGCCGGTTCCAAAGCCGTCTACAAGTCGCACTTCCTGGAGCGTTGCTTCCGCGATATCCACACCGGTTCGAAGCACTTCACCCTGTCGCCTTTGAACTTGCACGGTATCGGTAAGTACTACCTGGATAAAACCAACGTACTGGCCGCGGCGTAACAGCGGATAAATAAAGCGGGCGCGTTTACAAGTGAAAGTTCACAGGGATCGATAACGCGCCCGTCTTTAGTTGCACCTTTATTTTCTTAAAACTCAAACTTTTGTGCTCGCAGCAAAGAGTCAAGGGAGTGCCACATGCTTGCTCGAAACATTATCAAGTCGCTGATCTTTATTGTTCTTGTGGTGGTGTTGTCCGCTGCACTGGGCTGGCGTTTCTGGTCGCCGCCACCGGCGGCGGCCGAGCAACGGATCCCCAGCACCCGGGTCGGTCTGGCCGTGGTCAAGAAGCAGCCGTACACCTACTACCTCGAAGCCATCGGCAAACTTGAAGCTCAGCGTCAGGTGCTGGTGTCGGCTGAAGTCAGCGGCAAAGTGGTGGACATCGATTTCGAGTCCGGCGATGAAGTGAAGGCGGGGCAAGTGCTGCTCAAGCTCAACGATGCGCCGGAGCAAGGCGAACTGGTGCGCCTGAAAGGCGAGTACGAATCGGCCAAGGCGCAGTTCGCCCGGGTCCAGGAACTGGCCAAGACCGGCGCCGAAAGCCGCCGTGCCTTCGACAGTGCCCGCGCTCAATATGACGCGGCCAAAGGCGACATGGAGCGCATGCAGGCGCAGATCGCCCAACGCCACATTCGTGCGCCGTTCGCCGGCACCCTCGGTATTCGCCAGGCGCATCTGGGCCAGTATCTGCAGGCCGGTAGCGCGGTGGCGACCCTGACCGATCCGGGTTTGCTGCGCGTCAACTTTACCCTCGCCGAGCGCGATGGCTCGGAAGTGCAACTGGGCCAGACCGTGCAAGCCAAGGTCGATGCCTGGGGTGACGCGACCTTCGCCGGCAAGATCGTCGCGGTCGATCCGCAGATCAACCAGTCCCACACCATCAACGTTCAAGCGGTCATCACCGACACGCAAAAACGCCTGCGTCCCGGCATGTACGCACGGGTCTCGGTGACCCTGCCGCAGACCGCCGAGCTGCTGATTCCGGAAACCGCGATCACCTACAACGCCTACGGCGAAAGCGTGTTCTCGGTCTACACCGACGAAACCGGCGTGCAGAAGGTCAAGCGCGAAAGCATCAAGGTCGGCGAGCGCCGCGATGGCTGGGCGGTGGTCGACAAGGGCCTGACCGAAGGCGTGCAAGTGGTGACGTCCGGCCAGCTCAAACTCCACGACGGCGTGGCGGTGGAAGGCGTGCCGGACACGATTGCTCTTAAACTCAGTGGGCTGGAAAAATGAATTTCACCGACCTCTTTCTTCGCCGCCCGGTGCTGGCCGTGGTGGTCAGCACGCTGATCCTGCTGTTCGGGGTGCGCGCGCTGATGAACCTGCCGATCCGCCAGTACCCGATGCTGGAAACATCGACCATCACGGTCACGACCCAATATCCCGGCGCCTCTTCGGAACTGATGCAAGGCTTCGTCACGCAGCCGATCAGCCAGGCCGTGGCCTCGGTCGAAGGCATCGACTATCTGTCGTCGACCTCGACCCAGGGCCGCAGTCAGGTGACGATCCGCATGGCGCTCAACAGCGACTCCATCGCGGCGCTGACCGAGGTCATGGCCAAGGTCAACCAGATCAAATACCGCTTGCCGAAGGACGCGTACGACCCGGTGGTGGAACGCACTTCCGGCGGCTTCACCAGCGTGGCCTACGTCGCGTTCGCCAGCTCCAACCTGACCATTCCGGAGATGTCGGACTACATCTCCCGCGTCGTCGAGCCGATGTTCGCCGGCATCGAAGGCGTGGCCAAGATCAACATCATGGGCGAGCAGAAACTGTCCATGCGCCTGTGGCTCGATCCGCAGCGTCTGGCCGGCTACGGCATGACCGGGCAGGACGTTTCGGCGGCCATTGAGGGCAACAACTTCCAGGCAGCACCGGGTCAGGTCAAAGGTCTGTACGTGGTCAGCAACCTGCGGGTGAACACCGACCTGAACAGCGTCGAAGACTTCCGCGACATGGTGCTGCGCAACGACAACGGCCACATCATCCGTGTGCGTGACGTCGGCACTGTGGAACTGAACGCGGCCTCAACCGACACCAGCGGCGCGATGAGCGATGTGCCGGCGCTGTTCCTCGGTCTGGACGCGGCGCCGACCGGCAACCCGCTGGTCATCGTCAAACGCGTGCGTGAATTGCTGCCGCAGATCCAGGAAACCCTGCCACCGGGCGTGACCGTGCAGATCCCGTTCGAAGTGGCGCACTTCATTCAGTCCTCGATCGACGAGGTGAGCTACACCCTGCTCGAAGCGCTGGTGATCGTGGTGCTGGTGATCTACCTGTGCCTCGGTACGTTCCGCACCGTGCTGATTCCACTGGTGACCATCCCGCTGTCGATGCTCGGCGCGGCGATGCTGATGCAGATGTTCGGCTTCAGCCTCAACCTGCTGACCCTGCTCGCCATGGTGCTCGCCATCGGGCTGGTGGTGGACGACGCCATCGTCGTGGTGGAAAACGTCCACCGTCACATCGAAGAGGGCAAGACGCCGTTCGACGCGGCACTGATCGGCGCCCGTGAAGTGGCCGGTCCGGTGGTGGCGATGACCTTCACCCTGGCGGCGGTGTATGCGCCAATTGGCTTGATGGGCGGCCTCACTGGCACGCTGTTCAAGGAGTTCGCGCTGACCCTGGCGGGCGCCGTGGTGATTTCCGGCATCGTCGCCCTGACCCTGTCGCCGATCATGAGTACTCGCCTGCTGGACGCGAAGACCAGCGAAGGTTTCATGGCGGTGAAGGCGGACCGTTTCTTCCAGTACCTGTCCCGTCGTTATGGCGCGCTGCTCGGCGGTTCGCTGGCACGACGCTGGATCAGCCTGAGCGTGGCGCTGGTGATCTTCTTCAGCCTGCCGTTCCTCTATCGCTCGGCGCAGACCGAACTGGCGCCGCTGGAAGACCAGAACATCCTGCTGACCGCGATCAAGGCACCGCAGCACGCCAACCTGAATTACCTCGAGGCCTACGCCCACGAGCTGTACAAGACCTTCAACGAAATCCCCGAGGGCTACAGCAACTGGGTGGCGAACGGCTCCGACGGTCTGTCCAACAGCGTCGGCGGGATCAACCTGGTGGACTGGGAAAAACGCGGCCGCGACGCCAACACCATCCAACCTGACTTGCAGGCGCGGGTGAACCAGATCGAAGGCACGAGCATTTTCGTGTTCCAGATGCCGCCGTTGCCGGGCTCCACCGGTGGTCTGCCGGTGCAGATGGTGATCCGCAGCGATCAGGAATACCTGGCGCTGTACAACGTGATGGATCAGCTCAAGCAGGCGGCGCAGGCCAGCGGTCTGTTCGCGGTGGTCGACAGTGATCTGGACTTCAACAACCCGGTGGTGGAAATCCAGGTTGACCGAGCCAAGGCCAACGCCCTGGGCATCCGCATGCAGGACATCGGCGAGACGCTCAACAGCCTGATCGGCGAGAAGTACGTCAACCGGTTCTCGTTCCACGGCCGCTCCTATGACGTGATTCCGCAGTCGGTGTCGGCGGATCGTCTGACCCCGGAAACCCTGAAGCTGTATTACGTGAAGGACCAGAAGGGCAATCCGGTGCCGCTGTCGACGCTGGCCACCCTCAGCGTCAAGGTCGAGCCGAATCGCCTGACCCAGTTCAACCAGCAGAACTCCGCCACGTTCCAGGCCATTCCGGCGCCGGGCGTGACGTTGGGTGATGCGGTGGGCTTCCTGCAGAAGCAATCGGAAAACTTCCCGGCCGGCTTCAGTTTCGACTGGCAGTCCGACGCTCGCCAATACGTGCAGGAAGGCAACAGCCTGGCGTTCACCTTCGGCCTGGCCCTGGTGATCATCTACCTGGTGCTGAGCGTGCAGTACGAGAGCTTCCGCGACCCTTTCATCATTCTGATCAGCGTGCCGCTGTCGATCTGCGGGGCCCTGGTGCCGCTGGCGCTGGGCATGACGTCGATGAACATCTACACCCAGATCGGCTTGATCACGCTGATCGGTCTGATCAGCAAGCACGGGATCCTGATGGTTGCATTCGCCAACGAGTTGCAGCGCCAGCAAGGCATGGACCGCGTGCAAGCGATCCAGCACGCCGCGCAGGTGCGTCTGCGGCCGATCCTGATGACGACTGCGGCGATGGTGGTCGGCCTCGCGCCGCTGTTGTTCGCCAGCGGTGCCGGCGCCAACAGCCGCTTCGGCCTGGGCCTGGTGATTGTGGTGGGGATGCTGATCGGCACCTTGTTCACCCTGTTCATTCTGCCGTCGGTGTACACGCTGCTCAGTTCGATCAAGCAACCGAGCCACGCACCCGAAGCCGAACCGGCCGGTGTGCCGCAACCCATCCTGTGAGGACGTGACATGCATTCGATTACACGTTTGATGCTGGCGCCGCTGGCGGCGTCCATCCTGTTGGCGGCGGGTTGTGTGAACTACGCCGGGATCGATCATCAGGGCAAATTGCTGGCGGTCGGCGATGCGCCGTCCGACACCCTGAAAGACAAACTGCCGCCGGCCCAATGGCCGCGTGCGGACTGGTGGACATCGCTGGGCGATCCACGTCTGGGCGCGTTGATTGAAGAAGCGTATGCCAGCAACCCGGACTTGCAGGAAGTCGCTGCCCGGGTCGCAAAGGCCAACGCATTTCTCGACCTGCGCGACGCCGAGCGTTATCCGGAAATGGACGCGTCGGCGGGTGTCACTCGCGGTCGACTGTCGCGCTTCGAAGACTACAGCGGCGAGGGGCACAAGTACTTCACCGCACGCAATCTGGCGGTGAATTTCAGCTACACCTTCGACCTCTGGGGCGGCCAGCGTGCCGCCTGGGAATCGGCGCTCAACAGCGCAAGGGCGGCGGAAGTCGATCTGCAATCGTCACGGCTGATTCTGGCGACCAACGTGGTCAAGGCTTACAACCAGCTGGCGTATGCCTGGCAGGTCTCGGAGCTCAACCAGCGCGATCTCGAACGCCTGAGCAAACTGGTTGACCTGACGGATTCACGTTACGGCTCGGGCCTCGACAACCTGTCGCAACTCAAGCAGGTGCAGAGCCTCAAGGCGCGTTCGGAATCGACCCTGATTGGCGCCAACGAAGACATCGAAATTGCTCGTCTTCAACTGTCGGCGCTGATCGGCAAGGGCGTTGATCGTGCGCACACCCTTGAGCGGCCATCGAATCTGCAAGCGAGTGTGGTGGCTTTGCCGGCGCAGTTGCCGGCTCAACTGTTGGGCCGTCGTCCGGACATCGTCGCTGCGCGTTGGCGCGTGGAGGCCGAGACCAAGAACGTCGAGGCAGTGAAGACCACGTTCTACCCGAACATCAATCTGGTGGCGGCGGCGGGTTCTCATGCGCTGACCGGTGATGCGCTGTTCGCCGGGGTCAGCAAGTTCTGGAACGTGGCGCCGACAGTGTCGCTGCCGATCTTCGATGCCGGGCGTCTGCGTTCGGACCTGAAGGCCGGCAATGCCGAACTCGACAGCTCGATCGCGCAGTACAACCGGGTGTTGAATTCGGCCCTGCACGAGGTGGCGATTTCGGTGACGCAGCTGCGTTCTTTCGAGCAGCAGATCGTCGTGCAGCGCGATGCCTGCTCGATTGCGCAGTCGTCTTACGATCTGTCGCAGTCGCGCTACAAGGCCGGGGAGGACACGTTCCTCGATGCGCTGAACATCGAGCAGCAATTGATCCAGGACGAAATGCGCCTGGCCTTCCTCAACAGCAAACACATCGACAGCTCGGTTTCGTTGATGGCCGCGCTGGGTGGCGGCTTCCAGGCGCCTGCGCTGGAGACAGCGCAGAGCAGCGATTTGTAGTTGTTTTGCGGGACGCCGCCCTCGGGGCGGCTGTCGCGGGGAAAAAGCATCTTGTGTATAGTCTTACTGTTCTCGTATAGACGAATACAAGCCGGATTTTTCCCGCCTATATCATCAAGGGTACCTACCTATGAACGTCCCGAATCATCCCAATCAGGATCAGATCCTTCTGGAAAATGTGCTGAACGCATTGGGAAGCCCGCTACGCCTGACCGTGTTGAAAGTGTTGTCCGATGGCCAGGAACATCCATGCGGCCGGATCCTCAAGGGCGCATCGAAGTCGACCATGACCCACCACTGGCGGGTTCTGCGCGACAGCGGTCTGATTTGGCAGCGCCCTTACGGTCGGGAAAACCTGTTGTCCCTGCGTCGTGAAGACATGGACGTGCGTTTCCCGGGATTGCTCGACTCGCTGCTGTCGGCGGTCAAGACCGATGAACAGACCATCAGCGTCATCAGCAAACACGAAGTGACCGAAGAAAACGGAGCCGAGTGACAGACACCGCCGGTGAAGGGTTGGCCTTCCACGGCAACCAACAATTCACCATCACCAGGAAGGTGTGAGCGGGTATGGATACAAGTCATTACTGGTCGTCGCGACCGCTGTCGGAATTGACCGGCTCCGAGCATCACTGGCTGTTTTTGCCCGGGGCACTGACCCCACGTCTGAAAGCCATGGGCGATTATTCAATCGAAGTTGTCGAGCAGTCCCATGGCCCGCTCAATCCTGAAGAAGCGCAAGCGCTGAACGTGCCGCCGTCGACCATCGGCTGGGTGCGCGAAGTGGTGATGAAGCTCGATGGCGAAGCCTGCGTCACCGCGCGCAGCCTGACCAGCGTGCCGGCGCTGAATGGCGACTGGGCGGATCTGAACGGCTATGGCCGTCGACCGCTGGCCGAGATTCTCTACACGTCGGAGCAGACCCTGCGCGAGCCTTTCCAGTGCGCCTTGCTGTCCCCCGGCGCACCGCTGGCGGCGCTGTCCTATCGCTTCGCGCCACAGGCCAAACGTCTGTTGGCCCGGCGTTCGCGTTTCACCCGAAATGGCTCGGCGCTGTTGGTCTGCGAGTGCTTTTTGCCTGCCTTCTGGGCACGGGTTGAATACGCTCAGGCGCTCAAGTCGGCCTGATGAAAAAAACCTGCGGGAGTGAAATCCCGCAGGTTTTTTTTCGCCTGTTTTTCAGAGCCGGATCACCGCTTCGATCTGCTTGATGGCCGGCGTCAGCGCTTGCGCCAGTTGCTCGGCTTTCGAGGTCGGGCGCATGGTTCTCGACGAGCGCAGAAACAACGGATCATCGAACCGCTTGCGCAGCCGTGCCAACGATCCGCTGATGGCGGGTTGTTTGACGTGCAGGCGCTCGGCCGTGCGCGACACGCTGCGTTCGCGGAATAGCACCAGGAAAATGATGATCAGGTTCAGGTCGATATCCGCGAAGTTGTCTTCATTGAATAGCATGGTTACATCCCTGTCATGACCCGCCGGCCGGCGTCAGCCGAGGCCGGCGGGTGTCTGGATCACTGCTCGGGTGCCAGGCGCAGTTCGTCGTTCAGACGGTAGTAACTGCGGTTGAAATAGACCAGGCCTTCCGTGGCCTCGCTGTGTTGCTGCAGTTCGAGGATTTCACAGTAGAAGATGCTGTGGGTGCCGACCTCGTCGACCTTGCTGACCCGGCAATCGAGGCTGACCAGCGCCTCTTCGATCACCGGCGAACCGGTCTTGAGGGTCTGGCAATTCACGCTGGAAAAACGCTCCTGCATGCTCAACTGCCGATTGGCGAACGCGCCGGACGTTGACTGGTGGTCACCGGTCAGGACGTTCACGCACAGCACGCCATTGGTCTTGAAATGCTCGTGATTGGAAGACGAGCGATTGACGCATACCAGCAGCGTGGGCGGTGAATCCGTCACGCTGCACACCGCCGATGCAGTAAAGCCGAAACGCCCCGCAGGGCCATCGGTCGTGACGATGGTGACGGCACTCCCCAGCATCGCCATTGCATTACGAAACTCCGTTGAATCAACCATCGCGTCACCTCATTCCATGTAGGTTTAATGGAGCCGATCCGTTCTTCCTTGTCCGTTGTCGTTGTGCGAAAACGGGTATCGGGCAACACGTTCGCTCTGGCGATATAGTACGTATGTATACGTACCTTGCAAGCTATTCCTTGTGCTTATTTTGCCGTCGATACACTCGACAGGCATTGCTGCTGCGCGTGTTCAAGGCTGGCCTCCAGCGCGCTCAATTCCTCTTGCTGTCGGCTGAGTTTCAGCAGCTGCGCCGCGATCTCTCTTTGCTTGTCGGCAATCGCGCGGCGGGCCTTTTCATAAGGCGTGAGTTCCGGTTGGCCGGCAAAGATCGCCTGCAATTCCCGGAGGCGAAAACCCAGCGCCTGCGCGCATTTGATAAAGCTCAGCAGTTCGACCGTCTGCGGGTCGTAAACCCGGTATTTGCCCTGGCGCGGGGCCTCGGGCACCAGGCCGATCGACTCGTAATGGCGGATGGTCTTGATCGTGGTTCCCGAACGCTGTGCGGCCTGGCCGATGTACATGTGCAAATCCCTTTTCTCCGTCAGCGGGCATGCGCACCAATAGCGGAAAACTCAATGGCGGGCAATCGATCCGGCCTGCTTCAGCCAGGTTTCGCGCTGATGGTCGCTGGCGCCGAGCACTGGCCCGAAGGTTAGCGTCCGGCGTGGTTCGATACCGCAGAACGCCAACGTGTTCCTGCGTACTTCGTGCAGGCCGGGCATGCGATAGATCCAGCGGTAATACCAGGGCGGCGTGTCCATGGTGACCAGCAGGTGGGCGCTGCGACCTTGCAGGAGTTTGTCGGGAAACGCTTTGCCCTCGCGGTATTTGAAAGCGAAGCCGGGGAGCAGGACCCGGTCGAAAAAACCTTTGAGCAGCGCCGGAATCCCGCCCCACCAGATCGGGTACACCAGCGTCAGGTGCTCGGCCCACAGCAGGTCGGCCTGAGCCTGGAGCAGATCCGGTTCAAGGGTCTGAACCTGACGGTAACCTTCGCGCAGGATCGGGTCGAAATCGAGTTGGCCGAGGGCGATTTCCCGCACTTCGTGCCCGGCTGTGCGGGCCGATTGGGCGTAGCGTCCGGCCAGTGCGGCGCAAAAACTTTCGTTGGATGGATGGCCGAGAATCAACAAAATCCGCTTGCCCATGATGACTGCCCCTGAGGAAGAAACCCCAAGGGTAAAGTCTGCCCCTCAGGGCAGAGTCAAGGCATCCAGCAATGCGCGGGCATAGGCGGGGAGGGCGTCGAAGTCCCGGGCGCACAGCAACAGTTTGCGCCTGGCCCAGCCTTCATTCAGCGGCAGGGTCTTGAAGGCTTGCGGCGCAGCGCGCTGAACCGCCGCCAGCGGCACGATGCCCAGCCCGGCACCTCGGGCCACCATGCGCATCACCCCGTCGAAACCATCGGCGCGGATGCGGATCTGCATCCGCGAACCGCTGTGCAGAGCCTGTTCTTCGAGGTACACCGCCAGTGCGCTGTCGGCATGCAACCCTACGAAGTCGTAACGTAGGGCGTCGCTGAAGCTGACATTGGTCGCGTCAGACAGCGGATGTTCCAGCGGCAGAATCAGCACCAGCGGATCACCGCGAAAGGCTCGGGTCTGCAAGTCGGTGGTGTCGATCGCGTCGGACACAATGCCCAGATCCGCCGCGCCTTGGCGCAAGGCATGGGTGATGCGAGCGCTGGGCAACTCCTGCAGATCGATGTCGAGGTTGGGATGCTCTCGCAAGAAATCCGCCAGCACCTCCGGCAGGTATTCGCTGAGTGCCGTTGTGTTGCACAACAGGCGCACCTGACCTTTGACGCCGCGGGCGTACTCGGCCAGATCCTGTTGCAGACGTTCGGCCTGTTGCAGCAACACCCGCGCATGTTGCGCCAGGGCCTTGCCGGCCGGCGTCGGCGTGACACCACGGCGCCCGCGCTCAAGAAACTCGGTGCCCAGCGACGCTTCCATCGCCCGGATCCGCGCACTCGCCGCCGCCAGCGACAGATGACTGCGCGCGGCGCCGGCGGTGATGTTGCCGCTGTCGAGGATGTGCAGATACAGGCTTAGGTCGGTGAGGTCGAAGTGCATGACGCGTGACTCTTGCTGAGAGAGAGGCTGCCTCAGTGTATGACAGATTTTCAGTTCACCCGCGCAGGCGCACAGTATCGCCATGAACGCACTCGCAGATTTCTATCAAAACCTCGGTCTGACCCTGTCATTGCTGGTGATTGCGACCTTCGTCGTCGCCGGCATGATCAAGGGTGTGATCGGTCTCGGCCTGCCCACCGTCGCCATGGGCCTGCTCGGTCTGGCTATGGCACCGTCGCAGGCTGCGGCGTTGCTCATCATTCCAGCAACCCTCACCAACGTCTGGCAACTGGCGTTCGGCGGGCATTTGCAGGGACTGGTGAAGCGCTTGTGGCCGATGCTGCTGGCGATCTTTCTCGGCACGGCCGTCGGCACTCTATGGATCGGCATGGCGGGCGGGCATTGGGTCGTGCGCGGACTTGGCGCGGCGTTGTTGCTCTATGCGCTGAGTGGATTGTTCCTGCCGACGCTGAGTGTCAGTCGCCGCCATGAACCGTGGCTTGGTCCGCTCTGTGGCGTGATCACCGGCGTCATCACATCGGCCACCGGCGTGTTCGTGATTCCCGCCGTTCCGTACATGCAGGCCCTGGGCTTGAGCCGCGATGAACTGGTCCAGGCGCTGGGCCTGTCCTTCACCGTGTCGACCCTGGCGCTGGCCGGCGGATTGCTCTGGCGCGGGTCGCTCGGCGGTGCGGAATTGAGCGCTTCGCTGCTGGCGCTGATCCCGGCGGTGCTCGGGATGTTGCTCGGCCAATGGCTGCGCCAGCGCATCAGCGCCGTGCTGTTCAAGCGGGTGTTTTTCATCGGTCTGGGCGCGCTCGGCGCCCATCTGCTGATCAGCGGTTAGCGGACGAATCGCTGAGCATTTCAATCGGGCGAATATCGAAATCACGCTCCAGGTACTCCATGCGCTGGGCCAGGAACTGCTGCATGTGCGGCAGGTTCGAGTGCACGTCCAGATGCGCCTGGCTTTCCCAGATCTCGTAGAAGATGAACAGGCTCGGGTCTTCCTTGTCGCGCAGCATGTGGTACTCGATGCAGCCGGGTTCGGCGCGGCTCGGTTCGACGTAGGCGCGGAAAAACGCTTCGAAGGCCTCGGCTTTTTCCGGGCGGGTCTTGGCGTGCAGGATGAAACCCTGGCGTTCGCTCATCGCAAAAAACTCCATTCAGATTCAGATGGCGGCCAATCCTACGGCAACAATCGGCGTTCGATTCGTGCGTTTTACTCAAATGAATTTTGCGCAACCGGTGCTTATTCCGCGCGAGGCGGATCGCTAATCTGCCGCCATTCAATTTTTCCCCTTCTCCATCCAGCGCTCTGCGCTGCGCATCGGAATCCGATCGAGGCTCTCCCATGAAAAAAGTGCTGTTGCTCAATGGCGGTAAAAAATTCGCCCACTCCGACGGTCGCTACAACACCACCCTGCACGAAGCCGCGCTGAGCGTGCTGGATCGCGGCGGGGTCGACGTCAAGACCACCTTCATCGACGAGGGCTACGACGTCGCCGAAGAAGTCGCGAAATTCCTCTGGGCCGACGTGATCATCTATCAGATGCCGGGCTGGTGGATGGGCGCGCCGTGGACCGTGAAAAAGTACCTCGACGAAGTCTTCACCGAGGGCCACGGCAGCCTCTACGCCAGCGACGGTCGCACCCGTTCCGACTCCTCGCAGAAGTACGGCAGCGGCGGTCTGATCCAGGGCAAGCAGTACATGCTGTCGCTGACCTGGAACGCACCGCAGCAGGCGTTCGATGATCCGACCGATTTCTTCGAAGCCAAAGGCGTGGACGCGGTGTACTTCCCGTTCCACAAGGCCAACGAGTTCCTCGGCATGACCGGCCTGCCGACGTTCCTCTGTGTAGACGTGATGAAACGCCCGAACATCGAAGCGGATGTGGCGCGTTACGAGCAGCATCTGACCGAGGTGTTTGGCCTCAAGGCCTGACGCTCGGCTACTATCGAAGGCCTGAGCTTGCGCAGCAGGCCTTTCGATTCGAGGACACCCGTGAAAGCCAGATCCGATGAGTTGCAGATTTTCGTCTGCGTGATCGAGTGCGGTTCGATCTCCGCCGCCGCCGAGCAGGTCGGACAGACGCCGTCGGCGGTCAGCCGCACGCTGTCGCGGCTGGAAGCCAAGCTCGACACCACGCTGATCAACCGCACCACTCGGCGCATGGACCTGACCGAGGAGGGCAAGTATTTCTTCGAACAGGCCAAGCTGATCCTCGACCAGATGGATCAACTCGAAGAGCGCCTGTCTTCCCGTCAGCAGACGCCATCAGGACGGCTGCGCATCAACGCCGCCTCGCCGTTCATGCTCCACGCCATCGTGCCGTACATCGACGAATTCCGGCGGCTGTACCCGGACATCCAGCTCGAACTCAACAGCAATGACCTGATCATTGACCTGCTGGAACAAAGCACCGACGTCGCCATCCGCATCGGCACCCTCGCCGATTCGACGTTGCATGCCCGCTCGCTGGGTTGCAGTCCGCTGCTGATCGTCGCCAGTCCTGCCTATCTGGAAAAACACGGTGCACCGCTCCAGGTCGCCGATCTGAGCGAGCACACCTTGCTCGGCTTCACCCAGAACGAAGGCCTCAACCAGTGGCCGCTGCGTTACGTGCACGGCGACCGCTGGCCGATCACCCCGGCGATCAGCGCCTCCAGCGGCGAGACGGTTCGGCATCTGGCGCTGGAAGGCCAAGGCATTGCCTGTCTTTCGCATTTCATGACCATCGACGACATTCGCGCCGGGCGCCTCAAGGTGTTGCTGGCGGAATTCAACAGCGGTTATCGCCAGCCGATCAACGCGGTGTACTACCGCAACTCGCAGCTGGCGCTGCGCATCCAGTGCTTCCTGGATTTCATCCAGAGCAAACTGGCGGCTTACGCCAGCGCCGATTTCAAAGGCTGATTCGTGATCCCTGCGCAACAGTGATTTGGTTGTTGGCGGGTTTTTCCACCGGGCTCGCCGGTCGATACTCGTTGCATCACTTACTCACGCAGGGAGTTTCTCCATGAACGTATTCGTCACCGGCGCTGCTGGTTTTATCGGCGGCTCCATCGCTACCGGTCTGGTCCAGGCCGGCCACGCCGTCACCGGTCTTGTACGCAGCGCCGAACAGGCCAATGAGCTGAAAGCACTGGGCATCACCCCGGTGATCGGCACCCTCGACGACAATGCATTGCTGGCCGAACAGGCCCGCGCCGCCGATGCCGTGATCAACGCCGCCAGCAGCGATCATCGCGGCGCGGTCGAAGCCTTGCTCGATGCCCTGCGCGGCTCGAACAAAGTGTTCCTGCACACCAGCGGTTCGAGCATCGTCGGTGATGCCTCGGGCGGCAAATCCAGCGACGTCATCTACTTCGAAGACAACCTGCCGGAGCCGACCGTCGACAAGGCCGCACGCGTGGCCATCGACAACCTGATCCTCGACGCAGCGAAGGACGGCGTGAACTCGGCCGTCATCTGCAACACCCTGATCTACGGCCACAGCCTGGGCGTCAATCGCGACAGCGTGCAACTGCCGCGCCTGCTGAAACAGGCGCGCAAAAGCGGCGTAGTGCGCCACGTCGGCACCGGCCAGAACATCTGGTCCAACGTGCACATCGAAGACGTCGTGGCGCTGTACCTGCTGGCCCTGACCAAAAACGTTCCGGGCACCTTCTACTTCGTCGAAAGCGGCGAAGCGTCGTTCATCGACATGACCACCGCCATGGCCCAGGCCCTGAACCTCGGCGAGCCACAAGACTGGCCACTGAAAGACGCCGAAGCCGAGTGGGGCTACGAAATGGCCAACTACGGCCTCGGTTCAAACAGCCGCGTACGCGGCAAACACGCCCGCGAACTGCTGGGCTGGGCGCCGAAGCGCACGTCGGTGGTTGAATGGATTCGTAACGAAATGGTGTGAGTCCACGCTGAAAAGGTGACGCCCCCAAGACCGGTGGAAGCAAGCTTGCTTGTTTTCACCGGTTTTTTTGTGCCCGAGGATCATGAAAATCCCACCCCGCGATTTTCATTATTCGCGACAAGACATATCCAAAAACGACAACCCTTATCCCTCCACGAAAATTACTTTCACTTCGTTTGAAAACTCGATCTCGAAATGATTTATGAGTTTCACAACCCATTCGAACGTGACCCTTTCGAGGAGTACCGCATGACACCGTCCTTCGGCTATTGGCTGCTGGTGTACGCCGCCGTTGCCATCATCGCCCTGATCGTTCTGATCGCCCGTTACCGGCTCAATCCGTTCATTGTCATCACCCTGATTTCCATCGGCCTGGCGCTGGTGGCGGGGATGCCGCCGTCCGGCGTGGTGGGGGCGTATGAGGCGGGGGTGGGCAAGACGCTGGGGCACATTGCGCTGGTGGTGGCGCTGGGGACGATGCTCGGCAAGATGATGGCCGAGTCCGGTGGTGCCGAGCAGATGGCGCGCACGTTGATCGAGCGTTTTGGCGAGAAGAACGCGCACTGGGCGATGGTGTGCATTGCGTTTCTGGTGGGGCTGCCGCTGTTTTTCGAAGTCGGTTTCGTGTTGCTGGTGCCGATTGCCTTTACCGTGGCGCGGCGGGTTGGCGTGTCGATTCTGATGGTCGGTTTGCCGATGGTCGCCGGTCTGTCGGTGGTGCATGCGCTGGTGCCGCCGCACCCGGCGGCGATGCTGGCGGTGCAGGCCTATCAGGCGTCGGTCGGTCAGACCTT
Organism: Pseudomonas sp. GM25; assembly: GCF_000282255.1. NCBI lineage: Bacteria > Pseudomonadati > Pseudomonadota > Gammaproteobacteria > Pseudomonadales > Pseudomonadaceae > Pseudomonas > Pseudomonas sp. GM25. The sequence goes on along the minus strand of NZ_AKJQ01000034.1, from coordinate 182,973 downwards.
GCTGTATGCGATTGCCATCGGCATTCCGACGGCGATCATTGCCGGCCCCCTGTACGCCAAATTCATCGTGCCGCGTATTCAGTTGCCGGCGGATAACCCGCTGGAAAAACAATTTCTCGACCGCGAGCCGCGCGACAAGCTGCCGGGTTTCGGCATCACCATGGCGACCATTCTGTTGCCGGTGGTGTTGATGCTGATCGGCGGCTGGGCCAACCTGATTTCCACGCCGGGCAGCGGTTTCAACCAGTTCCTGTTGTTCATCGGCAACTCGGTGATCGCGCTGTTGCTGGCGACGCTGTTGAGCTTCTGGACGCTCGGCATTGCTCAGGGTTTCAACCGGGAATCGATCCTCAAATTCACCAACGAATGCCTGGCACCGACCGCCAGCATCACCTTGCTGGTGGGCGCCGGTGGCGGTCTGAACCGGATTCTGGTGGACGCCGGCGTCACCGATCAGATCGTCGGCCTGGCCCACGAATTTCACCTGTCGCCGCTGATCATGGGCTGGTTGTTCGCCGCGTTGATGCGCATCGCCACCGGTTCGGCCACCGTTGCCATGACCACGGCTTCCGGCGTGGTCGCGCCGGTGGCCATCGGTCTGGGTTATCCACACCCGGAACTGCTGGTGCTGGCGACCGGCGCGGGCTCGGTTATCTTTTCCCACGTCAACGACGGCGGCTTCTGGTTGATCAAGGAATACTTCAACATGACGGTGGCCCAGACGTTCAAGACCTGGACGGTGCTGGAAACCCTGATCTCGGTTGTCGCTTTCGCCCTGACCGTCGGTCTTTCTTACCTGCTGTAGTCGGAGTTATCCGCCATGGACATCCTTTATCAGATCCGCGCCCGTCAGGATTCCTTCAGCGCCGGTGAAGGACGCATCGCCCGTCTGATGCTCGACGACGTAGGATTTGCCGCCTCCGCCAGCCTCGAAGAATTGGCGCAACGGGCCGAAGTCAGCACCGCCACGCTGTCACGCTTCGCCCGCACCGTCGGTTGCCGTGACCTGCGCGACTTGCGCCTGCAACTGGCCCAGGCCAGCGGCGTCGGCAGCCGTTTCCTCGACCCGGCGGGCACGCCCGAGCAGTCGGCGTTTTACGGGCAGATCGTCGGCGATATCGAAACCACCTTGCGCCAGCATCTGGCGGCGTTCGACGAATCGCGCTTCGCTGATGCGGTGAAACTGCTGGGTCAGGCGCGGATGATTCACGCCTTCGGCATCGGCGGTTGCTCGACCCTGTGCAGCGATGAGTTGCAAGTGCGGCTGGTGCGCCTCGGCTACCCGATTGCGGTGTGCCACGACGCGGTGATGATGCGCGTCACCGCCGCCAGCCTCAGCGCCGAGCAGGTGGTGATCGTCTGTTCGCTGACCGGCATCACCCCGGAATTGCTGGAGACCGTAGCGCTGGCGCGCAACTACGGCGCACGGATTCTCGCCATCACCCGCGCCGACTCGCCGCTGGCGGAACTGGCCGATATCGTCCTGCCGCTGCAAGGCGCCGAGACCTCGTTCATCTACAAACCGACGGCGGCGCGCTACGGCATGCTGCTCGCCATCGACGTGCTGGCCACCGAGCTGGCGCTGGCCAATCCTGAAGACAATCAAGAACGTCTGCGGCGAATCAAACTCGCCCTCGACGAATACCGTGGCGGCGACGATCACCTGCCGCTGGGAGACTGACATGCTGTACGACACCCTGATTCGCAACGCTTTGGTCATCGACGGCAGCAACAGCCCCGGTTACGCCGCCGACGTGGCGATCCTCGATGGCCGAATCGCGCGCATCGGCGACTTGCGCGATGCCCGCGCCACCGATGAAATCGATGCCGCCGGCCGTGTGCTGGCGCCGGGTTTCATCGACGTGCACACCCACGACGACACCGTGGTGATCCGCCAGCCGCAGATGCTGCCCAAGCTCAGCCAGGGCGTGACCACGGTGATTGTCGGCAACTGCGGGATCAGTGCCGCGCCGGTCAGTTTGCGCGGTGATCCGCCGGATCCGATGAACCTGCTCGGCTCGGCGGCGGCGTTCGTTTATCCACGTTTCAGCGATTACCGCGCGGCGGTCGAGGCGGCCAATACCACGCTGAACGTGGCGGCGCTGGTTGGGCATACGGCGCTGCGCAGCAATCATCTTGATGATCTGTTTCGCACCGCCACCGACGATGAAATCAGCGCGATGCGCGAGCAGTTGCGTGAAAGCCTGGAGGCGGGCGCCCTTGGTTTATCCACAGGTCTGGCGTATGCGAGTGCGTTCTCCGCATCCACCGATGAAGTCATGCAACTGACCGAAGAACTGAATGCGTTCGGCGCGGTGTACACCACGCACCTGCGCAGTGAGTTCGAACCGGTGCTGGAGGCGATGGACGAGGCCTTCCGCATTGGACGCCATGCTCGATCGCCGGTGATCATCTCCCACCTCAAATGTGCCGGTGCCGGTAACTGGGGCCGCAGTCCGCAGTTGCTCGCCTCGCTGGAAGAAGCGGCGAAAACCCACCCGGTCGGCTGCGATTGCTACCCGTATGCGGCGAGTTCTTCGACGCTGGATCTGAAGCAGGTCACCGACGCCCACCGCATCACCATCACCTGGTCGACGCCACATCCTGAAATGGGCGGTCGCGACCTGATGGACATCGCCGCCGAATGGAACCTGTCGTTGCTCGACGCCGCCAAGCGTCTGCAACCGGCGGGCGCGGTGTATTACGGGATGGACGAGAACGACGTGCGCCGGATCCTCGCTCATCCGCTGTCGATGGTCGGCTCCGATGGCCTGCCGGAAGACCCGTTCCCGCATCCGCGTCTGTGGGGCGCTTTCCCACGGGTGCTAGGACATTTCAGTCGCGATGTCGGCCTGTTTCCGCTGCACACCGCCGTGCACAAGATGACCGGTCTGTCGGCAGCGCGTTTCGGCTTGAAGGAAAGGGGCGAGATTCGTGAAGGGCACTGGGCGGATCTGGTGTTGTTCGACCCGGCGACCGTGCGTGACGTGGCGGATTTCAACGACCCGCAACGTGCCGCCCAAGGCATCGAGGGCGTGTGGATCAATGGTGTTTTGAGTTACCGCGACGGTCAGGCCAACGGCCAGAGACCAGGGCGGTTCCTGGCGCGCCAGGGCGATCTGCGCGACGGCTTTCGTTGAATTTTGCTGACTGCGTCACGGTGATGGCACATTGCAATTAAAGAAAGCCATCATCAAGCCGAATTGCTGACATCCACCCCGGCTACACTCTGGGGCCAATCAGTCAGGGAGCAACCCATGAGCTTCGGCAAAACCACCCCGATCCTGCGGATTTTCGATGAAGCCAAGGCCGTGGAATTCTACGTCGACTTCCTCGGCTTCAAGATCGATTGGCAGCATCGTTTCGAACCCGGTTTCCCGTTGTACCTGCAGGTTTCGCGCGGCGAGTGTGTGCTGCATTTGTCCGAACACCACGGCGATGCGACACCGGGTTCGGCCCTGCGGATCGAGACCGATGAACTGGAGGCGTTCCAGCAGCAGTTGGTCGCCAAGAACTACAAGTTCTCGCACCCGGGCATCCAGGCCATGCCGTGGGGCAGCCAAGACATGACCATCGCCGATCCGTTCGGCAATCGTCTGGTGTTCACCAACGCGATCAGCCTCTAACTGTCGTTCGCTACCCGGTGAGTCTGCCGAAACTCGCCGGGCGGCATGCCGCGTCGGCTCTTGAAGGTGCGGTGAAACGAGCGCGGTTCGGTGAAGCCCAGATATTGGGCAATGTCCTGAATCGGCAAGGTGCTGTTGAGCAGGTAATGCTCAGCCAGTTCCTGGCGCAGTTCGTCGAGGATCTGCTGATACGACGTGCCGGCCTGATGCAACTGGCGTTGCAGCGTGCGCACCGAGACGGCGAGATGTTCGGCCACCTGCTCCTTGCGCGGCAGGCCTTCCTTGAGCAACTGGCGCAGGATGCTCTTGACCCGCTGTTCCAGCGACGCATCCTCCAGCGTCGCCATCAAACTCTGCGCGTGTTCTTCCAGCGTGCGCAGCAAATGCGCATCGGCCTGGCGCAACGGCAACTGCAAATACGGCAACGGCACGATCAGCGCTGAATACGGCTGATCGAACAGCACCGGGCACTCAAAAAACTGTTCGTACTGCGCTTGCGTGGTGTCCGCCGGGATCGAGTGTTCCAGCCACACCGCGGCCGGCGACAACTGTGTGTCGGCGATCCAGCGTGCGTATTGCAGCCAGGAGCCGAGCACGTTTTCCACCAGATGCCGGCGAATCCGCGGGCGTTCAAAGCGGCAGCTCCAGATCAGGTGCACGTGGCTGTCGTGCACCTCGGCGCGGCTGACGCCCATGTCGCCCACCAGTTTTTCGAACGGCATGATGCGGCTCATGGCGTCGCCCAGTGTCGCGCAATTCATGGTGATGTAGCCGAGCACGCTCCAGGAGTTGGGCAGCACAAAATTCGCGGCGTTGAGGCCGAACAGCGGATCGCCCGAGTGTTCGCAAAAGTAATCGAGCAACCGCTCATGGGTTTCACCCGGCAGGCGTAGGCTGTTGTCGCTCAGCTGCTGCGCCTGCAACCCGGCCGCTGCCAACGCAGGCTCGATGGCCAGGCCCAGGTGTTCGGCATGGCGCAGGTACTTGAGCAGCGGCGGAACGGAGGTGAAGCCGAGCGATTGCATGACCGTATTCCCTTGATCGAGGCCGCCACGGGCGGATGAGCGCCCTGAAAGGTAATTTGAATCCACGACTAAAGTAAATGGCTGACGCTTGCTCGACGTTTGACTCAATTGGCTACTCGAACTGGCCGGATGCGACCGTGACACTTTCGGCCGGCTGACTAGTATGAGGGCCTGAAATCTCACTGATCAGACTGCACAGAAGGACACACGCATGCGACGCTGGAACGGCTGGGGAGATGCAACCACGGTGGTCGAACTGCCGGCCCAGGGCGCAAGTTTTCTCCATGAGCGACTAGGGGAGGGCCGCGCGCTGCCCGATGCGACGCTTGAAGCGGCGCTGGCCCGCGTACCGGTCTCGCGGCTGGCGGAACACGCCTTGTACAGCATCGATGCCCATGACCGTCTGCTGCACTCACGCGGGCAGAGCCTGCCGGACTGGCTGGCGTTGCGCGAAGGTGCGCTGGGCAACTATCCCGACGCCGTGGCGTTCCCGGAAACTGCCGAACACATCCGCCAGTTGCTGGCGCTCGCCCAGGCGCAGGACCTGTGCCTGATTCCCTACGGCGGCGGCACGTCGGTGGCCGGGCACATCAATCCGCCAGACTCTGCGCGGCCGGTGGTGACGGTGTCGCTGGCGCGGATGAGCCGCCTGATCGACCTCGATGAACAAAGCCTGCTGGCGACTTTCGGCCCCGGCGCCAGTGGCCCGCAGGTGGAAAGCCAACTGCGCGCCCGAGGCTACACGCTGGGGCATTTCCCGCAGTCGTGGGAGCTGTCGACGCTGGGCGGTTGGGTGGCCAGTCGTTCCAGTGGTCAGCAGTCGCTGCGCTATGGGCGGATCGAGCAACTGTTCGCCGGCGGAACCCTGGAAACCTTTGCCGGGCCGCTGCAAATCCCGACCTTCCCGGCCTCGGCGGCCGGCCCGGATCTGCGCGAAGTGGTGCTGGGTTGCGAGGGGCGTTTCGGGATCATTTCCGAGGTCAAGGTGCGGGTCAGCGCGCTGCCGGCCGATGAACGTTTCTACGGCGTTTTTCTGCCCAGCTGGAGCAAGGCACTGCAAGCCATTCAACAACTGGCCCAGGCGCGGGTGCCGCTGTCGATGCTGCGCTTGTCCAACGCGGTGGAGACCGAAACACAATTGGCGCTGGCCGGCCATCCACAGCAGATCGCCTGGCTGGAGAAATACCTGAGCCTGCGCGGCGCCGGGCAAGGCAAGTGCCTGCTGACCTTCGGTGTGACTGGCAATCGCCGGCAGAATGCGCTGTCCCTGAGTCAGGCCCGTCAGCATCTGAAGGCATTCGGCGGTGTGTTCACCGGTACGCTGCTGGGCAAGAAGTGGGCGCAGAACCGCTTTCGTTTTCCGTATCTGCGAGAGAACCTGTGGAACGCCGGTTACGTGGTCGACACCCTCGAAACCGCCACCGACTGGAGCAACGTCGACAACCTGCTCAACCGGATCGAAAACAGCCTGCGCGATGCCCTGGCGGCCGAGGGCGAACGAGTGCACGTGTTCACGCACCTGTCCCACGTCTACGGCGAAGGTTCGAGCATCTACACCACCTACGTGTTTCGCCCGGCGGCGGACTATCCTGCGACGCTCGCTCGCTGGAAGGCCCTCAAGCACGCGGCCAGCCAGACCATCGTCGACAACCACGGCACCATCAGCCACCAGCACGGCGTGGGCAAGGATCATGCGCCGTACCTGCCGCGCGAAAAGGGCGCGCTGGCAATGGACACCTTGCAGGCGCTGAGCCGGCACTTCGACCCGGCCGGGCGTCTGAACCCCGGCACGCTGTTGCAGGAGTGACCGCCATGAGCGCGGACTGGAACGCCGAATGGCGCCAGCAAATCCTGCCGACGCTGGCGGCTGAAACCTGGGATCTGATCGTCATCGGCGGCGGTATCAGCGGCGCCGGCATTCTGCGTGAAGCCGCGCGTCGTGGCTGGCGTTGCCTGCTGCTGGAGCAGCGTGATTTTGCCTGGGGCACGTCCAGTCGGTCGTCGAAAATGGTCCATGGCGGTTTGCGCTACATCGCCAAGGGCCAGTGGCGGCTGACCCGGGATTCGGTGCGCGAACGCCAGCGTCTGCTCGACGAAGCGCCGGGGCTGGTGGAGCCGATGAGTTTCATGATGCCGCACTATCGCGGCGGCTTTCCCGGGCCGCGAGTGTTGGGTGGTCTGTTGTCGATCTATGACGCATTGGCCGGACGCCGCGACCATCGTTTCCATGACGCGCAGCAACTGCGTTATCTCGCTCCGGGCGTGAAAGAAAATGACTTGTTGGGTGGCACCTGTTTTATCGATGCGCTGACCGATGACGCACGGCTGGTGATGCGTGTGTTGAGCGAAGCACGGGCCGATGGCGCGGTAGTGCTCAACGGTGTGCGCGTCGAACATCTGCTGCGGGAAAACGGGCGGGTGTGTGGCGTTCAGGTCGAAGATTGTGAGGCTGGCGAGTCACTGCAATTGCGTTGTGGCGTGCTGGCGGTGGCCACCGGGGCCTGGGCTGAGCGCTTGCGTCCATCCGAGGCGCCGCGTCAGTTGCGCCCATTGCGCGGCAGTCATTTGCTGCTGCCGGGCTGGCGCTTGCCGGTGGCGCAGGCGTTCACGTTTATGCACGAGCAGGATCGGCGACCGGTGTTCGTTTTCCCGTGGGAAGGCGCCACGGTGGTCGGCACCACGGACCTCGATCACCGCGAGAATCTGGACCAGAGCGCGAGCATCAGCACCGAAGAACTCGACTATCTGCTGGCCGCCTGCCGACAGCAGTTTCCCGGGGCCGAAGTGACAGCCGCCGACGTGCTTTCAACCTGGTCCGGCGTGCGCCCGGTGGTGGGCAGCGCGGCGGGCGAGCATCAAGACAAACCGTCGAATGAAACCCGTGAGCATGTGCTGTGGCAGGAGCCGGGTTGCGTCACGTTGGCCGGCGGCAAACTCACGACGTTCCGCCCGCAGGCCATCGAAGTGCTCAAGGCGTGCGCCGACATGCTCGGCCGTTCTTTCGAAGATGATGCCGCGCCGGTGTTTGCCGCCGTGCCGCCACTGGCGATCCCGGATCTCAGTCCCGCTCAGTGGCGACGTCTGGCCGGCCGACATGGCCGGGACCTGCCAAGGCTGGCGCAACTGCTCGCCGAACTGGGCCATGAAACAGTCGGCGCCACCGACACCTTGTGGGCCGAACTGGCCTTCGCCTGCGAAGCGGAAATGGTCCTGCACCTGGATGACCTGCTGCTGCGCCGAACCCGTCTCGGCCTGTTGCTGCCCCGTGGCGGCGCGGAGTATTTCCCGGCCATTCGCCAACTCTGCCAACCACGGCTGGGCTGGAACGACGAACACTGGCAACAGGAACAGCAACGCTATCAGGCGTTATGGCAACGCCATCACGGCCTGCCGGATATCGCGCAGTGATGCCCCTCGAAGAGAGCTCCATGGACAACCACCCGAACAAGCGTTACCTGCTGGCCATCGACAATGGCACCCAGAGCGTGCGCGCGCTGCTCTTCGATTTGCAGGGCAATCTGCTCGGCAAGGGCAAGGTTGAATTGCAGGCCTATTACTCGACGCAACCGGGCTGGGCCGAGCAGGACCCGGAATATTACTGGGCGAAACTGGGCGAGGCCTGCCAGCAGGTGTGGGCGCAAACCGGCATCGATCGTTCGCAGATCGCCGGGGTTTCTCTCACGACGCAGCGCGGCACGGTGATCAACGTCGATGCCCAAGGCAAACCGTTGCGCCCGGCGATTCTCTGGCTCGATCAACGTCAGAGTGAAGTCGAAGGCGGAATCAAGGGACCGTGGGGCTGGCTGTTCAAACTGGCCGGCGCGCAGGCCACGGTGGATTACTTTCGCGCCCAGGCCGAGGCCAACTGGATCGCTCGCCATCAACCTGACGTGTGGGCGGCGACCGACAAGTTTTTGTTGCTCTCGGGGTTCCTAACGCATCGCCTCTGCGGGCGTTTTGTCGACTCGGTGGGCTGTTGCGTCGGTTACCTGCCATTCGATTTCAAACGCCTGCGCTGGGCCGCGCCGCGTGACTGGAAATGGCAGGCGCTGGCGGTGCGTCCCGAGCAACTGCCGACCTTGCACAAACCCGGTGAAACCCTCGGCCACATCAGCGCCGAAGCGAGTCTTCACACCGGCATTCCCGAAGGCGTTCCGTTGATCGCGGCGGGGGCCGACAAGGCCTGTGAAGTGCTCGGTTCCGGCGTCGTGGATTCGGGCACGGTGTGCCTGTCTTACGGCACCACGGCGACGATCACCAGCACCCGTTCGCGCTATCTGGAAATCGTCCCGTTGATTCCGCCGTACCCGTCGGCGATGCCGGATCAGTACAACTGCGAGGTGATGATTTATCGCGGTTACTGGATGGTCAGCTGGTTCAAGAACGAGTTCGGCCTGCGGGAAATGCAGCAGGCCAAGGAGCAGGGCATCGAGCCCGAGCAACTGTTCGATGCATTGGTCAATGCAGTGCCGCCGGGGTCGATGGGGTTGATGCTGCAACCGTACTGGTCGCCGGGGATTCGCGAACCGGGTGTGGAGGCCAAAGGCGCGATGATCGGCTTCGGTGACGTGCACACCCGCGCGCACATTTACCGGGCGATCCTTGAAGGTCTGGCCTATGCGTTGCGTCAGGGTATGGAGAAAATCGAGAAGCGCTCGAAGATCTCCGTCACCCGTTTACGAGTTGCTGGCGGTGGCTCGCAAAGTGATGCGGCGATGCAACTGACGGCGAACATCTTCGGCCTGCCGGCGGAGCGTCCGCATGTCTATGAAGCGTCCGGTCTGGGCGCGGCGATTTGCTGCGCGGTGGGACTCGGGCTGCACGCGGATTTCCGCACGGCGATAGCCGCGATGACCCGGGTTGGCGCGGTGTTTCAGCCGCAACCCGAGGCGCAGCAGGTCTACGAGCGACTGTACAAGGACGTCTATCTGCGCATGTATCGACAGCTCAAACCGTTGTACCAGAGCATCCGCAAGATCACCGGTTACCCGGCCTGAAACAACATCGCACGTGGCGCTATTGGAGAACTTTTCTGGTGAGATCGGACAGTGTCAGGGGCGGGGTCGGTTGTTAGGCTCGATCCCCACGGCACACATAACAAGAACCAGAAGCAATGAAGCTGATCTCCCTGCTGCTGCTTTGCGCAATGGCCCCCACGGCGTGGGGCTGGTCGAACCATACGGTGGGCAGTTACCTGGCGTTGCAGGATCTGCCGGCGTTGCGCGATGCATCGCCCGTCGAGGTCGAACCGCTGGAGCAATTTCTCTCCGAGCAATACCCGGCCATCGTCGCGTTGCTCGATGAGCAGGAACGCTTCGCCCGCGAGCATTTCAACCAGTACCCGCCACGCCCCGACAACCTCAAGTTGCCCGCCACACCGAGCAACAATCTGCGCCACGACTTCCTCACCGCGCTGCGCATCAATCCGCTGATTCATCTGGCGATGGTCATCCAGCCGTTGCCGGGCAAGGACCTGCCCGAGCGCGAGCATCTGCAGGCCGACCAGGTCATGGTCGAGCAGACGCTGTCGCCGTGGAATCGCCAGCGTTTCATTCGCGTAGCCGATCACGAAAAAGTCGCGCCCCTGGCCGTGCTGGCGAGCGCCGCCGACGAGCCGGATTACGGTCACGACATCAATCTGTTCAGCGACAACCCCGGCGAAGTCGCCGCGCTGTACGGCTTCGGCCCGCAGCCGTTTGGCGATGCGCGCTTCCAGTACAGCTCCCAGGCGCCGTTCCACATGGGCTTCTTCCATGAGAGCCCGGTGGTGTACGCGGCCGCCGGATTTCTCGAACGCAGCTGGCCGGACTGGCGCGCCTATCAGTACATGGGGCTGGCGCGACTGGCGTTTGCCAGCGGCCATCCTTACTGGGGTTATCGCTTTCTCGGCTGGGGCCTGCACCACGTTCAGGACCTGACCCAGCCGTATCACGCCAAGCCATTGCCGGGCGTCGAACTGCCGAGCCTTCTGCTGCTGGAGGGCAAGGCGCTGGCCGGTTTTGCGGATGACAAACAGGCTTCCATCGAACGGGTCGCGACCCGCCACATGGAAGTCGAGAAATACCAGTCGACCTGGCTGCGCCGCGTGCTGCGCGCCGGTCAGCCGCATCCGATGCTCGACGCTTACGCCGATGCCGCCGGTGACGCGCATTACCCGCCGTACTCCGTGGACTACCTGCGCGAAGTGGTGAGTGCCGAGTCGGTCGATGACTCCGCCGCCTTCGATGAAGCCATCGGCCAGTGGCTGGAATCGGCACCGGTCACCAGCGATTTCAGCGCGGGCAATCAGTTGCAGCGCGAGACCTTCGAGCATCCGCAACTCAATCAGCAACTGCTCAGGCTGCTCGGCCATTTCGGCGCCCACAGCCGGATTTATGTCCGTGCGGGGCTGGCGCCATAAGCATCGCGGCAACACACAACAATAAGAACAGGGAAGGAGGAACAGATGATCAACACTCGATTGCGCCTGTCTGGCGTAGCGCTCCCCGGTGTCGGTTTGGCAGGGCTGCTGCAACTCTGCGCAGTCGATGCGGTGCAGGCCGCCGAGTTCAGCGTGCTGGACAATCAGGTCACCGGCTCGCTCGACACGACCTTGTCCTACGGCCGCTTGTGGCGGGTGCAGGGCCGGGACAAGACCAACGATGACGTCAACACCAACGACGGCAATCGCAACTTCGACACCGGGCTGGTTTCCGAGGTGTACAAGATCACGTCGGAGCTGGAAGCCAACTACCAGAATTACGGGATGTTCCTGCGCGGCACCGCGTTCTACGACACCCAGTTGATGGACAAGCGCAACGACTACTACCACAACAACAGCCCGTCGCAACCGAGCCAGAGTTATCCCCAGGACGACCGTTTCACCAGCCAGACCCGCGACATCGCCGGCAGCCGGATCGAGATGCTCGACGCCTACGTTCATGGCACCTGGGACGTCGCATCAATGCCGGTCACCGCGCGAGTGGGGCGTCAGGTGTTCAACTGGGGCGAGGGGATTTTCTATCGCGGCGGGGTCAACACCACCAATCCGGTGGATGCCGCGAAATATCGCTTGCCGGGTGCCGAGGTCAAGGAAGTGCTGATGCCGGTGGAGGCGCTCAGCTTCAACATCGGCCTGAGCGACAACCTGACGATGGAAAGTTTCTACCAGACCAACTGGAAGGAAACCCGCATCGACCCGGTCGGCACCTTCTACTCGCAGACCGACCTGTTCGCCGACGGCGGCAACACCGCTTACAACAACTTCAGCGGCACCGCGCTTGATACGCCGGTGCCGGGGTTCGGCAACGTCATCGGCCTGTACAGCGCACTGGGCAACAATCCGTTGCTCGGCCCGGCGCTGAAGTCCACCGGCCTCTACGCCAACGGCGTGACTCCGGCCTATGGCAACACACTGAAAGTGGCGTCGATCGGCAAGGACTACAACGCGCGCAATGACGGCCAGTTTGGCTTCGCCTTTCGCTACATCGCCGAAGAGCTCAACAGCACCGAGTTCGGCCTGTACATGGTCAATTACCACGCCAAGGAGCCGACCATCGCTGCCGACCTGGGCGGTTACAACGGCATCGACATGAATGCCCTGACCAATATGCTGTCGAGCGTTGCGGGCAGTCAGGCTGGGGCCCTCGCCAACGGGCTGGCGACTGCCGATGTGATGGGCAACATCCAGGCCCATCGGCGTTATGCCGAAGACATCCGCATGTACGGTTTCAGCTTCAACACCACGCTGGGCGAGGCCTCGGTGTTCGGTGAAGTGGCCTACCGACCAAACCTGCCCATCGGCGTCGCAGCCACCAACGATTTGATCGGCGACCTGGCCAACGGCGCTGCCGCAGCGGTGTCCGGCAAGACCATCAACGTCGGCGGGCAAATGGTCACCCTCAACAGCCAGATCAACAACGCCGAACGGGTCGAAGCGTTCAACACTTCGCTGGGCAGCATCTACAACTTCGGCCCGACGCTGTCGTTCGACTCGATGTTCGGCATCTTCGAACTGGCCTCCGAGCACTTGCGCGGCAGCAGTCTGCAATACACCGCTTACGACGGCAGCAACCGTTACTACGCCGGCACCGGTAACACCTCGTACGTGTCCGGCGGCGATCGCGACGATCAGGTCAACCGCGATTCCTACAGCTACACGGTGATGTTCAACGGCACCTGGAACGACGTGTACGCTGGGGTCAACGTCTCGCCTTACGTCGTCTACAAGGACGACTTCAGAGGCAACAGCTACCAGGCCGGCAACACCATCGAGGGCCGCAAGGCCTACACGCTGGGGATCAAGGCCAACTACCAGAACAGGCTCGAAGCCGAGTTGCAGTACACCGAGTTCTACGGCGGTGGGCAGAACAACGGCATTCGCGACCGCGACAACGTCGGTTTCAACCTCAAGTATTTCCTTTGATATCCAGAACACCGGTGCCCCCCTGTGGGAGCGAGCCTGCTCGCGATGAGGACGGCACATCCAGACGTTGTGTTGCCTGACTCACCGCCATCGCCAGCAGGCTGGCTCCCACAGGGGATTTGCTGGCTATGCAGACCTGGTTTTATTTTCGGAGAACGAACATGTTTCCTGCATCACGACTGACCAAGACCACACTGGCGTTGCTCTTGAGCCTCACCGCCGGCAGTACACTGGCCGCCATTTCGCCCCAGCAAGCCGAACAGCTGAAAACCTCGCTCACCCCCATGGGCGCCGAGCGCGCCGGCAATGCTGCGGGCACCATTCCGGCCTGGACCGGCGGTATCACCCAGGCACCGGCGGGCTACAAACCCGGTCAACATCACCCCGATCCGTACGCGGCGGACAAACCGCTGTTCACCATCACCAAGGCCAACCTCGACCAATACAAAGCGCATCTCACGCCGGGTCAGATCGCCCTGTTCACCAGCTACCCCGACACCTTCCAGATGCCGGTCTACCCTTCGCGCCGATCCGGCTCGGCGCCGCAGTGGCTGTATGACAACACCCTGAAAAATGCGACCTCGGCCAAACTGCTGGAGGGCGGCAGCGGATTCGCCGATGCCTATGGCGGCGTGCCGTTCCCGGTGCCCAAGGATGGCGTCGAGGTGCTGTGGAATCACATCACTCGCTATCGCGGTATCTACGTTGTCCGTCGAGCTTCCGAAGCACCCGTGCAGCGCAACGGCAGCTTCGCCCTGGTGACCTCGCAGCAGGAAGGCTTCTTCAATTACTACCGCCCGGGCGGCCAGTTCGCCGACCTGAAGAACATCCTGTTCTACTACCTCGCTTTCGTGAAAAGCCCGGCGCGCCTCGCCGGTGGCGCCGCGCTGGTGCACGAGACACTGGACCAGCTCAAGGACGCCCGCCAGGCCTGGATCTACGACGCCGGCCAACGCCGTGTCCGCCGCGCGCCGAACCTCGCGTACGACACGCCGATCGCCTCCTCCGATGGCCTGCGCACCGCAGACGACACCGACCTGTTCAACGGCTCGCCGGATCGCTTCGACTGGAAGCTCAAGGGCAAACAGGAAATCTACATCCCCTACAACAACTACAAAGTCGGCAGCCCCGACGTGAAATATGCGCAACTGCTCACCCCCGGCCACCTCAACCCGCAATACACCCGCTACGAGCTGCACCGGGTCTGGGTGGTCGAAGGCACACTCAAGCCAGGGTCACGGCATATCTATTCCAAACGCGTGCTGTTCCTCGACGAAGACAGCTGGGGCGCCGCCTTGGTGGATCAATACGACGGGCGAGGGGAGCTGTGGCGCGTGTCGATGGCCTACTTGAAAAACTTCTACGACCTGCCCACCACCTGGAGCGCACTCGACGTCTTCCACGACTTGCAGGCCCGTCGGTACTACGTGCAGAACCTGGATAACGAAGAGGCCTCCACCGTCGACTTCTCGCAACCGGTGCCGGAGGATTCGTATTTCATGCCGTCGGCGTTGCGGCAGCGGGGGACGCGGTAAGCTGGAATCCGTTTCTTCTAAAGAGCAGGCAGAGGTTTTCGAGTTGGTTTGTTAGTCTGCGATCACTCATTTCACGGATTGAAGGACGCCTTATGACCAGCATCACTATTCGACTCGATGAGCGGACGACTGAGCAACTGCGTATCGCTGCCGCCCAAAACGGCCACTCCATGGACGACGAAGCGCAGCAGATTCTGGAGAACGCGTTGGCTACGCTTGATCGAGCAGGCGGGTTGGGGACTCGGATACGCAATCGATTCGGCGCCATGGGTGGCGTCGAGCTCGATCTGCCATCACGTTCAGAAAACCTCAGCGGCTGATAAACACCGCTCACAAAAAGCCCGCCGCCACACTAAAAACAGTGTGGCGGCGGGCTTTTTACAGGGTGCAAAAAAAAGGAGAGTGCACCGCACTCGCCACATCCCGCATCAATCAGTCGGCACGACCTTGTCCAGCGCACGGTTAACGGCCATTTCAGCGATCATCACGATTTGGGCGATGCCTTGCAGGGTCTTGCGGTGGCTACCCTCGACCAGCGCCACATGATTATTGAGCATGACGGTGGCGGAGCCGAGGGATTCGCTGGCGTCCACCAGCAGGGATTCGGTGTCTGCTTCGGGGTGAGCCTGATAGAGGGTGTTGGGTTTGTAGGGAGCGGCCATGATGTGGGCGCTGAGTGGGCCCAGGTGATAATCGAGGGCGCGTTCGGCGGCTTCGTTGAAGCGTTTCGAGCCGGGGCATTCGTACGGGGATGCCGGATCCGGGATGATTGTGGGGTCGGTGAGCGGTGGGTTTGGCGTTACCTTGAACATGGTGACTAACCTCTTGGTTGAGGCCGCACCTTTTCGCCGCTAAGCAAAAGGGTGGCAGCTGTGCGCAAGTTAGCGGACCGGTAGTCACCTTAAACCCGGCGCACCCGAAGGTGCCATGCGCACAGCCACCATCAAGTGCAGGCGAGTGCCTGACTGGATTCGACATGTGCAACCGTAAAGCGACTACCCGAGCCGCTAAGCTCGATCACTGGAAATCAGTGACGCAATCAAATTACGCAGCCAGCCCAAGGCGCACAAGCCGGCGGATTCTGGCGTAGCCGTAGGCAACGGCGCAAGGTTTTGTGGGCTTCGGGACGTATCACGGCGTGTTCTTAAACACCCATGACCAAGCGTGTGTAATTGCCATTCAGAACGCGTCATCCAATTTCTGAAGATGGCAATTTCAAGACAAAAAAGAAGGGCAGCTTTTCAGCTGCCCTTCTTTGTACATCGGCTTTCTTGTGCAGTGCTTACACGCGGAAATGGCTAACCATCTGCTGCAACTGCCCACCCAATCGCGCCAGTTCAACGCTGGACTTGGCGGTCTCATCACTCGCCGCCGCCGTCTGTTCCGAGACGTCGCGGACGTTGATGATGCTGCGGCTGATTTCTTCGGCCACGGCGCTTTGCTGTTCGGCGGCTGCGGCGATCTGCTGGTTCATCGACTGGATGTTCGACACCGTGCGGGTGATGTTTTCCAGGGAGTCGCCGGCCTTGCGGGTCAGGGCGACGCTGCTGTCGGTCAGGGCGCGGCTGTTGTTCATCACGGCCGAGACTTGCTGAGTGCCGTTCTGCAGACCGGCCACCAGGCCTTCGATTTCCTCGGTGGATTTCTGCGTGCGCTGGGCCAGGCCACGGACTTCGTCGGCGACCACGGCAAAACCGCGACCGGCTTCACCGGCACGGGCAGCTTCGATGGCGGCGTTGAGGGCCAGCAGGTTGGTCTGTTCGGCCACGGCCTTGATCACGTCCATGACGCTGCCGATCTTGTCGCTTTCCTGTTGCAGCACGCTCATGGCTTCGGTGGAACGCACCACTTCGCTGGCCAGACGCTCGATCTGGGCGATGGCTTCGTTCACCACCTTGTCGCCTTCGCGGGCTTCGCCGTCAGCGGCGGCTGCGGCTTGCGAGGCTTCTTCGGCGTTGCGCGCGACTTCCTGCACGGTGGCAGTCATCTCGTGCATCGCGGTGGCCACCTGATCGGTCTCGACCTTCTGGCTGTTCACGCCGGCGCTGGTCTGTTCGGTGACGGCCGACAGTTCTTCGGCGGCGCTGGCGATCTGGGTGACGCCGTCGCGGATGCCGCTGATCAGGTCGCGCAGGGTCACGCCCATGCGCGCGATGCCTTGTTGCAGCACGCCGAGTTCGTCGCGGCGGGTGACGATCACGTTGTGGCTCAGGTCGCCGCTGGCGATGCGGTCGACCACAGCCATGGTCTCTTGCAGCGGACGGGTGATCTGGCGGGTGATGATGAACGCGGCGATGACGCCGACCAGCAAGGCCAGCAGGGTGCTGATCAGTTGCAGGGTGCGGGCCTGGGCGCTTTCGATGTCACGACGGTCGAGCTGGATCTGATACAGCTGCTCGCTCAGGGTCACGATGGTCGCGCCCTGATCGGTCATTTCCTTGCGCGCCTGCACCGCATCGTTGTTGGCGTTCTTGAAGGCCTGCAAGGCGCTGCGGTAGTTGGTCAGTGCGGTTTCCAGCTGACGCAGAGCGTCTTGCTGCGAGCTGGCGAAATGCACGTTCAGCTGCTTGAGGCTGGCGATGGCCACGTCCAGTTGGCCGACGGCTTTCTGCTCGGTCTCGGCGTTGGTGGTGGCGGTGTAGCCGCGCACTTCGTAACGCGCCAGGATGAAGGCTTCCTTGGCGGCGGTGATGGCCTGGAACTGCTCGAAACGCTGTTCGCTCATGTCCATCTGCTGGACGCGGGCGCTGATCGATTCGATCAGGTTGTAGGCGGTCTCGGCATTGGCGGCCATGGTGTCGCGCGCCGTGTTGCCGGTGCGGTAGGCGTTACGCATTTTGTTGAGGGACGTCTGGTACTCGGCGATGGTCGCCGCCTGCTCCTTGAGCAGCTTGACGTTTTCCGGGCTCTTGAATTTGCCGATCAGCGCTTGCTGTTGTGCGGCGAAACCGTCGAGGGTGGTCTGCACATTCTGCGCGGCGGTTTCGTCGCCGTTGGTCAGCATGTATTGCAGGCGCACCACGCGCAGTTTGGTCAGGCCGGCGTTGAGCTGGGTGATGTCGCTCATCCAGTTGCTGCGGTCAATCAGGCCGCCCAGGCTGGTCCAGCCGGTGAGCGCCAGGATGCAGGTCAGGGCCAGAACGAGGCCGAATCCGAGCCCCAGTTTCAGGTTAACGCTGATGTTGCCGAACCAGCTATTCATCAAAAATCCTCCAGAAAACGTTGTGCGTCTTGATCGTCGGTCAGGCTGGAAGATTGTTGTTTTTTTGAGCCAGCAAGGGTGTTAGCAGGACTGTATCGGCCGCAAATCCGATAGCTGAAAGGATTTTGTCCTACGGATTTTGTAACAAGCGCCCCCAAGACTTTTTTCACATGGGTTTCACTGCCTGCCCACGACGTGCTCATTAACCTCGCCGCATCGAATGACAAGTGATGGCGGCTTTTTGTGGAATTGAGACTGAGTCTGTTCGGCGTCAAGCGCTCGATTGATCTGAGCGGTCTGGCCCGTTTTCGAAACACCTGGGTGGTCTTGGCAGCGTCGGCGCTGGTGATTCCGCTGACCCTCTGGCTGCTCGCCCCGGCGGCGGTGCCTGACCTTGCCCACGGCAATGTGGCCGGGGCGCAGGCGCTGAAGGAGGGCTGGAACAAAGGCGAAATCATCGTGCTGGTGCGCCATGTCGAGCGCTGCGATCACTCGAAAGCCCCGTGCCTGAGCGGCAATGATGGCATCACGGATCGCTCGCGCAGTGTCGCGGTGAGCGTCGGCGCGCAGTTCGAGCAGTTGGGTCTGGACAAGGCCGACGTC
Source organism: Pseudomonas sp. GM25 (assembly GCF_000282255.1). NCBI lineage: Bacteria > Pseudomonadati > Pseudomonadota > Gammaproteobacteria > Pseudomonadales > Pseudomonadaceae > Pseudomonas > Pseudomonas sp. GM25. The sequence goes on along the minus strand of NZ_AKJQ01000034.1, from coordinate 164,578 downwards.
TACAACAGCCCGATGATGCGCACGGTGCAGACCGCCGGCTACATGTTCAACAAGGCGGCGACCGGCGAAGACTGGCTGATCAGTTGCAAGGGCCGGATGCTGCAGGACGCGCTCGCGCACAAAGTCCCGGGACGCAACCTGATTCTGGTGACCCACAGCGAATGCATGGCGCAGCTGGAAAAAGACCTCAAGGTGCCGGCCTCGACCCTCGGGTATGGCGCATCGCTGTTTGTTTCCGCCGCCAGCCCGGCGGCCCCACAGATGGTCGGCTTCATTGAAGCCTCCGACTGGCGCACGGTGACCACCCAATGAAATCACGCTTTTACGCTTACAACTTCGGCATCCCGCTGCTGTGTGCAGCCGTGGTTTTTCTAATGTTCGACATGACCAACATCGACATCGCTTTTAGCAATTTGCTGTTCGACCCACTGACCCACACCTTTCCGCTCGACAAGATCCATTTCTTCGAAAAACTGACCCACAAGTGGGCGCGGATCATTCCGAACTGGACGGCGGAAATCGCCTTGATCGGCGCCATGTTGTCGTTTGTCTGGCCGCTGGTGAAACCGCAAAAGCATCCGCGTCTGGGCGGTTTTCTCGAGCGCAGCAAAGTCGCGCCGGTGCTGCGCTTTGCCGCCGATCACCGTAGGGATTTTCTGTTTGTGGTGGTGGCTTTCGCGGTCTGCACCGGGGTGATCCATTTCCTCAAGGCGCACACCAGCGTTTACTGCCCGATCGAAACCACGCTGTACGGCGGAAAGATGCCGCACATCGAGTGGTACAACAATTTCCAGCTGTTCCACGAAGCGGGTGAAGGGCGTTGCTGGCCGGGCGGCCATGCTTCCGGTGGCTTCACCATGCTGGCGTTGTATTTCGTGGCGCGTCGTTATCAATGGCGCTTTTCCAGCGCATTGTTGTGGGGCTCGCTGCTGCTCGGTTTTGTCTACGGCACTACGCGGGTCCTACAGGGCTGGCACTACATGTCCCACACATTCTGGGCCGGGATCTTCGTGTGGCTGGCGTGTTTGCTGACGGCGCTGGCGTTCTACGGGCGGGCTCGTCTGGAATTGCCGGTGTTGAGCAAGCGAGAGCGGACGGTGTTCGCTGCACAGCCTGAGGCTTCTCTCTGAGTCCTCGCCGCTGAAATGAAAAACCCGCCATCACCGGCGGGTTTTTCGTTTGTGCTGTGGTGGTCTCAATAGCCCACGAAGTAATACGCCTGGCGCCCGACCATCATGGTCTTGTGGAGTTTCAGCGGGGCGGCGGGTTCGCTGTCTCCCGACATCACGGCGATGTTCGATGGCGAGGCGCTGAGGAAGTCCTTCAATTGCGCATCGGTGTCCAGGCCCTTGAGGACGCTCCGGGTATAGAACACGCTGGCGCCGCCGACCCGTTCGTTGGCTTGAAACAGTGCGACATGATTGCCGCTCTCTTGCAGCGACTGGATGTGTTCGGTCAGCGGCAGGAACGACAGGTGTTTATCGGCGTTCGGCAGTGCCCATTGCGCGGCGCCAAGGTAGCTGGCGATGACCACCGCCAGTATCCCCGCCGCCAGTGGCTGACGATGACGGGCGATTCGTCCGACAAAACCATTCTTGTGATCCTTCAACTTGTCGAACAGCACGCCCGCGTATTCCGCTGCAATCACTGCCGCTGCGGGCGTCATCGACATCAGGTACACCGTGCGTTTGCTCGAGGCCAGGGTCAGCAGGATGAACTGCGCGATGATCCACAGGCTGAAAAACAGCAGATAACGGTTGGCCTTCAGTTCCTTGCGAAAATGCCACAGGCCCAGGTACACCAGAATGTTCCAGGGCAGAAACGCCTGCGGCAGTTTGGCGATGTAATAGTAAAACGGCTCGTAGTGTCCAGCTTCGACGAACGATCCGCTGAAACGTCCTACGCTGTTGGTCAGCAAGACTTCCCTGACTGCCTGGGCGCCGCCGTGCTGATAAAGCACGGCGAGCCAGATCAGCAGCGGGATCAGCCCGAGCGCTGTCAACAAACCGGGCCGCAACCACTCGGTCAGTTTGAAGCGCTTGCCCATCAGATTGTCGGCCAGCAGATAAGCGAAAATCACCACGCCCGGCATCGCCAGGCCGAGCACGCCTTTGCTCAGCGTGGCGATGGCGATCCCGGCTATAAACAGCAACGAATTGGCCGGAGTCGGTGCTCGCTGCGCCCGGAAGAACGCCAACAGCGCCGTGGTCACGCCGAGTGCGAGCAACGCATCCTCACCGACGCCGCGCACGTTGCTCCAGTAACTGGCCATGGTCGCCAGCAGAATCCCCGCCGTCCAGGCGATGGCCTTCGGGCGTTCGAAGTGACGCAACATGGCGTACAGCAGCATCACACTGAGCAACCCGGCCACCGCCGACGCCAGTCGCACCGCCCAGGGTGACACGCCAAAAATACGCATGGCGCCGGCGTCCAGCCACAGGCTCAGTGGCGGTTTCTCCAGGAAGGGTTCGCCGAACAGACGCGGTATCACCCAGTCGTCGTCCAGATGCATTTCCATCGCAATGCCCGCAACCCGGGCCTCGGTGGAGCCTTGCAGTTGATGGTTGCCGAGGGCGAAAAAAAACAGCAGGGCGGCAAGCAGAAGCAGGGAAGAGGCGGCACGCGACATGGGTTCAGGCAACCGGAAGTGAGCGGAAACCCGAGCTTACGCGGCCAATCCTTAATAATTTGTGAACGTCAGGGCAGCGGTCGTGACCAGCGTTGCTCCGGCGTTTCAAAACGCTGATTGACCCGCGCCGTCAGCACATGATCCTGCCAGCGCCCTGCAATGTTCAGATACGCCTTGGCATAGCCCTCACGCTCGAATCCAAGGCGCTCCAGCAACCGGGCGCTGCGCTCATTGCCGGGAATGTAGTTGGCCATGATCCGGTGCAGGTTCTGGGTCTCGAACATATAGGCGATGGCCGCCTCCAGCGCTTCCTGCATCAAACCCTTGCCCTGATGCGCCTCGTCGATGTGATAACCCAGATAACACGCCTGAAACGCACCGCGAATGATCCCGCTGAAATTGCAGGCGCCGATCATCTGCTCGCCATCCGGGGACAGCAACGCCATATGTACCGCGAGCCCGGCTTCGAAGGCGCTGGCCTGTATTTCAAGGCGCCGGCGGATCTGTTCGGTGGAGAAATAGTCGGTGGTGCGAATCGGTGACCACGGCGCGAGGTGACGTTGATTGCGCTGGTAGAACGCGCTTTCCAGCGGCGCCTGATCCGGGTCGAGTACCGCGAGCGTCAGGCGTTGACAGGGCAGGGTCAGCAGCGGCATCGGGTGCTCCGGAGGCAGGGGATGATTGACAGAATTGTCCGGCCGGACGGAAAACACAACTGGATCGCCGAACGCGGAGCACTATAAATTTTCCTGATTCACTTCACATCCGGTTATGAGATGCGTCGTTCAAGGAGGACATGATGGAATGGGCATTCAAGGCGGGGGAGCAGTCGCTGCGACTGATACCGGCGGATCCGGCGTTTTATTCGTTGTTTCAGCAGGCGCTGAATGCCAGCTACCTCGATCATTCGGAATTTCTGCCCTGGCCCCGTGAGTACACCAACGCGGAGCAGGCGCTCGAGTTTCTGCTGAAGGCCCGAAAAGAGTTCAACAGTGAAACCGGCGAGCGACGATGGCTGATCGTTACCGAAGACGGGCAAGCGCTGATCGGTTGCATCGGACTCAAGCCCCGCTCGCGCAACCGCTACGTCGTGGGTTACTGGGCCAACACCGAGCAATCGGGCAAGGGCTACATGCGCGCCGCCCTCACGCACCTGCTCAACAACCTTCCTGAATTCACCTTTTACCTGACGGCGTCCTCTGCCAATGCGCGAAGCCGGCGTCTGGCCGAGGCTGTCGGGTTTGTGTTGATCAGGATCCACCCAGGGGCCCGGCAATCGGAGCGGCACGGCGAGCAAGACACCTGCGTCTATCGCCTGCCAGACAAAACGCAGGCGAAAAAAAGCCCGCAGGAGCGCGGGCGAACCGTAGTTTCTTGAATGAGCGAGGCCAATGTACACGGCCATCACCGCCGCCGGGGTGAAGAAAAGTTCATGTCGATGAACGACTTGCGTCATCGACGAGCGGTCGTTTTCAGTGCACGACAGACGCCGTCGTACGGGGCACCAGATTCACCGGATCAAGGTTCTCCACGGCGCGATTGACCAGCATTTCGGTCATGATCGACAGTTGCCGGATCGCCAGCAATCGGCTGCGTTGAGAACCCGTGAAATCATCGGCAATGTTGGCCGTCACCATGTTGAGCGCCGCCAGCGTTTCGCAGGCATGGGTCAGCAGAGTGGCCGTGTCCACGTCGGTGCGCACGGTAAAAATCTCGTTGAAAGGCAGGGTTCGACGCGGCTTTCTCACGTATTCCTGAGGCTGGTTGAGTACTGCCGGCTCTTTCGATTCGGCTTCGTGAGGCGATGTTTGTTCAGGCAGGCTTCGGGTGTCTTTTTTCATGACAAGGCTCCATGGTTTCAGGCTCCCGGCGAACTCCTTTGGTAAACCATCTGCCGGGTTGCAGCGGAGCGCGAAGACTAGCGTTTGGAAGCATCTTGAACTAGTTCATGAAAGTCGACGCGGGTTGCGGGAAATTTCCTAGGATGTTGGCTGGAGGCGTCATTGGATGCGGAACGGCGGATGCGACAAGGCCCGCACTGGGCGAGCCTTGTCGTTGAGAGTCGGTGGGCCGGGGTAATCTGAATTAAATTTCTAACCTATTGTTTTTTATAATTAAAACCTGTTCTGATTATTCGATGGAATACCATCTGGAATACTAAAAACCAAAAAAGAGGCTTTTTTGTATTTGGCTTAATGAAAGTAGACGCTCAGTCGGTGAGGCTGCAGCGCTTGTAGCCCGGAAAGTTAATCTGTCTCCTTCATCCCCAATCCTTTCGGCAGCTACCATCGTTTCTTATGACCTCACGCTGGCCATCAAGCATAGGCACTGCGGCATAGTGTTATGGCTCAGCATGATGAATCCTCGCGCTTGCCCCGCCAAGCCAGGGCGGTTCATAACAGAGATTTCCTGCTTCCATCCAGACTGGTTTAGGCAGTAGTTTTCCAAAAATTAGACCAATGTAGTTACTGCAGACTCTTTACCTTCTAAGCCTAGCGCGCTAGCCTCATCCGTGATGGCGATGTGCCTAATCAGGGATTCGATTTGTGGCTAAGACTTCCTATAGAGTGGACATGCCTTGCTTTTCGCTTAGAGCTGATTCTCGTCAGTTAGGGTGCGCTTTTCTTCCGCATTCCTTCTTTCTCAAAATTCCAGACCTCATAAGATCCGCAGACTGTTGTGGCGTCCTTCCAATTTTTTTTAGCCCGCTTTTCAAGGAGGAATCTACGTGACGATAACTTATGGCGGGACGCTTCCGGATTCTAGCTGGGGATGTGAGTTCACCGAGGTATTCAATGCAAATGGAATTGACTTCGTAAAACTCTGCCATGTTCATGTGTCCCAGATATCAAAAATAGCCAAGGTACTTTCCGAGTCTGTAGTGGATACTTCATGGATGATGACCTTGGATGCCGGCACCAGATCCTCCTATGAATACACTGTTCAAGAAACCGCGCAGCTTCTTGTCGAAATATTTAAAGCTGCTGAAAGAGAAGACTCTGTCGTTGATGAGTTTGGTGAGCTAATGGTCTCAATGGGAGCGGCCAAAGCTCTTGAGGTTGTTTTCAAACACACTCTCATACCCATCGCGGAGCTTTGGAAGCCTCAAGCTAAACAGAATGAAGGCTTCGATTTTCATAGTATATGCCCTGGCCATATCATAAATTTTGGAGAGGCGAAGTATTGCTCAAGCACTACTTCGTATGGGCGTGCGCTAAAACAAGCTGGAGAATTCGTTACGGTAAAAAAACACAAACGAGATAGAGTTCACTTAGTAAGCCTGGCTACAAGCGAAGGGATTTCTAATCTTGATAATAACGTTCATGGTGTTATTGCGGCGTTTTCGATTCATGCTGATGATCAGCTCACAGTATATAGAAATGCACTAAAGAAAGCTGCAGAGTTTTCCGAAAATCATAGCGTGAAATTTGTTTATATGATTGGTGTGACTCATGAAGGTTAGATTGATTCGAAATAGTTTGACTCCTTTTGAAGATCTGGTTGGAGTGCTTGATGAAGTCCATAGGATAGGGCCGATTAATTCAGGTATATTAGAAACTCTATCTTTATATAGAGTGTTTCATCCGGATGTGTTTTCTCAGCTTGAAGAGCGAATAATCTCCGCGCTAGGACTTTTCTATAAGGTAATTAGGCCTGAGAACCTATATTCTTTGCTTCTATCTTCCATAGGTGAAGCTCATAAAAAAACCTACGGGGGATACTTGACTCCCGTGCAGGCAAGTGTTCGTCGAGCTATTGATAACAAGCAATTTGTATCAATATCGGCGCCAACTAGTGCTGGGAAGTCCTATTCGATTCGGGATTTCATTGCTGAGCAAGAGGGGGATGCAGTTGTTGTTGTACCTTCTAGAGCTTTAATTGCTGAATATATAAAAACTATGAAGGATAGATTTGATGGCGATAAGGGGGTAATGATCACTCCATTTGTTGACGCTATTTTTACAAGTCGAAATCCTCGTAGAATATTTGTACTCACTCCTGAGCGAGCTAGAGATCTTTTTACAACTTCAGCCAAGCTGGATCTAAGAGTCTTTTTCTTTGATGAAGCACACGTTTCTGAAGATCGGTCGCGGGGTGTGATTTTTGATGTTTTAGTAAGGCGAATACAAAAAACATTCTCATCAGCAAAACTTATTTTCGCTCATCCTTTCGTGGATAATCCTGGCGCTCAGTTTAAGAAACACGATATTCCTGAAGGTAATGGTTATGCTAGGTCTTACACTCACGGGACGGTGGGAAAAATTTGTGTCTTTCAACATTCAAATGGCAACTGCTATATATTTTCACCTTTCGAAGAGAAAGGTAATCTTCTACGCAATTGTATAAAATTTGAGGGTGGATTTGAGTCTTTTGCCTTTAGTGGTGATCATTCAATTTTAATTTATGTGTCCAAAGCATCTATTTATAATGGCTCCTTTCTAGAGGGGTATGAAGAGCATATAGCAAAATTTCCAAGCATTACGCATCCTAAGGCCAGGCAGATAATAACTTCTGTCGAGAATTTGCTTGGTGCCAACAAAATTGATCACCGCTCAAGAATGGTTGAACTACTGCAAAAAGGAGTAGTTATCCATCATGGATCAGTTCCATTAGAAGTTCGCTTTTTGGTCGAAGAATTCATTCGGGCAGGTTTTGCAAAGATTTGCTTTGCAACCAGTACCCTTGCTCAGGGTGTAAATATGCCCTTTGACATCGTCTGGCTAGATAATATGCGATTTCAAGGCGAGAGTGACGAAGAGAAGTCACTTTCATTTAAAAACTTGATTGGGCGAGCGGGGCGGCTTTCAAAACAAGCGATATTCGATTATGGATATGTGTTTACAAGAAGTGCTGATCTTTTTATTACTAGGATTAACGATAAATTTGTGTTGAACGAAAGGTCAGTCATAGATCAGCCGTATGACGAAGATAGTGATAACGCCGAGCTCTTAGATTCTATGAAAGATGGGACATTTGACGACGAGCTCCATTTGCCCTCTACAAAAATTGATAGATTATCCTCTCCTGAAGTTATTGACGCTGCCAAAGAAATATTGGATGTGCTGTATGGCTCAAATTTGACTATTAGAAGTGTCCTTCAGGGGAATGAAAATCGTGATACCAGAATTCGCTTGAATGACTATTTTTTAGTTATCTTCGAGCGTTCTTTGGACAGAGAGCTAGGCAAGGGGGAGATGAATGTCTTTGAAAGTGCAATCAGCATAATGCTTCAAACGTTTCAAGGTCGATCATTCAAGGAGATTGTAGGGGTTAGATATAGCCGTATATCACGTAGGAGCTTTGGGCGTCGTGGCGCTGCTGAGTTTTCTCAGCCGGCTCATAAGTTACCTCATAGTGGTCTTTATGTTTATTCACTTCACAAAGATGGGACGCCCGCAACTGATGTCAGTTACGATGTGGTCGTCTTTGATACATATGATTATCTAGATCAGGTTATATCTTTTTCCCTATCGGACGTTTTTATAGCGGCTTTTAAAATCTACAAAACGTTAACCGCTGATGCCCGTGCAGACAAGATGATTGAGTTGTTAAGGTTTGGAACAAATAATTCGATGCATATGCTACTTATGCGTTACGGTTTTGCGCCCGAAGATATCGAAGAGATCACCGGTTATGTGCAATCTATATCGGAGTCAAATATAGTATTTAAAAGCACTGTTTACGAGGCGCCTTATCATGTGCGAGATATTATCGATTGGTACCTCCCTTAATGAAAGAGGTCGTTATAGGTTGTAGTAAGCGATACTGGATTTATTGTTGCTCTTGCAAGCTCAATTGTTTGTTTTTAAGAGCTACTTGATAGCGTAGAATTTCAATTTGAACTGGAAAGCAATGCAGGAAAACTGGGGTCAGACCACGTTTACGTGCAATAGGATGCAAGTTGTTTATGAAAATAGTAGTCTGACCGAAGTTTATTTTTTTGATTTGAAAATGTTTGGGAGGGCTTGTGACTCACCGAAAAATTAAAGGGCTGCTCCGTAGTGTAAACCTACCATGAAGGATGCTCAGGTTTTTTTTCTCGAGCTATAGACACTCGTTGAACGACCTCATGACATTTGTCTTTATAGATCTGTTCCTTTAATAGCGTCATGGCGTATTGCTTTAATTCAGATTTATTAGAGAAGCCTTTGTCAGCAATTAGCTGGATTAATGTTTTTATATAGCAAAATATCGTCTCAGATACGTCATCCGGATCATCGGGGATCTGGTAAAAATCTCTTCCTTCATGAACTAGTTTGTTTCGGATGTCGTTATATATGCGGTCGAACTCCTCAAGGATGGAGTGGAATTTGTTGGGGGAACGTTCGCAAATAAGGGCGGCTATGTAACTCCGATGTTTCCATCCCGTCCATTTTTTTTCAGGATCGGCAAGGCCGTCCAGTGTAAATAATAGGTTTAAAAATTGTGACTCGCTACCAATCGAGTAAAACGACTGCCTGCACGAGCGTAATGATGAAGTTACGGATGAGGATATTTCGTTTGTAATTTCTTCATTGTAGATGGCGGCTAAATAGTGAGTGCCTGGATAGAATAGGTCGTCGACTTGAGGTCCTAGCCAATTATTACTAACCGATAGTGGCTTTGATATTCCGCTAAGCTTCAGCGGCTTCAAGTGTGTTCTCTCAGATGGGATGATTTCGACATCATAAAAGCCATCATCGCGCTGTCCAGCCGGATTTGGCGTAAATGCTTTATTTTTAAAGGAGCTGTGGGAGTATCTTATGATGTCTAAAGCATGTTCTGCTAAAGATAAGCATTTATTTATAACGTAGTCGTTATGGTCTATGGTGCGATTGAGCCTTAGTAGGTCTCGATAGTTTAGTTTGCAGTTAAATTGTACGTACTCAGTTTCTAAATCTGATAACCGCTCGTAGGGTTCTTGGTCGAATTCTTTGCGGCAGAAATATGTATACTTTCCCAGGGTTAAGGTTTTTTGTATGTAGATTTTTTCTAGAGGGATTATAATTGTGCAGTTTAATGTTCTGTTGTCCGTCTCCAGTTCAGCTATTTCGGTATTGGAGTCGTGAGACTGAGCTTGCTCAATGTCAATCCAGTCGAAGCAGTTCCTGAAGTCTTCAAGTAAATCTCTGTCGTATTCGTCGGCAGTAAAGCTTGGTGCGCTAAATGTCACGCCGTCGCCTTCTGGGAATGCACTTGCCCAGTACCCGAGGCTTCTCAGTTTTTTAAGTGAGCTTGATATTTCAGCGTTTTTATTTACGAACTCCTCTCTACACCATACGAGATTTCCATAATGGCCGACTCTAGGTGGCAAAAATCTGGCTTTCATTTGATTTCCTTATTTGAGAGCAGTCGTTTTGTCAATTGTTAAGGCCGGTGTGTCGTCTATCCAAGACGCATCGAGATATCCATCAGCAGTTGCCGGTCATTCCCTAGCCGCTCCCAGATCAACAGAGCTGTGAGTTGATAATAATACCGGGTGGCATCGGAATGGTCTTTCAGGTGTTGAGTGAGAAACCAGCGCACATGCTTGAGCTGCCAGATGCAGGGATTATTGCGTTGCCATAGGAAAAAGGATGCGTGGTTTCAGGCTCCCGGTGAATTCCTTTGGTAAACCATCTGCCGGGTTGCAGCGGAGCGCGAAGATTGGCGCCCGAAACAATCTTGAACCAGCTCATGAAAGTCGACGCGTGCTGCGGGAAATTTCCTAGGACGCCTGCAGGCAGGAGCGGAGTTCGTCCGACGCCAGCGTGTGCTTGAAGTGATGTTCCCACAACCGCACCCCCAGCCCGCCCGAACGATCCAGCGACGAACCTACCGTCAGGTTCGTAAGTAACGTCGGCTGCAAACCGGCATCAAACAGCGCAAACCCGGCGGCCAGACAGCAGGTTTCGGTTTGCAGACCACAGACCAGCACGCGATCCAGGTTCAGGCTTTTCAGATTTTCGATTGTGTCCGGAGAGGGCGCGTAGCCGTATTTGATGAAGATGCGGTCTGCGGCGATCAGGCTGTCATCGTCCGCCGCCGGGTGCCAGCCGAGCTGACGCTGGAACGGTGTGCGGGTTTCATCATGGCGCTCTACCGTGGCGACGCTGGGCAGTTTATCGATGAGCGATTGAATACCGTCGATCAGCCATTGCGGCGGGGAGAAGCTGGGTTGGACGTCGATGATCAGCAGTGCCTGGCGCATGAGGTCTCCCGGGATGAATCTCCAGATGCGACAAGGCCCGCACTGGGCGGGCCTTGTCGTTGAGAGTTGGTGGAGCCGGGGGGATTTGAACCCCCGTCCGCCAGTACTCCGCTGTCGGTACTACATGCGTAGCCGTGTCTATTAAGTTAACCCTCAGCGACCCGACGGGCAGGGTGCTTTGGGCGAGTTGTGTAAGTTTTAGCCGCTTCGTCCACAACGTACTGCACGGCGATTCTGTTCTATATGACAATCATTTTGGGTTTACAGACATCCCCTGATGATTGCTGGACCCGAAGGTACCAGGAGTGCATGTCAGCTGCAATTAAGCAGCGAGAGCAGCACCGTATTGGTCGTCATTGGCAACTATAAGTAGTTGCAACAGTGGATTTACGACTTCTGTTACCAAGTCGGCATGCACCTAGAGTTTCGCAACCGGCGTCGAATCCTAAACGGCCCCGAGCCTGGTGCTCTGTGAATCTTGTGAGCAACAAGCCTGCGCAGTGTACGCCAAACAGCTCACAAGGCCAACCCGAAGGTTGGCCTGAGCTTCGATCAGTTGTTGGTTCCGCTGGTTTTGCGGATTTCCAGAATGGTTTGCTGGGTTTCAGCCACGCATTCGTCAATCTTGCCCTGGGCCTTGAGTGCCTGGGCCTTCTGCACACTGGCTTCTACCCGTTGATTCAGGTCGGGCGATGCCATTGCCTGCGCCTTGGCGTTGTTGATGGTTTGCAGATTGGCATCGCACAGATCGGCGGGCTTGTCGGCGGCGAACGAAGCAGACGCCATCATCGAGGCAGTAACGAACAGACCTAACAGTACAGAACGTTTCATATGAATCTCCTTGAACTGAGGGATCCAGACTTCGCTGGCCGTCAGGACGGGCAACCGAATGGAGGACAAGCCCCGATTGTTCGGGGCCTGTTCTGTGGACTGCGGTCGCTCGCAAGGGTTCTATTTTTCTTCAGAGGGCAGTTGCGGGGGCCTTGGCTCGGGTCACCCGATCCACCAGATACACCAGACCGTGGTAGTCGATTCCGCCGTGTTGCGTCAGACCGATCTCACAGGTGCGGCTGGTGGAAATCCCCTCGCTGCATTGTTGCACCGCATCCCTGAGCGTTCGCAGTGAGTGGCTGTTGAGCTCCGGCGTGGTGAAACCCTTGTCGCCGGCGAAACCGCAGCAGTGAATGCCCTCAGGGATCACCACGTTCTTGCTGCATTTGCGGGCCAGGTCGATCAGCGCCTGGCTTTCCCCAAGGTGCTGAGTACTGCAGGTCACGTGAACGGCAATCGGTGCTTCCTGCGGCGTGAACTCCAGACGATCCATCAGGTGCGTACGGATGAATCGCACAGGGTCATACAGATCCAGGCGAACATTTCCCACATCCTGAACCAGCCGCAGCGTGCAGGGGCTGGTGTCGCAATAGATCGGATCGAGCCCGCCGCGACTGGCCTGGAGCAATGCGCCGATCAGTTCCTGACGCTTGTGCTCGGCCTGTTCGGCATAGCCCTTTGACGCGAAAGGCTGGCCGCAGCAGAGGTTGTCCAGATTGTCCGGAAACACTACCTGATAACCGGCCTTTTCCAGCAAGCCACGGGTTTTGTCGTACAGCGACATCTGCTCCTTGTCGCCCGCCGCCGGCCCCATTACTCGCGATACACAGGCTGCCAGATACACAACACGCGGGCGTTCGTCCGACACGGCCGGGCTGAAGCGAATGGCTTTTTCCGGTTGCGGCATCGCGTTGGTCCACAGCGGCACCTGACCTTTGGACAGCCGCGTCAGCGTGGCCGAAAGCTTCGCCAGTCGCGGTGCCCCCAACAACATCCGCGCACCGTTGGCCACATGCAGGGTGAAACGCGCACCTTGCAGGGTGGTGGCGAAATTTCCTTCGATCAAGTTGGCGGTTTTCGTATGCGTGGCGTGACGGCCGCGCAGCTTTTTCACCAACTCGCCGGTGTTGATGCCTACAGGACAACGTTGCGCGCACAAACCGGTCGCGGCGCAGGTATCGATGCCTTGGTAGTCGTAGGCTTTTTCCAGTTCGGTGGTGTCGATTCCGGCACGTTTTCGCGCCTGGATATCGCGCCAGATTACGATGCGCTGGCGTGGGCTCAAGGTCAGGCCTTTCGAGGGGCAGACCGGTTCGCAGAAACCGCACTCGATGCATTTATCCACAATCTCGTCGGCCGCTGGCAGCGGTTTCAGGTGCTTGAGGTGGATCTGCGGATCTTCGCTGAGCACCACGTCCGGATTGAGAATGCCGTTGGGGTCGAGCAGGCGTTTGAGCTGCCACATCAATTGATAGGCGTCGGTGCCCCATTCGAGTTCGACGAAGGGCGCCATGTTGCGTCCGGTGCCGTGTTCCGCCTTCAGCGAACCGCCGAACTCCACGGCCACCAGTTGCGCCACGTCGTCCATGAACGCCTGATAGCGTGCGACTTCTTCCGCGCTGTTGAAGCCTTGGGTGAAGACGAAGTGCAGATTGCCTTCCAGCGCATGTCCGAAAAGGATTGCTTCGTCGTAGTGATGTTTGTCGAACAGCTCGATCAGGCGGTTCACGCCGATCGCCAGTTGCTCCACCGGGAAGGTCACGTCTTCGATGATCACCGTAGTGCCGGTCTTGCGCACGGCGCCGACGGCGGGGAAGGTGTCTTTGCGGATCGCCCAGAGGCGGGCGTTTTCGACCGGGTCCTCGGTGAAGTCGACCTGTTTTTCCACCGGGAAGGCGCTGAGCGACGCCATGATTTGCGCCAGCTGTTCCTGCAGCAAAGTGGAAGAGGCGGCGCGGGATTCGATCAACAACGCGCAGGCATTGTTCGACAGCTGCTGTACGAAAGCCGGCATGCCGGGTTTGTCCTGCACCGAGCGCAGGCTGCGGCGGTCGAGCAGTTCCACGGCGGAGACCGGTTGGCTTTTCAGCACGGTGACGGCGTTGCAGCAGGTTTCCACATCCGGGAAAACGATCAGCGCCGAGGCCTTGTTCGGGTGGTCGATCACCGTGTCGTAAGTCACCGCGCTGATGAAGCCGAGGGTGCCTTCGGAGCCGACCAGCAGGTGGCTCAAGATATCCACAGGCTCATCGAAATCCACCAGGGCGTTGAGCGACAGGCCGGTGGTATTTTTCAGACGGTATTTGTGGCGAATTCGCGCGGCCAGTTCGGCATTGGCGCGGGTCTCGCGGCCCAAGGTCGCCAGACGTTCCAGCAGTTCACCGTGGCTGACTCGAAACGCCTCGACGCTGGCAGCATCTTCGGTATCCAGACGTGTGCCGTCGGCCAGCACCAGCCGAATCCCGGCCAGCGTGTGATAGGTGTTTTGCGCGGTGCCGCAGCACATGCCGCTGGCGTTGTTGGCGACGATGCCACCGATCTTGCAGGCGTTGATCGACGCCGGATCCGGGCCGATCTTGCGCCCGAATGGCGCCAGCCACGCGTTGGCCTGGGCGCCGATTACGCCCGGTTGCAGACGGATCTGCGTGCCCTGGCCGCGAATTTCACGCGCGTTCCAGTTATCCCCCAGCACGATCAGCACAGAATCGCTGATCGACTGGCCGGACAGGCTGGTGCCAGCGGCGCGGAAGGTCACCGGGACCTGATCGCGCTGGGCCAGTTTCAGCAGCGCCACCACTTCATCTTCGGACTCGACGCGGATCACCAGTTGCGGAATCAACCGGTAGAAGCTGGCGTCGGTGCCGAAGGCCAGGGTCGACAGCGGATCGTCGAAACGGCGTTCGGCAGGAATCAGTTGCTGCGCATCGCGCAGGAAAGTCGCCGGTAAGGTCATTGGTCCTCCAGGATCAACACCACCAGGTCTTTCGGGCCGTGGGCGCCGTAGGCCAGCACTTGTTCGATGTCGGCGGTTTTCGACGGGCCGGACACCAGTAATGCATTGGTCGGCATGCCTTGCGCCCACTCGAATTCCTGCTGCACCTGGTAGAAGTTGTCGCGGATCTGGCTGGCCTTGAGCAGTGCGAAATGCACTGGCGGTACCAGGCTCATCAGCCGTGGTTCTTCGCGGGTCGGCCAGAGAATCAGGCTGCCGGTGGCGGCAATCCCGCCGAGGGTGCCGGTCAGGCTGGCCGGAGTGTCGTTGAACAACTCGGCTTTCCATTCCTCCATCGGCCGGTCGTAGGACTTCAGCGCCGGCAGATCAGGATTGTTCGCCCAGTGTTGAGTGATTCGCTGCCCATGGGGCGTAGTCGGTGCGATCAGCAGGCTCGGTAACTGACGGTCGCGCAGCAATTGCGCCAGCAGCGCCGGCCACGCATCAGCGGAAGTCAGGTGGATTTCGGTGTGCACTGCTTCCATCAGTTTGCGCAGTTGCGGGATCCGTTGTTCGGCGCTGTAGGTGTAAGGCTGGGTCACCAGATCGACGTCGAAGTTGTCGGCAATCGGCGTGGTGCCGGTCAGGCTTTTCCGTAACTTGCCGAGGATGTTTTGCTTGGCGCTCATCAACGGTCTCCTTGTTTGGCCAAGTGTTCGCGAGCCATGTCATGCAATGAGCGGGCGGCGGGTTTCGGCGCGCTGTGATTCTGGGTCCACGGGCCGACGTTGTTCGGCGCCAGCGCGCGCAGGCGTGTGGCGAAAAACGCAAACAGTCGATACAAAGTCGGCGAGCTGTTGAGCTTCGCCCAGGCGTTCCAGATGAAGCGTTCCTTGCGCGAATATTTGCTGCCCTGACCGCGCATCACTTGATGCGGCGTGTCCGGAGCTTTGACATTCTCTTCGCGTAGGCGGCGCAGCAGTGCGGGAATAGGAATTTTTACCGGGCACACTTCACCGCAGGCTCCGCACAACGAAGACGCGCTCGGGTGATCCGGGACTTTCGCCAGGCCGACCATGTGCGGGGTGATGATTTTGCCGATCGGGCCGGGGTAAACCTCGCCGTAGGTATGGCCGCCGACGCGGGTGTAGACCGGGCAATGATTCATGCAGGCGCCGCAGCGGATGCAGTTCAGGGTCTGGCGCAATTCGCTGTCGGCGAAGGCCTGGCTGCGACCGTTGTCGAGCAGTACCAGATGCACTTCCTGCGGGCCGTCGAGTTCGTGTTCCTTGCGCGGGCCGGAGATCATGTTGACGTAAGTGGTGATCGGAATGCCCAGCGCCGAGCGGGTCAGCAATGACAGCAGCGGCACTACGTCGCGCAGGTTTTCCACGACTTTTTCGATGCCGGTGACGGCGATGTGCACCGGTGGCACGGTGGTGGTCATGCGGCCGTTGCCTTCGTTTTCCACCAGCAGCAGGGTGCCGGTTTCGGCCACGGCGAAGTTGACACCGGAGACGCCGATGTCCGCTTCGAAGAATTTCTGCCGCAGGACCCTGCGACCGATCTGAATGAGTTGGTCAACGTCCTTGGTGTATTCCACGCCAAGTTTGTCGTGGAACAAGGACGCGACCTGACCGGCATTCTTGTGGATTGCCGGCATGATTATGTGTGAAGGCTTCTCGTGGTCGAGCTGGACGATGTACTCCCCCATGTCGGACTCCAGACATTCAATGTCCCGAGCCTCGAGGAAATGGTTCATCTCCATCTCTTCGCTGACCATCGATTTGCCCTTGATCACTTGCCGCGCCTCGTGAGCGCGGATGATCGAAAGGACGATGCCATTGGCCTCGTCCACCGTTTCCGCCCAGTGCACTGTCACACCGTTGCGGGTCAGGTTCTGTTCCAGTTGCTCGAGCAGGTCGGGCAACTTGGAGAGCGCGCGGGCACGGATTGCATTGCCCAGTTCACGCAGGTGTTCTCTTTCGTGGGCATCGCTGAAAGCCGCTGCCCGCTTGGTCATCAATGAATCCATCGCGGTGCGGAAGTTGTTCCGTAACTGCGAATCGCCCAGGGCATTGTGTGCCCGGGTGCGGAAATCTTCTTCTACGGCAACCGTAGGAATAATCGTGGAAGTGCTCATCGCGCACCTCCGGTTCGTTGCCAGAGAAAGCTCGCCAGGTGTTGCCCGCGCAGCGCTTCCTTCTGTTTTTCCAGCGAGCCGTTGATGTTCATCAGGCAGCCGCAGTCGGCACTGAGTACCTGATGCGCGCCGGATTCCTTCAACGCCCGGGTCTTGTCAGCCACCATCGCGCCGGAAATGTCTGGCATACGGACGCTGAATGTCCCACCGAAGCCACAGCATTCGCTTTCATGGTCGTGATTGACCCGTTCCACGTTGCTCAACTGCGCCAACAACTCGCGGCCGTGCAGGTGGGTGTTCATTTCCCGTCGCGCCGAACACGAAGTGTGCAGCGCCACTTTCACCGGCTCGCCGCTGTCCTTGAGCTGCACCTTGCAGACGAACAGCAGGAACTCGGCCAACTCGTAGGTGCGGGCCGCGAGGGCCTGAACCTGTTTCAGCGTTTCCGGCTCGTCCTTGAACAAGTCGGCGTAATGCTCGCGGATCATCCCGGCGCACGAACCCGACGGCACCACCACCGGATAGTCTCCGGCAAGCAGCGCCAGTTGCGAGCGCGCCACCGTCCGTGCCTGTTCGGTGTAACCCGAGGTGTAGGCCGGTTGTCCGCAGCAGCTCTGCCCTTGCGGGTAGTCGACCCGGATGCCTTCGCGTTCCAGCAAGTGGAGCGCGTCCATCCCGGCTTCCGGGTAGAACAGGTCGACCACGCACGTGCCGAACAGGTAAACCCGCGACGGTTTCTCGCTGGGGTATTGCCGGGGTTCGGGCAGTGGCGGTGCGACGCGAGTGGCGTTGGGCACAGCGTTGTAAAAAAGCTCGCTCATCAGGCGTGTCTCCGGGTGGGCCCGGTTATCCGTCTGTTGAGGCTGCCGAATATAGAGCGCGTTGCTTTCAGCAGCCTTACAGACCGGGTTGTGAATTGCTGACGCCGGAATCACGAACCGGCGTCGGTTATTTCCATGTCGCTTGTAGTTTTCTTGTAGGTGTCAGTGCACCAACATGCCGGTGAACCAGTAGGCCTGGGCCAAAGTGATCAGGCCGACAATCGTGGCAAAGAATAGGCTGTGCTTGAGGGTGAAGCGGAACAGATCGGATTCCTTGCCCACCAAGCCGGTTGCTGCGCAGGCCACGGCGATCGATTGCGGCGAGATCATCTTGCCGGTCACGCCGCCGCTGGTATTGGCTGCCACCAGCAAGGTGTCGTTGACCCCGATCTGGTGCGCGGTGGTCGCTTGCAGCGAACTGAACAGGGCGTTGGACGAGGTATCGGAACCGGTCAGGAACACGCCGAGCCAGCCGAGGAACGGCGAGAAGAACGGGAATGCCGCGCCGGTTGCCGCCAGCACCAGAGCCATGGTCGAGGACATGCCGGAATAGTTGGTGACGAAGGCAAACGCCAGCACCATGCCGATCGACAGGATCGGCCAGCGCAGTTCGTAGAAGGTCTCTTTCAAAGTGGTCAGACCAGTTTTGAAATTGATCTTCAGCACCAGCATCGAGATCAGCGCAGAGAAGAAAATCGCCGTGCCGGTCGCGGAAATCGGGTCGAGTTTGAATACGGCCGGGATTGCAGTCGGAGCGGCAACGATCGGTGCGGTCTTGATCACCAGTTGATCAAGGTGCGGAATCGCGAAGTTGAACACCCAGGCGTACATCGAACCGCCGGCGGCGAACATGGCCTTGAAGGGTTTGAGAGTCCAGATGGTCACCAGCACGGTGAGGATCAGGAACGGCGACCATGCCTTGAAAATTTCCCCAAGGCTGTAAGGCGAAGCGACGGTGGTGCGCTTCTGGCCGAAACCGCCGACGCTGGCAGTCACCACCGAAGCGGAAACAGCACCGGCAATGTGCTGGCCGGCGGCACGTTTCGGCTGCCAGACCTTCAGGAACAGGGTCAGCGAAATCAGGCTGGCCAGGGCCGACGTGATGTCCGGCAGTTCCGGGCCGATGAAGTTCGAAGTGAAGTATTGAGTGACGGCGAAGCTCAGGCCTGCGACCAGCGCCGCCGGCCAGGTTTCACGCACGCCGCGCAGGCCGTCCATCATGAACACCAGCCAGAAGGGCACGAACAGCGACAGCAGTGGCAGCTGGCGGCCGGTCATGGCGCCGATCTTGAACGCGTCGATGCCGGTGACTTGCCCGGCCACGATGATCGGAATCCCAAGTGCGCCGAACGCTACCGGTGCGGTGTTGGCAATCAGGCACAGGCCGGCGGCGTACAGCGGGTTGAAGCCCAGGCCCACCAGCAGCGCAGCGGTAATCGCCACTGGCGCACCGAAACCGGCGGCACCTTCGAGGAATGCACCGAAGCAGAAACCGATCAGCAGAACCTGCAGACGCTGGTCATCGGTGATCGACAGCACCGAGCTGCGGATGACCTCGAACTGACCGCTCTTGACCGTCAGTTTGTAGAGGAATACCGCCGCCACAATGATCCAGGCAATCGGCCACAGACCATAGGCGAAACCATATCCGGCGGCGGCGAACGCCATATCGACCGGCATCTGGAACGCGAAGATCGCCACGGCGATGGCCAGGGCGAGCGTGATGCTGCCGGCCACATGACCTTTGAGGCGGAACACCGCCAGAGCGAGGAAGAAGAAAACGATGGGGATGACGGCCGCGAGTGCGGACACGCCGAGACTGCCGAGCGGGCTGTAGAGCTGTTGCCAGGTTTGCATATGGGGTGGCCCCTAATTGTTGTTGGTCAGGCACTGTCAGCGTTCTTGGTTAATTGGTAAGACCAATTTACAATCGCTGTTGGCTAGGGTAAAAGCCTTGATATCGGTGTGTCAATTTGCCGCCCTAAAACTTTTGTCGAACAACCGGACGGCGAGTCGGATTGCACCGGTTGAATTGGCGTCATCTGGCAGGTGTCGGCGCAGCGTCGATAGGCCAGAATAGAGAGCCCGGCGAGCGGTCGGGATGGTGGAGAGTTGAGTGATGGGGTTTGATCAGATACGTCAGCGCCGTTTGTCTGACGACATTGTCGAGCGACTGGAAGGGATGATTCTCGAGGGCACGTTGAAGTCCGGCGAACGTCTGCCGGCGGAGCGGGCACTGGCGGAACAGTTCGGCGTTTCCCGGCCATCGTTGCGTGAGGCGATTCAGAAACTGGCGGCCAAGGGTTTGCTGGTCAGCAAGCAGGGCGGCGGCAACTATGTCGTGGAAAGCCTCGGTTCGACGTTCAGCGATCCGCTGCTGCAATTGCTTGAAAGCAATCCCGAGGCGCAGCGCGATTTGCTGGAATTTCGTCACACGCTGGAGGCATCGTGTGCCTATTACGCGGCATTGCGCGCCACAGATGTGGACCGCGAGCGGCTGACGGCTGCGTTTGAAGAATTACAGGACTGCTATTCGCGTCACGACGAGGTGAGCCGGGCGGAAGAGGGTGCGGCGGATGCGAAATTCCACCTGGCGATTGCCGAAGCCAGTCATAACGCGGTGTTGCTGCACACCATTCGCGGGCTGTTCGACCTGCTCAAGCGCAACGTGGTGACCAACATCGGTGGCATGTACAAGCAACGCACGGAAACCCGCGACATGCTGATCACGCAGCATCGGGAATTGTATCTGGCGATTATCGAGGGGCGCGCGGAACAGGCGCGTGAAGTGTCCAGCCGACACATTCTGTATGTGCAGGAAGTGCTGGAAGAGGTGCGGCAGGAAGTGCAGCGCATGGCTCGCGCCGAGCGACGCAAAGGGATGTAGACATGACCGTTCCCGTGCCGGGCTCGGGAACGGTCATTCAGGCAGAGGAATCAGTCTTCCTTGCCCTTGTTGCGCACCGCACGCTGCAACTCGCGACCGGCGTCGCGTTCGCGTTCGGTATCACGCTTGTCGTATTCCTTCTTGCCCTTGCCCAGTGCGATCTCGCACTTGACCATGTGCTTGCTCCAGTACCAGGAGAGGCACACGCAGGCGTAACCCTTCTGCTGCACGGCGGCGGCGAGCTTGTCCAGCTCGCGGCGGTTGAGCAGCAGCTTGCGGGTACGCACCGGGTCGGCAATGACGTGGGTGCTGGCGGTCATCAGAGGCGTGATGTGGCTGCCGAGCAACCAGGCTTCGCCATCCTTGAGCAACACGTAACTGTCGACCAGTTGCAGTTTGCTTGCCCGCAGACTTTTTACTTCCCAGCCGGCCAGGACCAGACCAGCCTCGAACTTGTGCTCGATGAAGTAATCGTGTCGCGCCTTTTTGTTTTGCGCGATGGTCCCTGTTGGGTGTTTCTTCTGTTTAGCCATAGGGGCGGCATTATATGGAGATAAACGGCTGTCGGCTACGGTGATGCTGCGTGCTTGAGCAGGTTGAGTGAATCCCGGACAATGCGGCCTCTTTTTCTAACGCTTGGGCGTGATAAACGATGTCGACAGACAAGGTTTCTGTCCACGGCAGTTGGGCTAGCCGCTGGGTTTTCATATTCGCCGCGACCGGTTCGGCCGTGGGATTGGGCAGCATCTGGAAATTCCCCTACATGGTCGGGGTCTACGGTGGCGGCGCCTTCGTGCTGATGTTTCTGGCGTGTATCGCGCTGATCGGCATTCCGGTGATGCTCGCCGAAACCCTGATCGGCCGGCGTGCCCGTCAGAGTCCGGCGAATGCCCTGAAGGTGCTGGCGCTGGAAGCCGGGCATTCGGGCAAATGGTCGTGGGGTGCGTTCGCCGGGATGATCACGGCGCTGCTGATCCTGTCTTTCTATAGTGTGGTCGGCGGCTGGTCGCTGGATTACATCATTGATATGGGGCGCGGGGACTTCCAGGGTGCGACGGCCGATCAGGTCGGGGCGTACTTCGGTAATGTCATCGCCGATCCGTGGCGCATCACGCTGTGGCACACGGTTTTCATGCTGTTGTCGGCCGTAGTGATCGCCAAAGGCGTGGTTGCCGGGCTCGAGCGCAGCCTGCGGATCATGATGCCGCTGCTGTTCGTGATGGTGCTGGTGCTGCTGGGTTACAGCATGACTACCGGGCATTTCATGGAGGGCGTGCACTTCATGTTCGACTTCCACCCGGAAAAAGTCCTCGACGGCTTGCTGCCGGCCATGGGCCACGCGTTCTTCTCCCTGAGCGTGGGCGTGGGCTCGATCATGATCTACGGCGCCTACATGACCAAGGAAGCCTCGCTGTCCGGCACGGTCGTGGGAGTGGCGCTGCTTGATACCTTCGTTTCGCTGGTGGCCGGTCTGGCCTTGTTTCCGATTGTGTTTGCCGGTGGTTTGAACCCGAGTGAAGGCCCGGGGCTGATGTTCGTCAGCCTGCCATTTGCTTTCGGTAACGTGCTTTTCGGCCAGTTGATGGGCGTGGTGTTCTTTGTTCTGGTGGCCATTGCCGCCTGGAGCTCGGCGATTTCCCTGCTGGAGCCGATGGTCGCCTATCTGGTCGAGCGGACTAAAATCAGTCGTGCCTGGGTGACATTCTGGTTGGCGTTCACCTGCTGGTTCGTCGGCCTGGGCACGGTGTTTTCCTTCAATATCTGGAAGGAAGCCAAATTTTTCGTGAACGATGGCGGGGTGTTCCATCTCTACCAATGGGGTGCGGCCGGTGGCCTGGACTTCTTTGGCGTGATCGACTTCTTCACCTCGCGGATCATGTTGCCACTCGGCGGACTGTGCTTCGTGCTGTTTGCCGGTTGGGTGATGGGGCGTGAAGCGGTGCGTGACGAATTGTCGATTCGCAGTCCGGCGCTGTTCGCCCTGTCTCTGTTCTTGATGCGCTATGTGGCGCCCATCGGCATTCTTGTAGTGTTTGCCGCCCAGCTCTGGAAGTGACGCTTACATGACGACACATATTCAACGATCGGCGCTGCTGCCTTACCCGGCGCAATTTCTCTACGACCTGGTCAATGACGTGGCGCGCTACCCCGAGTTTTTGCCGTGGTGCTCGTCTGCTGAAGTCCTGGAAAGCTCGCCTGAGCATATGCGCGCCAGTGTCGGCGTGGCCAAGGGTGGCCTCAGTCAGCACTTCGTGACGCGCAACACGCTGGTGCCGGGGCAGTCGATTGAAATGAACCTGGAGGAGGGGCCGTTCAATCAGTTGCACGGCGTCTGGGTGTTCAAGGCGCTGAACGAGAAGGCCTGCAAGATCAGTCTGGATCTGTCTTTCGACTATGCCGGGCCGCTGGTCCGCGCGACGCTAGGCCCTTTGTTCAATCAGGCGGCCAATACGCTGGTGGACGCGTTCTGCCAGCGCGCCAAGCAGATGCATGGTTGAGCCGGTGATCGAAATCGAAGTGGTGTATGCCGCCGTTGATCGTCAGGTGTTGCGTGTAATCAGTGTCGCTGAGGGTACAACAGTGCGTGCGGCGCTGATGGCGTCCGGGATTGATGCTGAATTTCCGGAGCTGGATCTGCAGAGCTGCCCTTTGGGGATCTTCGGTAAAGTGATTGCTGATCCGGACACTCGGTTGGTTCAGGAAGGCGATCGCATCGAGATTTATCGACCGTTGCTGGCTGATCCGAAAGAAGTGCGTCGTCTGCGTGCCGCGAAGGCTGCCGAAGCCAAGACGCGAAATCAGTAGGCTGGCCAAACGGCAGACAATAAAAAACCCGGAATTTCCGGGTTTTTTATTGCGTCGCAAATTATTGCGGCGAGGTGTCCAGCGGTTCTGGCGTTGGAACCGGAACGGTTTCCACACCATCGACGTCCTTCTGGATCTGATCCAGCAAGGAGCCTGGCTTGGCCGGTTTTTCCGGTTTCGGCTGCTCGACGTTTTCAGCAGGAGCGGTCACGCTGGTGCCACTGTCCTTGCCGAGAATGGCTTCGTCACGGCTGACGCCCGGCATGAAGTCACCGGACAGGCTGACAAGGCGGTCATTCGAGTCGAAAATGACACTCATGCGTTCCTGCTGGCGTTCACCGCCACCAGGTTGCAGGCTGTACAGATAATCCCAGCGGTTGGCATGGAACGTGTCGGCAAGCAGAGGGTTACCCATGATAAACCGTACTTGCGGCCGGGTCATTCCCGGGCGTAACTGGTCTATCATGTCCTGCGTGACGACATTGCCCTGCTGGATGTCGATTTTGTAAACCCCGGGGAATGAACAACCGGCGAGTGCGAGCAGTCCCACAAAGGTGAAACTGGTTAGCAAGAGCTTGGTGTTTTGCATCGGTGGGCGACTTCCACTATCTTGGCTGGGACAACGTAAACGCCGATCATACCCGCATTAAGAGAAGCTGCGAAGCAGCATCGCGAGAAAGCTGACCATGGTTGAAAATAGCGAACTACGCAAAGCCGGCCTCAAAGTGACCCTGCCACGGGTCAAGATCCTGCAAATGCTCGACTCTACAGAGCAGCGTCACATGAGTGCCGAGGACGTCTACAAGGCGTTGATGGAAGCTGGCGAGGACGTCGGTCTGGCCACGGTTTACCGTGTTCTGACCCAGTTCGAAGCGGCTGGCCTCGTGGTCCGTCACAACTTCGACGGCGGCCACGCGGTATTCGAATTGGCCGACGGTGGCCACCACGACCATATGGTCAACGTGGAATCCGGTGAGGTTATCGAATTCGTCAGCACCGAAATCGAAAAACTCCAGAAGGCAATCGCCGAGGAGCACGGTGTCGAGTTGGTGGATCACAACCTGGTGCTGTACGTACGCAAGAAAAAATAAGCATGTCGCGCGAATTTCAGGTTCGCGAAACGAGCGAAGGCGACCCAAGGGTCGCCTTCGTGCTTTCTGCGGTGCTTAAACCTTTGCGGTAACGACCATCTTTTTCGCGTGCGCCAAGGACTCTTTGGTCAGATCGATGCCGCCAAGCATCCGCGCAACTTCTTCTATCCGGTCATTCTTGCTCAGTTTCGAAACGGCTGTGTGAGTGGCCTGTTCGCCACGCACCTTGTGCACGAACAGATGCTGATGCCCCTGAGCCGCGACTTGCGGCAGGTGCGTGACCGTCAGTACCTGCCCGCGATCGCCGAGACGACGCAGCAACTGGCCGACGATTTCGGCCGTCGGACCGCCAATCCCCACGTCCACTTCGTCGAACACCAGCGTCGGAACGCGAGAGGTCTGGGCGGTGATCACCTGGATGGCCAGGCTGATCCGTGACAGCTCACCGCCGGACGCCACTTTGGCCAGGGCCTTCAACGGTTGGCCCGGGTTGGCGCTGACCAGTAGCTCGACTTGCTCCAGGCCATTGGGTTGCAGTTCGCTGCTGTTGTTGGCGCGCAATTCGATGGTGAAGCGACCGCCGGGCATGCCCAGGCGATGAATCTCCTGCTCCACCGCGCTGGCCAGGCTGCCGGCCGCCTGATGACGCAGCTCGCTCAGCTCCCGGGCCTTTTCCTGATAGTGGCGGGCATAGGATCCGAGTTCTTCCGCGAGGCGTTCAATGGATTCATCGTTGGCATCGAGGGCTTCGATTTCGTCGAGCAGCTTCTGCTGCATCTCCGCCACTTCCGTCGGCTGAATGCGGTGTTTGCGTGCCAGCGTGTAGATGGAGTCCAGACGTTCTTCCAGATATTGCAGGCGCGCCGGATCGGCATCGAAGTTGTCGAGAAAACGATTGAGTTCGCCGACGGCTTCTTCGACCTGGATCTGCGCGCTGGTCAGCAGGCTGCTCGCCTCGCCCAGCGCGCCGACCGAATTGTTCACGCTCGATAGGCGATTGAGGCTGGCCGTCAGGGCATTCAGCACGTTGCCGGAATCGCTTTCGCTGCATTGCTCGACCACTTGTCGGCAGATGCCGAGCAGGGTTTCGGCGTTGGTCAGGTTCTTGTGTTCCTGCTCCAGTTCTTCCAGCTCGTTTTCACCGAGGCCGAGGTTTTCCAGTTCTTCGAGCTGGTAGCTGAGCAGTTGATGGCGCGCGCGCTGTTCGTCGCCGGAGTTGGACAGGCGTTCCAGCTCCTGACGAGTCTGGCGCCAGCGCTGGGCGGCCAGATGCACCTGTCGCGCCAGATCGGTGGCCCCGGCGTACTCGTCGAGCAGGCGCCGGTGGGTGTCGGCCTTGAGCAGGGATTGGTGTTCGTGCTGACTGTGGATGTCGATCAGCAGCTCGCCGAGTGCCTTGAGATCGCCAAGCGGACAGGGCGTGCCGTTTATATAGCCGCGTGAGCGACCTTCGGAAGTGATGACCCGGCGCAGGATGCACGGGCCGTCGATTTCCAGGTCGCGTTCCGCCAGCCAGGCACTGGCCTCGGGGATGTCGACCAGGTCGAAGGTCGCCAGGATGTCGGCCTTGTCGGCACCCGGTCGAACCACGCCGCTGTCGGCGCGATCACCGAGCGTCAGGCCCAGGGCGTCGAGCATGATCGACTTGCCGGCGCCGGTTTCCCCGGTAATCACGCTCATGCCGCGATCGAGTTCGAGATCGAGATGTTCAACGATGGCGTAGTTGTGTACGGACAGGTGCACCAGCATAAAGGCCGCTCCCAGGCTTCAGGTCTGGTTATTTATACAGTGTTTTGTTTCGGACTGACAATGCCCTTGCTTAGCTCGATGGGGATGATCCGATCAAATGCTTATCGCGCCCGGGAATGACAATGCAGCACTTTTTTGTAGGGTTAATCATTGTCAGCCCTTGAAGCCTGATTTTGCGGCCCCATATACCGGGGCAGAAGCGCGAATCGAACTCGCGGACGATATTGAAAGGAGAATTCTATGGCTGACGAACAGACAGTAGATACGCAAAATCCAGAAGCCAATCAGGCGCCCGAGACTTCGGGTGATGACCTGGCGACCCGTGTACAAGTGCTCGAAGAGCAATTGGCCGCCGCGCAGGATCAATCGCTGCGCGTAGCTGCCGATCTGCAGAACGTCCGCCGCCGTGCCGAGCAGGATGTCGAAAAGGCGCACAAGTTTGCGCTGGAAAAATTCGCCGGCGACCTGCTGCCGATCGTCGACAGCCTGGAGCGCGGCCTCGAGCTGTCGAACCCGGATGACGAGAGCATCCGTCCGATGCGTGAAGGCATCGAGCTGACCCTGAAAATGTTTCACGACACCCTTGCGCGCTATCAGCTTGTCGCTGTGGCCCCGCAGGAAGGCGAGCCGTTCAACGCCGTGGAACATCAGGCAATGGCCATGCAGGAAAGTGCAGACCTTGAGCCGAACAGCATTCTGAAGGTGTTCCAGAAGGGCTACCAGCTCAACGGTCGCCTGCTGCGTCCGGCAATGGTCGTGGTCAGCAAGGCGCCGGCGCCAGTTTCGCCTTCGATTGACGAGAAGGCTTGAAATTAGCCGCAAGGCCCCCATTTAGAAGTCAAGCGTTTAAGTGCTACCGCAGTTGGCCACAACCACTGCGGCAACCAAATCCAAAGTTTCGGGAGAGTGAACATGGGCAAAATTATCGGTATCGACCTGGGGACTACCAACTCCTGCGTCTCCATTCTTGAAAACGGCGTAGCCAAAGTTATTGAAAACGCCGAAGGCGCGCGTACCACGCCGTCGATCATCGCTTACGCCAACGATGGCGAAATCCTGGTCGGCCAGTCCGCCAAGCGTCAGGCAGTGACCAACCCGCACAACACCCTGTACGCGGTAAAGCGTCTGATCGGTCGCCGCTTCGAAGAAGAAGTGGTACAGAAAGACATTCAGATGGTTCCTTACAAGATCGCCAAGGCTGACAACGGTGACGCCTGGGTTGAAGTGAACGGCCAGAAAATGGCTCCGCCACAAATCTCGGCTGAAATTCTGAAGAAAATGAAGAAGACCGCCGAAGACTACCTCGGCGAAGCAGTGACCGAAGCGGTGATCACCGTTCCGGCCTACTTCAACGACAGTCAGCGTCAGGCGACCAAAGACGCCGGCCGCATCGCGGGTCTGGACGTAAAACGTATCATCAACGAACCAACCGCAGCCGCTCTGGCTTACGGTATGGACAAGGCCAAGGGCGATCACACCGTGATCGTTTATGACCTGGGTGGCGGTACTTTCGACGTTTCCGTGATCGAGATCGCTGAAGTTGACGGCGAGCACCAGTTCGAAGTGTTGGCCACCAACGGTGACACGTTCCTGGGCGGTGAAGACTTCGACATTCGTCTGATCGACTACCTCGTCGACGAATTCAAGAAAGAAAGCGGCATGAACCTGAAGGGTGACCCGCTGGCGATGCAGCGTCTGAAAGAAGCTGCCGAGAAAGCCAAGATCGAGCTGTCGTCCGCTCAGTCGACCGACGTGAACCTGCCGTACATCACTGCAGACGCCACCGGTCCTAAGCACCTGAACGTGAAGATCTCGCGTGCCAAGCTCGAAGCACTGGTTGAAGACCTGGTTCAGCGCACCATCGAGCCTTGCCGCATCGCCATGAAAGACGCTGGTCTGGATGTTGGCGCGATCAACGACGTAATCCTGGTCGGCGGTCAGACCCGTATGCCGCTGGTTCAGAAGCTGGTGACCGATTTCTTCGGTAAAGAAGCCCGTAAAGACGTGAACCCGGACGAAGCCGTTGCCATGGGTGCTGCCATCCAGGGCGCCGTTCTGGCCGGTGACGTGAAAGACGTTCTGCTGCTCGACGTCAGCCCGCTGACCCTGGGTATCGAAACCATGGGTGGCGTGATGACCGCGCTGATCGAGAAAAACACCACGATTCCTACCAAGAAATCGCAAGTGTTCTCGACTGCCGACGACAACCAGGGCGCCGTGACCATTCACGTCCTGCAAGGCGAGCGCAAGCAAGCCGCACAGAACAAGTCTCTGGGCAAGTTCGACCTGGCCGACATTCCACCAGCTCCACGTGGCGTGCCGCAGATCGAAGTGACCTTCGACATCGACGCCAACGGCATCCTGCACGTAGGTGCGAAGGACAAGGCTACCGGCAAGACCCAGTCGATCGTGATCAAGGCCAACTCCGGTCTGTCCGACGAAGAAATCGAGCGCATGGTGCGTGACGCCGAGGCCAATGCCGAGGAAGACCGCAAGTTCGAAGAGCTGGCCGCTGCCCGTAACCAGGGTGATGCACTGGTTCACTCGACTCGCAAGATGATCGCTGACGCTGGCGACAAAGTGACTGCAGAAGAGAAGACTGCAATCGAAGCGGCCGTGGTTGCCCTGGAAGCTGCCGTCAAAGGCGACGACAAGGCTGCCATCGACGCCAAGGTTGAAGAGCTGTCGAAAGTTTCTGCGCCGGTTGCCCAGAAGATGTACGCCGAACAGGCTCAGCCTGCTGAAGGCGCGGCACCGCAAGACGAGAAAGCTGAAAAGGCTGACGATGTTGTCGATGCCGAGTTCGAAGAAGTCAAAGACCACAAGTAAGTTGTTGGTCGGCCGGTTGACTGCCTTTGGGCACTGACTGGTAGGATGTCGCCGCGCGGGAGCTTGCTCCCGCGTTGGCGTATCTGGAATACGCGAATTTTTACAGCATGCGACAAGGTTCGGATGCTGGTGGTATGGCCGAAGATGCTCCTGCTTTTCGCGCCGAAAGTACCGCATGAATCAAAGACCAGGATCGTTGAATTGACGTGAGTTGGGTCCGGGCCTGTATTGGGGCTCAACGAGTTTGGCGAAGCTCAGGAGGGGTTTGCCGAACGTCCTCAAGAGTATGAAGAACTTATGGCTAAGCGTGACTATTACGAAGTGTTGGGTGTTGAGCGCGGCTCAAGCGAAGCAGACCTGAAAAAGGCCTATCGCCGTCTGGCGATGAAGCATCACCCGGACCGTAATCCCGATGACAAAGCGTCGGAAGAGCTGTTCAAAGAGGCCAACGAAGCCTACGAAGTGCTGTCCGATTCCAGCAAGCGTGCGGCGTACGACCAGTACGGTCATGCCGGCGTCGACCCGAGCATGGGTGGCGGCGGTGCAGGCTTCGGTGGTCAGAACTTCTCCGACATCTTCGGCGATGTCTTCAGTGACTTCTTCGGTGGTGGTCGCGGCGGTTCCCGTGGCGGCGCCCAGCGTGGCAGCGATTTGCGCTACACCCTGGAGCTGAACCTGGAAGAAGCGGTGCGCGGTACTACCGTGAATATCCGCGTTCCGACACTGGTCAACTGCAAGCCTTGCGATGGCTCGGGTGCCAAGAAAGGCTCGTCGCCTTCGACTTGCCCGACTTGCGGCGGCATCGGTCAGGTGCGCATGCAGCAAGGCTTCTTCTCGGTGCAGCAGACCTGCCCGCGTTGCCATGGCCAGGGCAAGATCATTTCCGATCCGTGCGATTCCTGCCACGGTGACGGTCGCGTTGAAGAATACAAAACCCTCTCCGTCAAAGTGCCGGCTGGTGTCGACACTGGTGACCGCATTCGTCTGTCCGGCGAAGGCGAGGCGGGTACTCAGGGTGGCCCGACCGGCGACCTGTACGTGGTGATCAACGTCCGCGAGCACGACATCTTCCAGCGCGACGGCAAGCACCTGTTCTGCGAAGTGCCGATCAGCTTCGTCGACGCAGCCCTGGGCGGCGAACTGGAAATTCCGACCCTCGACGGTCGCGTCAAACTGAAGATTCCGGAAGGGACTCAGACCGGCAAGCAGTTCCGCGTACGCGGCAAAGGCGTTGCGCCAGTGCGTGGCGGTGGTGCGGGCGACCTGATGTGTCGTGTGGCCGTCGAAACACCGGTCAATCTGAACCGTCGTCAGCGTGAACTGCTGGAAGAGTTCCGCAGCTCCCTGGCGGACGACAACAGTCACTCCCCGAAAACCACCGGTTGGTTCGACGGTGTGAAACGCTTCTTCGGCGATCTGTAAGGAGACGGCATGCGACGTATAGCTGTGATGGGCGCTGCCGGGCGCATGGGCAAGATTCTGGTCGAGGCGGTGCAGCAACGCGCGCCGTTGACCGGTCTGACGGCCGCGATTGTCCGCCCTGGCAGTACGCTGATCGGTGTGGATGCCGGTGAGCTGGCTTCGCTGGGTCGAATCGGCGTGCCGCTGTCCGGGAATCTGGAATCGGTGGCGGAAGAGTTCGATGTGTTGATCGACTTCACCCTGCCGGAAGTCATGCTGAAAAACCTGGCCTTCTGCCGCAAGGCCGGCAAGGCGATGGTGATCGGCACGACCGGGCTGGACGCTGCGCAGAAGCAGTTGCTGGCCGAGGCGGGCAAGGATATTCCGATCGTGTTCGCGGCCAACTTCAGTGTCGGCGTCAACCTATCGCTGAAGCTGCTCGACATGGCGGCGCGGGTGTTGGCGGAAGATGCGGACATCGAAATCATCGAAGCCCATCACCGTCACAAGATCGATGCGCCGTCGGGCACGGCCCTGCGCATGGGTGAAGTGATTGCCAATGCGCTGGATCGTGATCTGCAGAAAGTCGCGGTTTATGGTCGTGAAGGCCACACCGGTGCCCGTGAGCGTGAAACCATCGGTTTCGCCACTGTTCGCGGTGGTGATGTGGTGGGTGATCACACGGTGCTGTTTGCTTGCGAAGGTGAGCGCCTGGAGATCACACACAAGGCTTCGAGCCGCATGACGTTTGCCAAGGGCGCGGTGCGTGCGGCGTTGTGGCTGGATGCTCGTGAGCCTGGTTTGTACGACATGCAGGACGTGCTCGACCTGCATTGAGATGTTCTGAAGCCGGCGCAAACGCCCTGTTTGTGCCGGTTTTGCTCCGCCGAGCGACGCCCTGTCGCATTCTCCGGCCTTTCGGCCTCATTGGCGGTAGACCAAAAATCCCTTTTTCTGTAAGCTACAGCTTTAGTGTGTCCACTAAAAGCGCGCAGAATAATTCAGTGAAGAAGCGGGGTGACGTGTCCATACGTCACTCCGCTTTTTTACAACCTGCGATTGCCCTTTCATGCGTTATTTACGGGAGGTCTTCTTGACTAAGCCAGCCATACTCGCCCTTGCTGATGGCAGCATTTTTCGCGGCGAAGCCATTGGAGCCGACGGTCAGACCGTTGGTGAGGTGGTGTTCAACACCGCAATGACCGGCTATCAGGAAATCCTTACCGATCCTTCCTACGCCCAACAGATCGTTACCCTGACTTACCCGCACATCGGCAACACCGGCACCACGCCGGAAGACGCCGAGTCCGACCGCGTCTGGTCCGCTGGCCTGGTCATCCGTGACCTGCCGCTGGTAGCGAGCAACTGGCGTAACACGATGTCCCTGTCCGATTACCTGAAAGCCAACAATGTTGTGGCGATCGCCGGTATCGACACCCGCCGCCTGACCCGCATCCTGCGTGAAAAAGGCGCACAGAACGGCTGCATCATGGCCGGCGACAACATCTCCGAAGAAGCGGCCATCGCCGCGGCGCAAGGCTTCCCGGGCCTGAAGGGCATGGACCTGGCGAAAGTCGTCAGCACCAAGACCCAATACGAATGGCGCTCCACTGTCTGGGATCTGAAAACCGATAGCCACGCGACCATCGAAGCCTCCGAGCTGCCATACCACGTGGTTGCCTACGACTACGGCGTCAAGGTCAACATCCTGCGCATGCTGGTCGAGCGCGGCTGCCGTGTCACTGTCGTTCCGGCACAAACCCCGGCTGCCGACGTATTGGCTCTGAAACCGGACGGCGTGTTCCTGTCCAACGGCCCTGGTGATCCGGAGCCATGTGACTACGCGATCAAGGCAATCAAGGAAGTGCTGGAAACCGAAATTCCGGTCTTCGGCATCTGCCTCGGTCACCAGCTGCTGGCTCTGGCCTCCGGCGCCAAGACCCTGAAAATGGGCCACGGTCACCACGGTGCCAACCACCCGGTTCAGGATCTGGACACTGGCGTCGTGATGATCACCAGCCAGAACCACGGTTTTGCGGTAGACGAAGAAACCCTGCCAGCCAACGTCCGCGCGATCCACAAATCGCTGTTCGACGGCACCCTGCAAGGTATCGAACGCACCGACAAGAGCGCGTTCAGCTTCCAGGGTCACCCTGAAGCGAGCCCGGGCCCGAACGATGTGGCCCCTCTGTTTGACCGCTTCATCAACGAGATGGCCAAGCGACGCTAAGCGCTCGCCTTGAGACTGTAGCGAGAAGCCCCTCGAGGGCGGCCCCGGAACCGGCGGCCCCCTCGGGACTTCAGAAATCGATCAAGACGGCTTGCCGACTGACCTGCGGATTTGAGTGACAAACCCATGCCAAAACGTACAGACATTAAAAGCATCCTGATTCTCGGCGCTGGCCCGATCGTTATCGGCCAGGCCTGCGAATTCGACTACTCCGGCGCCCAGGCCTGTAAAGCCCTGCGCGAAGAGGGTTACCGCGTCATCCTGGTGAACTCCAACCCGGCCACCATCATGACCGACCCGGACATGGCCGATGCGACCTACATCGAGCCGATCAAGTGGCAGACCGTTGCCAAGATCATCGAAAAAGAGCGTCCGGATGCGGTGCTGCCAACCATGGGCGGCCAGACTGCTCTGAACTGCGCCCTGGACCTGGAGCGCGAAGGCGTTCTGGAGAAGTTCGGCGTAGAGATGATCGGTGCCAACGCCGACACCATCGACAAGGCTGAAGACCGTTCGCGTTTCGACAAGGCGATGAAAGCCATCGGCCTGGAATGCCCGCGTTCCGGCATCGCCCACAGCATGGAAGAAGCCAACGCGGTGCTCGAGCGCCTGGGCTTCCCGTGCATCATCCGTCCGTCCTTCACCATGGGCGGCACCGGTGGCGGTATCGCTTACAACCGTGAAGAGTTCGAAGAAATCTGCGCCCGTGGTCTGGACCTGTCGCCAACCAAAGAGCTGCTGATCGACGAATCGCTGATCGGCTGGAAAGAATATGAAATGGAAGTTGTCCGCGACAAAAAGGACAACTGCATCATCGTCTGCTCGATCGAAAACTTCGACCCGATGGGCGTGCACACCGGTGACTCGATCACCGTTGCCCCGGCTCAGACCCTGACCGACAAGGAATACCAGATCCTGCGTAACGCCTCGCTGGCGGTACTGCGCGAGATCGGCGTCGAGACCGGCGGTTCCAACGTTCAGTTCGGCATCTGCCCGGACACTGGCCGCATGGTCGTGATCGAAATGAACCCGCGTGTATCCCGCTCGTCGGCTCTGGCCTCGAAAGCCACCGGCTTCCCGATCGCCAAGATCGCGGCCAAGCTGGCAGTCGGTTACACCCTCGACGAACTGCAGAACGACATCACTGGCGGCCGTACCCCGGCGTCCTTCGAGCCGTCCATCGACTATGTCGTGACCAAGCTGCCGCGCTTCGCTTTCGAGAAGTTCGCCAACGCTGACGCGCGCCTGACCACTCAGATGAAGTCGGTCGGTGAAGTCATGGCCATCGGCCGTACCTTCCAGGAATCCCTGCAGAAAGCTCTGCGCGGTCTGGAAGTGGGTGTTTGCGGTCTGGACGAGAAGGTCGACCTGAGCAACCCGGAAAGCATGAGCGTGCTCAAGCGCGAACTGACCGTGCCGGGCGCCGAGCGTATCTGGTACGTGGCGGACGCCTTCCGCGCTGGCATGACCGTCGAAGAAATCTTCGGCATGAACATGATCGATCCGTGGTTCCTGGTACAGATCGAAGATCTGATCAAGGACGAAGAAAAGGTCAAGACCCTCGGTCTGTCCGCTATCGACCGCGACCTGATGTACAAGCTCAAGCGCAAAGGTTTCTCCGACCAGCGTCTGGCCAAGCTGCTGGGCGTCACCGAGAAGAACCTGCGCACTCACCGCCACAAGCTGGAAGTGTTCCCGGTCTACAAGCGCGTCGACACCTGCGCGGCTGAGTTCGCCACCGACACCGCCTACCTGTACTCGACCTACGAGGAAGAGTGCGAAGCCGCGCCGTCCGGTCGCGACAAGATCATCATCCTCGGCGGTGGCCCGAACCGTATCGGTCAGGGCATCGAGTTCGACTACTGCTGCGTACACGCGGCACTGGCGCTGCGCGATGACGGTTACGAGACCATCATGGTCAACTGCAACCCGGAAACCGTTTCCACTGACTACGACACTTCCGACCGTCTGTACTTCGAGCCGGTGACCCTGGAAGACGTGCTGGAAATCTGCCGCGTCGAGAAGCCGAAAGGCGTGATCGTGCAGTACGGTGGCCAGACTCCTCTGAAACTGGCTCGCGCCCTGGAAGCAGCCGGCGTGCCGATTATCGGCACCAGCCCTGACGCCATCGACCGTGCCGAAGACCGTGAGCGCTTCCAGCAAATGGTTGAGCGCCTGAACCTGCGTCAGCCGCCAAACGCCACCGTGCGCAGCGAAGACGAAGCCGTTCGCGCTGCTGCGAAAATCGGTTACCCGCTGGTGGTGCGTCCGTCCTACGTACTGGGCGGCCGGGCGATGGAAATCGTCTACAAGGAAGAAGAACTCAAGCGTTACCTGCGTGACGCGGTGCAAGTGTCGAACGACAGCCCGGTGCTGCTCGACCACTTCCTCAACTGCGCCATCGAGATGGACGTGGATGCGGTCTGCGACGGCAA
The DNA here is from genome assembly GCF_000282255.1 of Pseudomonas sp. GM25. Taxonomy (NCBI): domain Bacteria; kingdom Pseudomonadati; phylum Pseudomonadota; class Gammaproteobacteria; order Pseudomonadales; family Pseudomonadaceae; genus Pseudomonas; species Pseudomonas sp. GM25. The sequence continues at coordinate 129,625 of NZ_AKJQ01000034.1, read as the reverse complement.
GGACGTAGTGATCGGCGCGATCATGCAGCACATCGAACAGGCTGGCGTTCACTCCGGTGACTCCGCGTGCTCGCTGCCGCCGTACTCGCTGCCGGCACACATCCAGGACGAGATGCGCGAACAGGTCAAGAAAATGGCCCTGGAGCTGGGCGTGGTCGGCCTGATGAACGTTCAGTTGGCGCTGCAAGGCGAAGACATCTACGTCATCGAAGTCAACCCGCGTGCTTCCCGTACCGTACCGTTCGTGTCGAAGTGCATCGGTGTTTCCCTGGCGATGATCGCGGCTCGCGTGATGGCCGGTAAAACCCTGAAGGAAATCGGCTTCACCAAGGAAATCATCCCGAACTTCTACAGCGTGAAAGAGGCGGTGTTCCCGTTCGCCAAATTCCCTGGCGTTGACCCGATCCTCGGCCCAGAGATGAAGTCCACCGGTGAAGTGATGGGCGTCGGCGATACCTTCGGCGAAGCCTTTGCCAAAGCCCAGATGGGTGCCAGCGAAGTGCTGCCGACCGGCGGTACCGCATTCATCAGCGTACGCGACGATGACAAGCCGCTGGTTGCAGGCGTGGCTCGTGATCTGATCAACTTGGGCTTCGAAGTCGTCGCCACTGCCGGCACTGCCAAGCTGATCGAAGCAGCAGGTCTGAAAGTGCGTCGCGTGAACAAGGTGACCGAGGGTCGTCCGCACGTGGTCGACATGATCAAGAATGACGAAGTCACCCTGATCATCAACACCACCGAAGGTCGCCAGTCGATCGCCGATTCCTATTCCATTCGCCGTAACGCCCTGCAGCACAAGATTTACTGCACCACCACCATTGCTGCTGGCGAAGCTATCTGTGAAGCGCTGAAGTTCGGTCCCGAGAAGACCGTACGCCGCTTGCAGGATCTACACGCAGGATTGAAGGCATGAATAAATACCCAATGACCGTCCAGGGCTCCAAGGCCCTGGAAGAAGAGCATGCTCACCTGACCAAGGTCGTTCGTCCGAAGCTCAGCCAGGACATCGGTACGGCCCGCGAGTTGGGTGACTTGAAAGAAAACGCTGAATACCATGCCGCGCGCGAACAGCAAGGCATGGTCGAGGCGCGGATCCGTGATATCGAAGGTCGCCTGCAGAACGCGGTGATCATCGATGTGACAACCATTCCGCACACTGGCAAAGTGATTTTCGGCACCACCGTCGAAATCGCCAACGTCGAGACTGATGAAAGCGTGACTTACCAGATCGTGGGTGAGGATGAGGCGGACATCAAACTCGGCAAGATTTCGGTCGGCTCGCCGATCGCTCGCGCCTTGATTGCCAAGGAAGAGGGCGATACGGTCGTCGTGAAAACGCCAGGTGGCGATATCGAGTACGAGATTGTCGAAGTCCGTCACATCTGAGGGTGGGCGCCCGCTGCATGCGGGCGCGATGCTCTGGCAACTGGCCCAGATGTTGTGGGTCGGTGGCCTGTGGCTGGTACATCTCGGTCTGCGCCCGGTGCTGGGTCAAATTGGCCTGGCGCCGCTGCTGATCGATGAGGTTGCAAGTACGTTTGAAGTGGCGGTGGTGGGTTTTGCCGTCGCGTGCGTGATATTTCAGGCTTTGGTGCTGGTACAGGCCGAGGGCCTTGCCAGTCTATGGCGAGATTTTCGCGGGCAGGTGTTGCTGATGGCGTTGTATGCGTGTGCGATGTTTGTCGCAGTGCGTGTCGGCTGGCCGGATGCGCAGCGCTGGCAGGTGTTCAGCTTTCTTGTGTTGGGTTTTTCCGGGTTGGTGCTGGTATTGCAGCCGGTGCCGGGATGGAGTGGCAGGGTGCGCGAAGCACACCCTTGACCCTTGCCATCACTTGAAGCGATGGACGTTCGACAGCTGCTTGTTGACGCTGAAGTTCTTGCGGTAAATCAGTGCCATCTTGCCGATGACTTGAACCAGATCGGCCTTGCCGGTCTTGCACAGCTCTGCAACGGACGCCAGGCGCGCCTCGCGATCGAGGATGTTGAGCTTGATCTTGATCAACTCGTGATCTGCCAATGCGCGTTCGAGTTCGGCTAAAACACCCTCAGTCAAACCGTTGTCAGCCACAGTCAGAACTGGTTTCAGGTGGTGGCCGATGGATTTGTACTGTTTCTTCTGCTCTGGAGTGAGCGGCATAATCTGACCCTTTCGTCTGGATTCTGTAAAATGGCGGCCATTTTACCCGAGGGCTCGTGGATCCGCCCAATTAATCACGACCCTAATCAACGAGGTGCCCAATGGCGCGTTCCAAGACAAGCCTTGGTTGGCTGAAAAGACATGTCAATGATCCCTATGTGAAGCAAGCGCAGAAGGATGGCTACCGCTCGCGTGCGAGTTACAAGCTTCTGGAGATCCAGGAGAAATACAAACTGATCCGTCCGGGCATGAATGTCGTCGACCTCGGCGCGGCGCCTGGCGGCTGGTCGCAGGTCACCAGCCGGCTGATCGGTGGTCAGGGGCGACTGATCGCCTCGGACATCCTGGAAATGGACAGCATTCCGGACGTCACTTTCATCCAGGGTGACTTCACCGAGGACGCAGTGCTCGCTCAGATCCTTGAGGCTGTGGGTAATTCGCAGGTGGACCTTGTGATTTCCGATATGGCCCCCAATATGAGTGGTACGCCTGAAGTGGACATGCCAAAAGCCATGTTCCTTTGCGAGCTGGCGCTTGATCTGGCGGAACGGATACTCAAGCCGGGTGGCAATTTCGTGATCAAGATTTTTCAGGGCGAAGGGTTCGATGTTTACCTGAAGGACGCTCGCAAGAAGTTCGACAAGATCCAGATGATCAAGCCGGACTCCTCTCGTGGCAGCTCTCGCGAGCAGTACATGCTGGCTTGGGGCTACCGCGGTCGTAGCGAGTAAAACGAGGTTTTTTGGCGGGGTGATAGGTTTTTCGTATTTCGCCCCGCGCGCATAAGCGAATATTGTGTAGAAAGTGTTTCACAAAGGGTTACAGACGGCGCCTGCCAGAGCTGTAGGTAATGTAGTAAGTTAGGCCGGTGAATATCATGCGAAGCGCGCGCCAGTAGCGGAGCTTGCTTCAGAGGGTAGTTAATTGAACGATATGGCAAAGAATCTGATCCTGTGGTTGATCATCGCGGCTGTCCTGGTGACGGTGATGAACAACTTCTCCAGCCCTAACGAGCCGCAGACCCTCAACTATTCCGACTTCATCCAGCAGGTCAAGGATGGCAAGGTCGAGCGCGTGGCCGTCGACGGCTACGTAATTACCGGCAAACGCAACGATGGCGACAGCTTCAAGACCATTCGTCCGGCAATCCAGGACAATGGCCTGATTGGCGACCTGGTCGACAACCACGTTGTGGTCGAAGGCAAGCAGCCTGAGCAGCAAAGCATCTGGACCCAGCTCCTGGTGGCCAGCTTCCCGATCCTGGTGATCATCGCGGTGTTCATGTTCTTCATGCGCCAGATGCAGGGCGGCGCGGGTGGCAAGGGCGGCCCGATGAGCTTTGGCAAGAGCAAGGCGCGTCTGCTGTCCGAAGATCAGGTGAAAACCACACTGGCTGACGTTGCCGGTTGCGACGAAGCCAAGGAAGAAGTGGGCGAGCTGGTCGAGTTCCTCCGTGATCCGGGCAAGTTCCAGCGTCTGGGTGGTCGCATTCCTCGTGGCGTGCTGATGGTCGGTCCTCCGGGTACCGGTAAAACCTTGCTGGCCAAGGCGATTGCCGGCGAAGCCAAAGTGCCGTTCTTCACCATTTCCGGTTCCGACTTCGTCGAAATGTTCGTCGGTGTCGGTGCCAGCCGCGTTCGTGACATGTTCGAACAGGCCAAGAAACACGCTCCATGCATTATCTTCATCGACGAGATCGACGCCGTGGGTCGCCATCGTGGCGCCGGCATGGGTGGTGGTCACGACGAGCGCGAACAGACTCTCAACCAGTTGCTGGTCGAGATGGACGGTTTCGAAATGAATGACGGCATCATCGTCATCGCCGCAACCAACCGTCCTGATGTACTGGACCCGGCTCTGCTGCGTCCGGGTCGTTTCGACCGTCAGGTGGTGGTCGGTCTGCCGGACATCCGTGGTCGCGAGCAGATCCTCAAGGTTCACATGCGTAAAGTGCCAATGGGTGACGACGTTGCTCCGGCGGTTATCGCACGTGGTACTCCGGGCTTCTCCGGTGCCGATCTGGCGAACCTGGTCAACGAGGCTTCGCTGTTCGCTGCCCGTGCCGGCAAGCGCATCGTCGAAATGAAGGAATTCGAACTGGCCAAAGACAAGATCATGATGGGCGCCGAGCGCAAATCCATGGTCATGTCCGAGAAGGAAAAGCAGAACACCGCTTATCACGAAGCAGGCCATGCCATTGTTGGTCGCGTCGTGCCCGAGCATGATCCGGTCTACAAGGTGTCGATTATCCCGCGCGGTCGTGCGCTGGGTGTGACCATGTTCCTGCCGGAAGAAGATCGCTACAGCCTGTCCAAGCGTGCGCTGATCAGTCAGATCTGCTCGCTGTACGGCGGTCGCATTGCCGAAGAAATGACTTTGGGCTTTGATGGTGTGACGACTGGTGCCTCCAACGACATCATGCGTGCGAGTCAGATTGCGCGGAACATGGTGACCAAGTGGGGCCTGTCGGAAAAACTCGGTCCGTTGATGTACGCCGAAGAAGAGGGTGAAGTATTCCTCGGTCGCGGTGGTGGCGGTCAGAATGCCAGCTTCTCCGGTGAGACAGCCAAGCTGATCGACTCCGAAGTACGCAGCATCATCGATCAGTGCTACGGCACCGCCAAGCAGATCCTTACGGACAATCGCGACAAGCTCGATGCGATGGCGGATGCCCTGATGAAGTACGAGACGATCGATGCCGAGCAGATCGACGACATCATGGCCGGTCGTACACCTCGCGAGCCTCGCGACTGGTCGGGTGGTACCGGTACTGGCACGCCTCCTGTCATTCAGGGCGAGCGTCCGGAAACACCGATTGGCGGCCCGGCTGCCGACGTTTAAGGTTTGAAATGACTTCTGTACAGTCCCTGACCCGGTTGCCTTGCGGCAACCGGGTTCTTGATTTGGCCCGGACGCATGTCATGGGCATTCTCAATGTCACTCCCGATTCTTTTTCCGACGGTGGCCGATACAGCCAGCTCGATGCGGCCTTGCGTCATGCCGAAGCCATGGTTGCGGCGGGTGCAACGCTGATCGATGTGGGCGGGGAGTCAACCCGGCCCGGCGCGCGGGCGGTTTCTCCATTGGAGGAGCTGGAGCGTGTCGCTCCCGTCGTCGAGCTGATCAACCGCGAACTGGATGTGGTCATATCGGTCGATACGTCCACTCCGGCGGTCATGCGCGAAACGGCGCGGTTGGGTGCCGGTTTGATCAACGACGTTCGTTCGCTACGGCGGGATGGCGCGCTGGATGCTGCTGCTGCCACCGGGTTGCCTGTATGCCTGATGCATATGCTCGGCGAGCCTGGCGACATGCAGGATGATCCGCGTTACCAGGATGTCACCCGGGAAGTGGGTGAGTTTCTTGCCGAACGCATGGCTCAGTGTGAGTTGGCAGGTATTCCGGCCGAGCGGATCATTCTTGATCCGGGTTTCGGCTTCGCCAAAACCCTGCAGCACAATCTAAGCTTGTTCAAGCATATGGAAGCCCTGCATGCGCTGGGGCGGCCACTGTTGGTGGGCGTTTCGCGCAAAAGCATGATCGGTCATGCATTGAATCGCCCGGTGGGTGAGCGTCTATACGGTGGTTTGGCACTGGCTGCACTGGCGTCGGTGAAAGGTGCGCGTATATTGCGCGTCCATGATGTGGCGGAAACGGTGGACGTGGTGCGAATGCTCGCAGCCGTGGAATCAGCCGAATAAGAATGATGGAGCACTTATGAGCAAGAAATATTTTGGTACTGACGGCATTCGTGGTCGCGTCGGGGAATATCCGATTACTCCTGACTTCATGCTCAAACTCGGCTGGGCTGCCGGTATGGCCTTTCGCAAGATGGGTGCCTGCAAGGTGCTGGTCGGGAAGGACACGCGGATTTCCGGCTACATGTTCGAATCGGCCCTTGAGGCTGGCCTGACATCCGCAGGTGCCGATGTGATGCTGCTGGGCCCGATGCCGACTCCGGCAATTGCCTACCTGTCGCGTACATTTCAGGCCGAGGCCGGAATCGTGATCAGCGCATCGCACAACCCGCATGACGATAACGGCATCAAGTTTTTCTCCGGCAGAGGTACCAAGCTGCCGGATGAGTTGGAGTTGATGATCGAAGAGCTGCTCGACACCCCTATGACGGTCGTCGAGTCGAGCAAGATCGGCAAGGTCTCGCGAATCAACGATGCTTCCGGTCGATATATTGAATTCTGCAAAAGCAGCGTACCGACCAACACCAGTTTTGCCGGTCTCAAGATCGTCATCGACTGTGCGCATGGAGCAACCTACAAGGTCGCACCTAGCGTTTTTCGCGAGCTGGGCGCCGAAGTCGTGGTGCTGTCTGCGCAGCCTAACGGTCTGAACATCAACGATAACTGTGGCTCCACTCATATGGGGCAGTTGCAGGCGGCGGTGCTGTCCGAGCACGCTGACCTTGGGATCGCATTCGATGGCGACGGCGACCGGGTGTTGATGGTTGATCACACGGGTGCGATTGTTGATGGCGATGAGCTGATCTTCATTATTGCGCGCGATCTGCATGAGCGAGGCAAGTTGCAGGGCGGTGTGGTCGGTACGCTGATGAGTAATCTGGGGCTGGAGCTGGCTCTGGCGGATCTGGGGATTCCTTTTGTCCGGGCAAATGTCGGCGACCGCTATGTGATTGCCGAATTGCTGGAGCGCGATTGGCTGATCGGGGGCGAGAACTCCGGACATGTTGTCTGCTTCAATCACACGACGACTGGCGATGCGATCATCGCGGCGTTGCAGGTTTTGATGGCGTTGAAAACCCGTAACGAAGGTTTGGCGCAAACTCGCCAGGCCCTGCGCAAGTGTCCTCAGGTGCTTATCAATGTGCGTTTCGGTGGTGGCGACAGCCCGCTTGAACATCCGGCTGTGAAGGAAGCCAGCAAGCGTGTGACCGAGGCGATGGCGGGTCGTGGTCGTGTGCTTTTGCGCAAGTCCGGGACAGAGCCTCTGGTGCGTGTGATGGTCGAAGGCGAGGACGAAACTCAGGTTCGTGGCTATGCCGAAGAACTGGCAAAACTGGTAACTGAAGTTTCTGCCTGATTCGGCTTGCCAGCCATGATTGTGTTGGGTAACATCTGCGCCCACTTTGACCGACGAGGTACAGCATGCGTCGCCCTATGGTAGCTGGTAACTGGAAGATGCACGGTACCCGCGCCAGCGTCGCTGAGCTGATCAACGGCCTTCGTCATCTGGCCTTGCCAAGCGGTGTTGATGTCGCGGTATTCCCGCCTTGCTTGTATATCAATCAAGTGATTGATGGCTTGAAAGGCAAATCGATTTCGGTCGGTGCGCAGAATTCTGCGGTGGAATCCATGCAAGGTGCGTTGACGGGCGAGATTGCGCCGAGTCAGTTGGTGGATGCAGGTTGTTCCCTGGTGCTTGTCGGGCACTCCGAACGCCGCCAGATCATGGGCGAGCGAGACGGAATGCTGAATCGCAAGTTCGCAGCGGCACAGGCATGTGGCTTGATTCCGGTGTTGTGTGTAGGGGAGACCCTGGAGCAGCGTGAAGCCGGAAAAACTCTTGAGGTTGTCGGGCGTCAGCTGGGCAGCATCATCGAGGAGCTGGGTGTCGGTGCTTTTGCCAACGCAGTGATCGCTTACGAGCCGGTCTGGGCGATTGGCACCGGGCTGACTGCAACGCCGCAACAGGCTCAGGATGTGCATAAAGCCATTCGCGAGCAGTTGGCGGCAGAGAATTCTGAAGTGGCACGAGGTGTGCGGCTTCTATACGGCGGCAGCGTGAAGGCGGCCAATGCGGTCGAACTGTTCGGCATGCCGGATATCGATGGGGGGCTCATTGGTGGAGCTTCCCTGAATGCAGATGAGTTCGGTGCGATTTGTCGCGCCGCGGGAAACTGAAAAAATGCTGGAAACAGTCGTAGTCGTTTTTCATCTGCTGGGTGCATTGGGCGTAGTTGCTCTGGTTTTGCTGCAGCAGGGTAAAGGTGCGGACGCTGGCGCGTCTTTCGGAGCAGGTGCTTCAAATACTGTGTTCGGAAGCCAAGGTTCCTCTACCTTTCTTAGTAAGTTTACTGCTATACTTGCCGCCGGTTTCTTCATAACCAGCTTGGGGTTAGGTTACTTTGCTAAAGAGAAGGCTCATCAGCTGACTCAGGCAGGTTTGCCAAACCCGGCAGTGTTGGAAGTTCCAAAGCAACAACCGGCTTCTGATGATGTCCCGGTGCTTCAAGAGCAAAAGTCGGCTACTCCAGCGACTGACGTACCTCCAGCTCAAGAGCAGAAGTAAGAAGGGTTTCAAACGTAGTATTGCCGAGGTGGTGGAATTGGTAGACACGCAACCTTGAGGTGGTTGTGCCCATAGGGTGTAGGGGTTCGAGTCCCCTTCTCGGTACCAATTAGTCAGGAGAGCCCGCTGTTGCGGGCTTTCTTGCAGGTGGAAGGTTACATTGACCCTATAAGGGATCGGTCGTATACTTCCGCCCCAGCTTTGTCGCGGGGTGGAGCAGTCTGGTAGCTCGTCGGGCTCATAACCCGAAGGTCGTCGGTTCAAATCCGGCCCCCGCAACCAGTTTAAGGAGCCCCTTTTAAGGGGCTTTTTGTTAGCTGGACACTTTCAACGCCGCTGTTCGACGGCGTTTCAAGGATGGGCGTTTCGCCCATTTTTTTATTTTGCATAGCATGCACATACATGCACGAGGGGGTTCAGGTGTCGAGCAAGCTAGAAGAGTTGCAGGCCTTGCTGGCCCCGGTGGTCGTGGCCCTAGGCTATGAATGCTGGGGTATTGAGTTTTCGGCTCAAGGTCGCCACTCAATGTTGCGCGTTTATATCGATAAGGAAGGCGGCGTACTGGTGGACGATTGCGCCATCGTCAGCCGTCAGATCAGCGGTGTGCTGGATGTTGAAGATCCGATCTCCGTTGAATACACCCTTGAAGTTTCCTCGCCAGGCATGGAACGCCCACTGTTCACTCTTGAGCAGTTTGCCAAATATGTCGGTGAACAAGTGAAGATCAAGCTGCGCTCGCCTTTTGAAGGTCGACGCAACTTTCAGGGCCTTCTGCGCGGTGTAGAAGAGCAGGACGTCGTGGTGCAGGTAGATGACCATGAGTTCCTGTTGCCGATCGATATGATCGACAAGGCCAACATTATTCCCAGTTTTGACTGAGACGCGGATCCCGCGGATCCAATGGCTTGCGAAAGGCGAGGCGTACGATGAGCAAAGAAGTACTGCTGGTTGTTGAGTCGGTATCCAATGAAAAGGGTGTACCGGCAAGCGTAATTTTTGAAGCGCTGGAGCTGGCTCTGGCCACTGCTACCAAAAAGCGTTTTGAAGACGAAGTTGATCTGCGTGTGGAAATCAACCGCCACACCGGTTCTTACGAAACTTTCCGTCGCTGGACGGTCGTCGAAGAGAATGATCTCGATGATCCGGCCATCGAAACCTGGCCGAGCAAGGTTGCTGAAACGCACCCTGGCGCCAAGGTTGGCGACGTCGTTGAAGAAAAGATCGAGTCCATCGAGTTCGGCCGCATCGCTGCGCAGACCGCCAAGCAGGTCATCGTGCAGAAAGTGCGCGAAGCCGAGCGCGCTCAAGTGGTTGACGCTTATCGCGAGCGCCTGGGAGAAATCATCTCCGGCACCGTGAAGAAAGTGACCCGCGACAACGTGATCGTCGACCTGGGTAATAACGCTGAAGCGTTGCTGGCCCGTGAAGACATCATCTCTCGCGAAACCTTCCGTGTTGGCGTGCGTCTGCGTGCGCTGCTCAAGGAAATCCGCACCGAGAACCGCGGCCCTCAGTTGATCCTGTCGCGTACCGCGCCGGAAATGCTGATCGAGCTGTTCCGTATCGAGGTGCCGGAAATCGCTGAAGGCCTGATCGAAGTCATGGCCGCATCCCGTGATCCGGGTTCGCGGGCCAAGATCGCTGTCCGTTCCAAGGACAAACGCATCGACCCGCAAGGCGCGTGCATCGGTATGCGCGGTTCGCGCGTCCAGGCCGTGTCGGGCGAGTTGGGTGGCGAGCGTGTCGACATCGTCCTGTGGGACGACAACCCGGCCCAGTTCGTGATCAATGCCATGTCGCCGGCAGAAGTGGCGGCCATCATCGTTGACGAAGATGCCCACGCCATGGACATCGCCGTTGGCGCAGACAATCTGGCTCAGGCCATCGGTCGTGGTGGTCAGAACGTGCGTCTGGCGAGCCAGCTGACTGGCTGGACCCTGAACGTGATGACCGAATCGGACATCCAGGCTAAGCAGCAAGCGGAAACCGGCGACATCCTGCGCAACTTCATCGACGAGCTGGAAGTCGACGAAGAACTGGCTCAGGTGCTGGTAGACGAAGGCTTCACCAGCCTGGAAGAGATTGCCTACGTACCGTTGGAAGAAATGCTCAACATCGACGGCTTTGACGAAGACATCGTCAACGAGCTTCGCGCTCGTGCCAAGGATCGCTTGTTGACCAAAGCCATCGCTACTGAGGAAAAGCTGGCAGACGCCCATCCGGCCGAAGACCTGCTCTCGCTTGAGGGTATGGACAAGGATTTGGCGATGGAACTGGCGGTGCGCGGCGTAATTACCCGCGAAGACCTGGCCGAGCAGTCTATTGACGACCTGCTCGACATCGACGGCATTGACGATGATCGTGCCGGCAAGTTGATCATGGCCGCCCGAGCCCACTGGTTCGAGTAATTAGGCGCGGCCTGAGGAGAGAAGTGCATGACGCAAGTCACGGTGAAACAACTGGCCGATGAGGTCAAAACACCGGTAGAGCGCCTGTTGCAGCAGATGCGTGAGGCAGGTCTGCCGCACACCGCCGCCGAAGAAAATGTGACTGACAGTGAGAAGCAATCCCTGCTGACCCACTTGAAAAGCAGCCACAAGGCGAAAGTGGAAGAACCACGCAAGATCACGCTGCAGCGTAAAACCACCAGCACCCTGCGTGTGGCTGGCAGCAAAAGCATCAGCGTTGAAGTCCGCAAGAAGAAAGTTTTCGTACAGCGTAGCCCGGAAGAAATCGAAGCCGAGCGCAAGCGTGAACTGGATGAACGTCGCGCAGTAGAAAATGCTGCCCGTCAGAAGGCTGAAGAAGAAGCCCGCGTTCGCGCCGAAGAAGAAGCGCGTCGTCAGCCTGCTGCGCCGTCCGCTCCTGCCGAAGCCGTCGCTGCTCCTGCGCCAGTGGCCGAACCCGTGCGCGAAGCCGCGCCGGTTGTGGCTGCTGCCCCAGCTGCCGACACTCGCAAGCGTGACGAACAGCGCCGTCCGGACAAGCCACGTGCCGACGACAACAACCGTCGTGGCGGTGGTGATGGCGAGCGCAAAAACGCTCCGCATCGCGCATCGGTCAAGGAAAAGGCTCCGGCTCCACGTGTGGCGCCACGCACTACCGACGAAGAAAGCGATGGCTTCCGTCGCGGCGGTCGCGGCAAGGCCAAGCTGAAGAAACGCAACGCCCACGGTTTCCAGAGCCCTACCGGCCCTGTCGTGCGTGAAGTGAAGATCGGCGAAACCATCACTGTTGGCGATCTCGCTCAGCAGATGTCGGTGAAGGCTGCCGAAATCATCAAGTTCATGTTCAAACTGGGTACTCCAGCGACCATCAACCAGGTGCTTGATCAGGAAACTGCTCAACTGGTAGCCGAAGAACTGGGCCACAAAGTGACCCTGGTCAGCGACACCGCCCTGGAAGATTCCCTGGCCGAGTCCCTGAAGTTCGAAGGTGAAGCGGTTCCTCGTGCGCCGGTTGTGACCGTAATGGGTCACGTTGACCACGGTAAGACCTCGCTGCTCGACTACATCCGTCGTGCCAAGGTAGCTGCTGGCGAAGCCGGCGGTATCACCCAGCACATCGGTGCATACCACGTTGAAACCGAACGCGGCATGGTCACCTTCCTCGACACCCCTGGTCACGCCGCGTTTACCGCCATGCGTGCCCGTGGTGCCAAGGCGACGGACATCGTGATCCTGGTGGTTGCGGCGGACGACGGTGTGATGCCACAAACCATCGAAGCTGTTCAGCACGCTGTTGCTGCTGGTGTTCCGCTGGTAGTTGCGGTGAACAAGATCGACAAGCCGGGTGCAGATCTCGATCGCATCCGTAGCGAACTGTCGGCCCACGGCGTGACCTCTGAAGACTGGGGTGGCGACACTCCATTCGTTCCGGTTTCCGCGAAGATGGGTACCGGCGTCGACGAACTGCTCGAAGCTGTATTGCTGCAGGCCGAAGTTCTCGAACTGACCGCCACTCCTTCGGCCCCTGGCCGTGGTGTCGTGGTTGAATCGCGTCTCGACAAGGGCCGTGGCCCGGTGGCGACTGTCCTGGTTCAGGACGGTACGCTGCGTCAAGGCGACATGGTGCTGGTCGGCTCGAACTATGGCCGCGTGCGCGCCATGCTCGACGAGAACGGCAAGCCGATCAAGGAAGCGGGCCCGGCCATTCCGGTCGAGATCCTCGGTCTGGACGGTACGCCTGACGCCGGCGACGAGATGAGCGTGGTTGCCGACGAGAAGAAAGCCCGTGAAGTGGCTCTGTTCCGTCAAGGCAAGTTCCGCGAAGTCAAACTGGCTCGCGCTCACGCCGGCAAGCTGGAAAACATCTTCGAAAGCATGGGTCAGGAAGAGAAGAAGACGCTCAACATCGTCCTCAAATCCGACGTCCGTGGTTCGCTGGAAGCTTTGCAGGGCGCTCTGAACGGCCTGGGCAACGACGAAGTGCAAGTGCGCGTGGTCGGTGGCGGCGTCGGTGGTATCACCGAATCCGATGCCAACCTGGCACTGGCTTCCAACGCTGTACTGTTCGGCTTCAACGTGCGTGCCGATGCCGGCGCACGGAAGATCGTCGAGCAGGAAGGTCTGGACATGCGTTACTACAACGTGATCTACGACATCATCGAAGACGTCAAGAAAGCCCTGACCGGTATGCTTGGCAGCGATGTTCGCGAGAACATCCTCGGTGTGGCCGAAGTCCGTGACGTATTCCGTTCGCCTAAGTTCGGCGCCATCGCCGGCTGCATGGTGATCGAGGGTACTGTTCACCGTAACCGTCCGATCCGTGTACTGCGTGAAGACATCGTTATCTTCGAAGGCGAGCTGGAATCCCTGCGCCGCTTCAAGGATGACGCTTCCGAAGTACGTGCCGGCATGGAATGCGGTATCGGCGTGAAGAGCTACAACGACGTCAAAGTCGGCGACAAGATCGAAGTCTTCGAGAAGGTTCAGGTTGCTCGCAGCCTCTGACTCGCGCACTTCAAGGGCCACGTCGGGCCGCCGCATGCAAGTGCGCGGCACGGCGTCAGGACTCTAAACGCAACGCCCGGTCTGGCTTTTGTCAGGCCGGGCGTTTGCCGCTTTCAGACCTTGCGGGTTTCACCGCGGGGCAGTAACAGGTAACAAATCATGGCAAAAGAATACAGCCGTACCCAACGTATCGGCGATCAGATGCAGCGTGAGCTGGCCCAGCTGATCCGTCGTGAAGTCAAAGACCCGCGCGTCGGCCTGGTCACCATTACCGCTGTGGAAGTCAGCCGTGACGTCGGTCACGCGAAGATCTTCATCACTGTGATGGGACAGGACAACGCCGAAGACATCGCGCAAAGCATCAAGGTGCTCAACGCAGCTGCCGGTTTCCTGCGCATGCAGCTGGCCCGCGAAATGAAGCTGCGCAGCGTGCCGCAATTGCACTTCCACTACGACGAAAGCGTCGTGCGTGGTGCGCACCTGTCGGCCCTGATCGAGCGCGCCGTGGCTGAGGACAATCAGCACGTGGCTGCGGCAGAACCCGAAGACACCAAGGAGTAACTCGGTGGCTCAGGTCAAACGTATCCGTCGTAACGTCAGCGGCATCATCCTGCTCGACAAGCCGCTGGGGTTCACCTCCAACGCCGCGTTGCAGAAGGTTCGCTGGTTGCTCAACGCCGAGAAGGCCGGTCACACCGGCAGTCTCGACCCACTGGCCACCGGTGTTCTGCCGCTGTGCTTTGGCGAGGCGACCAAGTTCTCGCAGTACCTGCTCGATTCCGACAAGGGTTACGAAACCCTGGCGCAACTGGGCAAGACCACCACCACGGCGGACGCCGAGGGCGAGGTTTTGCAGGAGCGCCCGGTGACCGTTGGTCAGGCCGACATTGAAGCGGTTCTGCCGAAATTTCGTGGGCAAATCAGTCAGATACCGCCGATGTACTCCGCTCTCAAGCGTGATGGCCAGCCGTTGTACAAGTTGGCTCGTGCAGGCGAAGTAGTGGAGCGCGAACCGCGTTCTGTTACTATTGCGCGCTTGGAATTGCTGGCCTTCGAAGGCGATACTGCGCGTCTTGCGGTGGATTGCAGCAAGGGCACCTATATTCGCACCCTGGTGGAGGATATCGGTGAGCAACTCGGTTGTGGTGCGTACGTCGCTGAACTGCGTCGTACCCAGGCCGGGCCTTTCACCCTGGCGCAGACCGTGACCCTCGAAGAGCTGGAAGCGGTACATGCCGAAGGCGGCAACGAAGCGGTCGACCGCTTCCTGATGCCATCGGACAGCGGCCTGCAGGATTGGCCGTTGCTGCAGTTCTCGGAAGCGAGCGCGTTCTACTGGCTCAACGGCCAGCCGGTACGTGCCCCGGATGCTCCGAAGTTTGGCATGGTGCGGGTACAGGATCACAACGGTCGCTTCATCGGTATCGGTGAAGTGAGCGAAGACGGGCGCATCGCGCCGCGTCGACTGATTCGGTCAGAATGACCGGAAACCGGTCTGTGTAACAGCAGGCCGGCGAGTGTGGCTGTCAACAGGCACGGTCACTACTCATTTATAGATACAGGGATTTGTCCCTGGCCTGTTGAAACTGTTTTTGAAACAGTTTCCTGATAAAAGGATTGCCTCATGGCTCTCGACGTTCAAGAAAAAGCTCAAATCGTTGCCGACTACCAGCAAGCTGTTGGTGACACTGGTTCGCCAGAAGTGCAAGTTGCACTGCTGACCGCCAACATCAACAAACTGCAAGGTCACTTCAAGGCCAACGGTAAAGACCACCACTCCCGTCGTGGTCTGATCCGCATGGTTAACCAGCGTCGCAAGCTGCTGGACTACCTGAAAGGCAAGGACGTGAGCCGTTACAGCGCTCTGATCGCTCGCCTGGGTCTGCGTCGCTAATCAGCGATTGCGCTATGAGGTTGGTTGTCTGTCAGACGTCAGCGGGTTTCCGCCGGCGTCCGGCAGGCTCCCAGCCTCAAGTTTTATCTGGATACACGTTTTACCCTGGACAGGCGTTGGGCCGATTCCCGACATTGCCCAAGAATTTCGCAAGAAACCAGTTCCCCCAAGAGCCACAAAGAAGGTAGGACACCGTGAACCCGGTAATCAAAAAATTCCAGTTCGGTCAGTCGACCGTTACCCTCGAGACTGGCCGTATCGCCCGTCAGGCCTCCGGCGCAGTATTGGTCACCGTTGACGACGACGTCAGCGTATTGGTGACCGTAGTCGGTGCCAAGCAAGCCGATCCGGGCAAGGGCTTCTTCCCTCTGTCCGTTCACTACCAGGAAAAGACTTACGCTGCCGGTAAGATCCCTGGCGGTTTCTTCAAGCGTGAAGGCCGTCCTTCCGAGAAAGAAACCCTGACTTCCCGACTGATCGACCGTCCGATCCGTCCGCTGTTCCCGGAAGGTTTCATGAACGAAGTGCAGGTTGTCTGCACCGTCGTTTCCACCAGCAAGAAGACCGATCCGGACATCGCTGCGATGATCGGTACCTCGGCTGCCCTGGCGATCTCCGGCATTCCTTTCGACGGCCCGATCGGCGCCGCTCGCGTTGCCTTCCACGAAAGCACCGGCTACCTGCTGAACCCGACCTACGAGCAGCAAGCTGCTTCGAGCCTGGACATGGTTGTTGCCGGTACTTCGGACGCCGTGCTGATGGTTGAATCGGAAGCCAAAGAGCTGACCGAAGACCAGATGCTGGGCGCGGTACTGTTTGCTCACGACGAGTTCCAGGTCGTAATCAACGCCGTTAAAGAACTGGCTGCCGAAGCGGCCAAGCCAACCTGGACCTGGGCACCTGCTCCAGAAGCCACCGAGCTGCTGGCTGCTATCCGTTCCGAGTTCGGCGAAGCGATCTCCCAGGCTTACACCATCACCATCAAGGCCGACCGTTATGCGCGTCTGGGCGAGCTGCGTGACCAGGTTGTTGCCAAGCTGTCCGGTGAAGAAGGCCAACCTTCGGCTTCCGACGTCAAAGCTGCTTTCGGCGAAATCGAATACCGCACCGTTCGCGAAAACATCGTTAACGGTAAGCCACGTATCGACGGTCGCGACACCCGCACCGTACGTCCGCTGAACATCGAAGTCGGCGTTCTGCCGAAGACCCACGGTTCGGCACTGTTCACCCGTGGCGAAACCCAGGCTCTGGTAGTCGCGACTCTGGGCACCGCCCGTGACGCACAACTGCTGGACACTCTGGAAGGCGAGAAAAAAGACCCGTTCATGCTGCACTACAACTTCCCTCCGTTCTCGGTGGGCGAGTGTGGTCGCATGGGTGGCGCCGGTCGTCGCGAAATCGGTCACGGCCGCCTGGCCCGTCGTTCGGTTTCGGCCATGCTGCCAGCCGCTGACGTGTTCCCGTACACCATCCGTGTAGTTTCGGAAATCACCGAATCCAACGGTTCGAGCTCGATGGCTTCCGTTTGCGGCGCTTCCCTGGCCCTGATGGACGCTGGTGTTCCAATGAAGGCACCGGTTGCCGGTATCGCCATGGGTCTGGTTAAAGAAGGCGAGAAGTTCGCCGTCCTGACCGACATCCTGGGTGACGAAGACCACCTGGGCGACATGGACTTCAAAGTAGCCGGTACCGCCAAAGGCGTGACCGCGCTGCAGATGGACATCAAGATCAAGGGCATCACCGAAGAGATCATGGAAATCGCTCTGGGCCAAGCCCTGGAAGCGCGCCTGAACATCCTCGGCCAGATGAACCAGATCATCGGCCAGTCGCGTACCGAACTGTCGGCCAACGCTCCGACCATGATCGCGATGAAGATCGACACCGACAAGATCCGTGACGTTATCGGTAAAGGTGGCGCGACCATCCGTGCGATCTGCGAAGAAACCAAGGCTTCGATCGACATCGAAGACGACGGTTCGATCAAGATCTTCGGCGAAACCAAGGAAGCGGCTGAAGCAGCACGTCAGCGCGTTCTGGGCATCACCGCAGAGGCCGAGATCGGCAAGATCTACGTCGGCAAGGTTGAGCGCATCGTCGACTTCGGCGCATTCGTCAACATCCTGCCGGGCAAGGACGGTCTGGTTCACATCTCGATGCTGAGCGACGCTCGCGTAGAGAAAGTGACCGACATCCTGAAAGAAGGCCAGGAAGTGGAAGTGCTGGTACTGGACGTGGACAACCGCGGCCGTATCAAGCTGTCCATCAAAGACGTGGCAGCGGCCAAGGCCTCGGGCGTTTAATCACCCCGCAGCGTTAGCCCAATAAAAATGCCCCGCCGTGAAAACGGCGGGGCATTTTTTTGTCCGTGAAATATCGAGTCATTCGACGAAGTTGCCGACCTGCAAGACCAGTGCTAGGTTTAGCCCACCGCCCGTGTAGCTCAGCCGGTAGAGCAGCGCACTCGTAACGCGAAGGTCGCAGGTTCGATTCCTGTCTCGGGCACCACTTCCCCTTATTTCACCTTGCGGCTCAACTCCTCGACGGTGCGCTTGAGTTGATCCATCGCGCGATCCTGATCGTTGAGTTTCTGCTTCAGGCTGGAAATTTCGCTGTTGTTCGAGCTGGAGCTGGAACCGCTATTGCGTTTGAGGTCTTCAACCTGACGGCCGAGCGTATCGAGCTGACGATCCTGTTCCTTGACCTTGTTCTTCAGATCTTCAATCTCCCTGCCACTCGAGCTCGAACTGGAACCGCTGCTGCGCTTGAATTCTTCAATCTGACGCGACTGCTCGTTGATGGTGTCGCGCATCTTTTTCAGCTCCTCGACTCCGATGCCGCTCTTGATCACGACGTCTTTGCCGAAATCGTTGTGAATGGCGGAGATCTGGTCGCCATAGGAAGGGCTGCTGCTACTCAATTCAACTGCCATTGCGCTGGCCGGCAGGGCCAGGGTGCCCAGCAGGGCGGTCAAAGTGGTGGCGGACACAACAGAAGAAATCTTCGAAAAGCTGCGCATCACTGGGTTTCCTTGTGAACAGCGAAGGTGAGTGCCGATATGGCACATCGCTATGACTTGAAAATCCGGTTTATGTTCCGCAGGTCAACTTTTTGTGGGAGAGATGTAAAGTCCCGTGTAATTCGCTCGCCAAACGTCCTATATTCGTTGTCTGCATGAGCATCGCCCAGCAGTTTTCAGATGATCCCGAATGGTTCCGAAGGCCGGACAGTCCGCGTCAGAGAGATCCTTGATGATCCACATCCATCTTCCATTCTTATGATCAGCGAGAACGCCATGACCGAGTTAACTCAAGAGCAACGCCACGAACAAGCGCTGGAAAAGTACAAACTTGATGCGCCTGAGCTGATGGACGAGATCAAGGATCTCACTCCCGATGATCAGAAAGACCAGATCCAGTGGGCGTTCGAAGACGAAGCCGAAGCCCAGGGCCTGCAACCTTGGGAGTTGACCCTCAAGTACACCAGCACGCCTGAGGAGTTCGAGGCCAAGCGCCTGGAACTGCACAAGGAAGCGGCCGAAGTGTTGGGTGTCGAGTGGGATGAATACTGCGAGATGAATAATCTGGTGGTCTGAAACAAAAACGCCAGCCTCGAAAGGGCTGGCGTTTTTTATTGCGTGATCGACTCAGATGCTCAGGCGCATCGACAGGTCCACGGCCTTCACATCCTTGGTCATCGCGCCGATCGAGATGTAATCCACCCCGGTCTGTGCGATGGGCAGCAGCGTGCTTTCGTTGATGCCGCCACTGGCTTCCAGTTTTGCCTTGCCGCCGTTCAGGCGCACGGCTTCGCGCATGTCATCGAGGCTCAGTTCGTCGAGCATGATGATGTCGGCACCAGCGGCCAGCGCCTCCTTCAGCTCCTCCAGACTTTCCACTTCGATTTCCACCGGTTTGCCCGGGGCGATCTTGTGTGCAGCGGCAATCGCCTGCGGGATGCCACCGCTGGCGGCGATGTGGTTTTCCTTGATCAGGAACGCGTCGTACAGGCCGATGCGATGGTTATGGCAACCGCCGCAGGTGACCGCGTATTTCTGCGCCAGACGCAGGCCCGGCAGGGTCTTGCGGGTGTCGAGCAATTTCACCGAAGTCTCGGCAACGAAGTCCGCCAGGTACTGCGCGCGGGTCGCCACGCCCGACAGCAATTGCAGGAAGTTCAGTGCGCTGCGTTCACCGGTCAGCAGTGAACGGGCAGGTCCCTCCAGATGAAACAGCGGCTGATTCGGCGAAACCCGTTCGCCATCGCGCACCTGCCAATGCACCGCCACCCGTGGATCGAGCTGACGAAACACCGCATCGACCCAAGCCGTGCCACTGATGACGGCGGCGTCGCGGGTGATGATGGTGGCTTTGGCCAGGCGTTCGGCCGGGATCAGTTGCGCGGTGATGTCGCCGCTGCCGATGTCTTCGAGCAACGCACGGCGCACGTTGGCTTCGATTTCGGCGGTCAAATCGGCGAGACGTAGATTCGGCATAACGGGCTCCACAAACTAAGTGGCCCGATTATAGGGGCATGGCGTCGGCCAACCCAAGGCGAGAACAGCCACGCAGCGCTGCATCCGGTCGATTTTCTTTGAGCAAACCCGTTTCTGTCGTGGTCACTGCAAGTTGTCGGCGCATAGGGGAAACCCTGACGGCTCTGGCGCCGGGGACATCTTTTGCAAGATAATCCGCCTTGCATTTGACGCCATGAGTTTGACGTCGGCAAATCACCGTTTCAGGAGGCTTGGATGCACAACGACGGGAATGTAGTGCCTCTGCACAAGGCCACTACCGATCAGGCGACTCATTCGCCGCTCGCCCGCCTGCCTGTGATTCTGCTTCAGGTTCGCGACAAGGCTGCCCAGCGCCTGCGCAACGGTTTGCAGGAGCTGTTCGATAACGCCGACGACACCCTGTTCGAAATGGCCGACCGGGCGCGTAACGACGTCGAGCAGAACATCTTTTTCGAAGCCATGCGCGACCTGCGCCTCAAGCGCAAGAACATCGAGCGCGGGTTTCTCGAGCAGTTCTTCGAAGCCTTTGTCGGCCTCACTCAATTCGATCCCGTCCCCACCGTCCTCTCTCATGCTTTGCAGAATGAGGACAGCACCGCGCGCACTGACGACATGGAGCGCAACGTCGCGGTCGAGACCATGGTCGGCCGCGTGCTGAATCGCGACGGGTTCGCCCTCGATCAACTGACCGCGCGATTCAATGCGCTGTTGGGCAAGACCCTGGACGATCAATACAACCCGCTGGGCCCGGCGATGCTTTGCGAATACTTCCTGCAGGCGGGGCGCAATCTGGGGGTGGAGATCAAGGTCAAACTGATCCTGCTCAAACTGTTCGAGCGCTATGTGCTGGCCGATACCGATCAACTCTACGCCGAAGCCAATCAACTGCTGATCGCCACGGGCGTGTTGCCCGAGCTCAAACCGGCACCGGCCCGTCGCGCCATCGATCAGGCCGTGGCCAGCGTGCAGAGCGAATTCGAGGGCGTCGACAAAACCCAGACCGATGCCGGCGTGCAGGAGGTCTTCGCCGCGTTGCAGGAGTTGCTGCTGCACGTGCGCGGCACGGTTGCGCCGACCCTTGAACCCAGCGCCCCGGCGCAGCCGATTTCCACCCGCGACTTGCTGCGCCTGCTCTCGCACTTGCAGCAATATGTACCGGCGCTGGCGGTGCAGGACGACTTCGATCTGCGTCATCAGCTTGAACAGTTGCTGACCCGAGTGAGCGTGCGCAGCGGCAAATCACGAATCGTCGGCGGGGCGGACGAGGACGTGATCAATCTGGTGGCCATGGTCTTCGACTGCATCCTCGATGATCGCAACCTGCCGGATTCGCTCAAGGCGCTGATCGCCCGGTTGCAGATCCCGATGTTGAAGGTCGCGGTGATCGACAAAAGCTTCTTCAGCCGCAGCAGCCACCCGGCGCGTCGCCTGCTCAATGAAATCGCCGAAGCGGCGATGGGTTGGGGCGAGTGCGACGGCAATGCACGCGACAGCCTGTACCTGCGCATCGAGCAAGTGGTGCAGCGCCTGCTGACGGATTTCGTCGATGACCCGGCGATTTTTTCCGAGTTGCTGGCGGACTTCCTCGCCTTCACCAGTGACGAACGCCGTCGTAGCGAATTGCTTGAACAGCGTTTGCGCGATGCCGAAGAGGGCCGGGCGAAAACCGAACTGGCCCGCCAGCGGGTCGAGCAGGCGCTGAATCAGGCGTTGCTGGGCAAAGTTCTGCCACCGTCGGTAGTGACGTTCGTACAGGAAGCCTGGAGCAAGGTGTTGCTGCTGACCTGCCTCAAGCATGGCGATCAGTCTGCCGAATGGCAGGCCGACGTGCAGACCATGGAGCAATTGATCTGGAGCGTGCAGCGCCACGACGACGCCGAAGCCGGTCTGCGTCTATTGGCGCTGGTGCCGGGGTTGCTCAAGTCATTGCGCGACGGCCTGAGCAGCTCGGCCTTCGATCCGTTTGCCACCAGCGGCTTTTTCAGTGAGCTGGAAGCGCTGCATGTGCGCCTGCTCGAACCGTCCAGCGAGCCGGATCTGACCGCGTTGCCGGAAATGATCGAAGTGTCGCAGGCGATTGTCTTGCAGATGGCCGACGACGGCCTCCAGCCACGCACGCCGGCGCGTTTGCCGGCCGACGACGTAGGTTTGCGTCAAGTCGACCAGTTGCGCCTGGGCAGTTGGGTGGCGTTCGAGGAAGACGAAGAACACACCCTGCGCTGCAAACTGGCGGCGATCATCGAGGCCACCAACAAGTACGTGTTCGTCGACCGCACCGGGATGAAAGTGCTTGAGCGCGATCGCACGGAACTGGCCCTGGCGTTCCGTCGCGGTGCGGTGCGGGCGCTGGACGACACCTTGCTGTTCGACCGGGCGCTGGAGTCGGTGCTCGGCAATCTGCGGCGGCTCAATCGCGGCAAGTGATCGCGCGCCGGGGGCCGATCACGGCATACTGGTCGCCAACACAGTCGGCGTTGAAGGAATCGGTATGCAGTTGGATCCCGCAAGCGGGTGGTGTCACGGGGTACAGGTCTGCCCTTCGCCCAACTTCAATGAACGCCCGGCGGGCGAAGTCTCCCTGTTGGTCATCCACAACATCAGCCTGCCACCGGCGCAGTTCGCCACCGGCAAGGTGCAGGAATTTTTCCAGAATCGTCTGGATGTCACGGAACATCCCTACTTTGCCGGGATCGCCGACCTGCGCGTGTCTGCGCATTTTCTGATCGAACGTGACGGCAAGGTCACCCAGTTTGTCTCCTGTCTTGAGCGTGCCTGGCATGCCGGTGTTTCGGTGTTCGAGGGACGGGAAACCTGTAACGATTTTTCGCTGGGCATCGAGTTGGAAGGCACCGATGATCTGCCGTTCACCGATGCGCAGTATCAGGCGTTGATCCTGCTGACCCGCCATTTGCAAAAAGCGTTTCCGGCGATCACTGTCGAGCGCATCTGCGGGCACAGCGACATCGCCCCCGGACGCAAGACCGACCCCGGACCCGCATTCGACTGGGCACGCTACCGCGCCGCCCTGGCACAAGAGGAAGGACAATGAGTTTTCTGGTGTTACTGCTGGCGGTATGGATCGAGAAGTTCTCGGCCCTGCGCCAACGGGTTCAACGCGATGGCGGATGGATCCGCGAACTGCACAAGCTTGAAACCGGCGGGCTGGCCAAACAGCCGTGGCTGGTGCTGACCGTCCTGGTACTGTTGCCGGTGGCGCTGCTGGGATTGCTGCTGGTGGTGCTGGACCCGGTGGCCTACGGTCTGCTGGCGTTGCCGGTGCATTTGCTGGTGGTGATTTACAGTCTGGGGCGTGGCGATCTGCTCGGCGAACTCGGGCCGTTTCGCGACGCCTGGCGCCGTGAGGATCTACAGGCCGCCGCCCATGTGGCCAAGCGTGATCTGAACATCTGCGCTGAAAGCGGCGAACAATTGCTGGAGCAAGTGCAACGGCATCTGTTGTGGCAGGCCTACCAGAGTTTCTTTGCGGTGATTTTCTGGTATTTCCTGCTCGGCCCGGTCGCGGCACTCAGCTATCGCCTGCTGGCGCTGGCGGAAGAACACGCCCAGAACCCGGCGGTGGCCGAGCGGGCAGGGCAACTGCGTCACGCCTTCGACTGGGTGCCGGTGCGCCTGCTGGCGGCGAGCCTTGCCCTGGTCGGCAATTTCGTCGCGGTCAGCCGGGTGATGCTGCATGAGCTGCTGAACTGGAACATCAGCGCTGCGCAACTGATCAACAAGGTCGGGCTGGCTGCCGGGGAAATCCCGCCGGCCGCTGTCGGCCCCGAAGGCATCAACACCCTCGACTGCCTGTGGGAACTGCTGCTGCGAGCGGCGGTGCTGTG
This sequence comes from Pseudomonas sp. GM25, assembly GCF_000282255.1. Taxonomy (NCBI): domain Bacteria; kingdom Pseudomonadati; phylum Pseudomonadota; class Gammaproteobacteria; order Pseudomonadales; family Pseudomonadaceae; genus Pseudomonas; species Pseudomonas sp. GM25. Next base: position 106,023 of record NZ_AKJQ01000034.1, on the reverse strand, counting down.
GTATGCCGGCTTCGCCCTGTGGACAGTGCTGGCGTAGGCCGTTCGCGTGACGAGGGGGGCAATCCCCCTCGTTAACCTTAAGTTACAAAACCTCCCTTCGATTTGAGCTATACAGAGATAGCGCCCGATAGTGGCTATCTGCTGTCGCCCCGCGCCTGCCAATAAAAACAAGAAAAAACCAAGGGAGACTTCCAGTGAAGAGCTTGCTCTATCCCGCCGTCTCGCTGATGAACCGCTTGAGCTTCGGCATGAAGTTCAGCCTGATCAGCGTGCTGTTCCTGGTGCCGATGCTGGTGACCAATTTCTATCTGGTGCGCGATTCCTACCGTGAATTCCAGGGCACCCGGGTGGAGCTGCAGAGCCTCGACCTGCTGGGTAGCAGCCTGACCCTGCGCCGGGATCTGGAAACCCTCAACAATCTGGTGCAGATCAACGTCACCCTCGGTCAGTCCGGCAAGGCCGGCAATGTCGAGGCGCAGATCACCAGCCTTGAGCAAAACGTCCTGGCGCGTCTGCAAGGGTTGACGCCCATGACGGAGGATCCTGAGCAGATCAAGTTCTTCGAGACCAAGCGCGATGAAATGATCGCCGCCTTCAAGGCCCAGCAAGCGGAAAATTCCCTGCAAAGCAAAAGTGCGCTGATCGGCAAACTGCTGGGCAATGCGCAGATTTTCAGCCAGATCGTGGCCAGCCAGGCCGGGTTGAGTCGCGACAATCAGGGCGACATACGCCAGCTCAGCGAGCTGATCACCGCGACCACGCCGGCCGTCACCCAGGCCTTGGGCGAAGGTCGGGCGATGGGCTCGTATTCATTGGGTCAGGGTTTTCTCAACAGTTCGTCGAGCACCCGTTTTGACGAGTTGCTGGTGCAGATCGAAAAACTTCAGGCCGAATATGGCCTGAAATTGCAGGACGCGCTGGGCTCCAGCAAAGCCGCCCGAGATTCTCTGAGCGCACCGGCCGATGCCAGCAAGGCGACGCTGAAACAGGCCAGCACACTGATCGAAGAGCAAGTGGTGATGGCCGAAACGCTCGACGCGCCATGGCAGGCATTTTATGACCAGGTCACCGGGTTGATGGCTCAGACCTACCAGCTCAACGACGCCACCCTGAAATTCCTCGACACCCAGTTGCAGCAGCGTCTGGGGCAAAACCGCACGCACATGGTGCTGCAAGCTGTGGCGCTGTCGGTGGTGTTCGTGCTGATTTTCTATCTCTACGGCGGGTTCTACGCCTCGACCCGCGCCACCCTGAAAAACCTCGGCGTCATGATGGATAAAGTCGCGGCAGGCGACATGACAGTGAATTTCCGCGCCAACAGCCGCGATGAGCTCGGCGAGTTGGGCGAAGTGTTCAACGGTACGGTGAGGAAAATCCACGACCTGATCGAACGGGTCGGCCACACCGTTGGCGAGGTCGAGCGACAGGCGGGGCAAGTGGAAAACGTCTCGGCGCAAAGCAATCAGGCGGTCGCCGGGCAACGCACGCAGATCGAGCAAGTGGCCACCGCGATGAACCAGATGTCGGCGACCTCACTGGAGGTGGCACGCAGTGCGGCGGCCGCGGTCAGCAGCGCCCACAGCGTGAACGACGAAACCATCAGCGGTCGCGGGTTGGTGGAATCGCAGCAGGGCAGCATCGCGGCACTGGCGAGCGAAATCGATCAATCGGTGCTGGTGATCAACCAGTTGGCCAGCGACAGTCAGTCGATCAGTCGCGTTCTGGAAGTGATCAAGAGCATCGCCGAACAGACCAATCTGCTGGCGCTCAACGCCGCGATCGAGGCCGCGCGGGCCGGTGAGCAGGGTCGCGGTTTTGCCGTGGTCGCCGACGAAGTCCGGACGCTGGCCAAACGCACTCAGCAATCGACCGAAGAAATCGAGCAGATGATCGCCAAGCTCCACGGTGGCGTGGGTGCGGCAGTAAAGGCCATGGGCGTCAGCCATCAGATGGCCAACGGCACGGTGGGGCAGTCGGAAAAAGTCCAGCAGGCGCTGGAAAACATCCTCGGCGCTGTCGGCATGATCGTCGACCAGAACCAGCAGATCGCCGCCGCCGTCGAGCAGCAGACTGCCGTCGCCCACGATATCGATCAGAACATCGTCGAGATCAACCGTGCCGGCGAGCGCACCGCAGAAGGCGCGCATCAGACCGAAGATGCCAGTCGCGCGTTGTCGGCGCAGGTGGTCGAGTTGAAGCAGTTGATCAGCGCGTTCCGGGTTTGAATCGACCTGCCTCCTGTGAGGCAGGTTTTTTCGGAATGGTTTGTAGTACTTTTTTGCTTACATCTGTAAGCAAAATCCTGTTTTCCTCCGGGGGCTGGTTTTTCGTCTTCAATGAACCAAGCTCAGTTCTTTGACCACTTGGAGGAGATCGCACATGTCTGTCGCAACCCTGGGCGTCCAGGGCCGCTGCGCCCACTGCCAGACCACGCTGGTACTCAAGCCTTGGCAACTCAACGCCATCTCGATCCACGAAGCGTTCACCTGTGCGCACTGCCAGAAAAGCCTCGAGCTGCGCTGCCCAAAGCAGATCAAACGCTTTCGTTCGCTCGACTCACTCGGCCTGATGCGCGCCAGTGCGCTGGTGACGGTGTGCACCGCGTTGCTGGTGGCCTTGGTGATGGAGTGGGTGGGGCTGCTCAGCGTTACCGAGCAGTTGAACGCGTCGCTGATCGCGATTTTCGTGTACTTCGCGGTGATTCGTTATGCCCGGCAGCGCCAGCACCTGACTCTGATTCTCGACGCGGCCAAGGCCCACGCCGACTGACTACCAGCCGAACACGTCGCAGCTGTTGGCGGTACTGGCGGCGGCGAGTTGTTGCGCACTGATGTTCATCAACGCGGCCAGTGAGTCGCAGATCGCCGGCAGATGCGCCGGGGTATTGCGAATGCCGGGGTACATGGCAGGCGCCATGTCCGGTGAGTCGGTTTCCAATACCACCGCGTCCAGCGGTAAGTCGGTCAGCACCCGGTGCATGCGCAACGCCTGCGGCCAGGTCGGTGCACCACCGAGGCCGAGTTTGAAACCGAGCTTGATGTATTCCCGCGCTTCTTCACGGCTGCCGGCGAAGGCGTGAATGATCCCGGCGCGCTTGAGCTTGAAGCGCTTGAGCGTGGCAATTACCGCCGCATGGCTGCGCCGTACATGGATCAGCGCCGGCAGTTCGAAATCCGCCGCCAGTTGCAGCTGTGCCTCGAACAGCGCTTGCTGACGATCACGGTCGAGGGTTTCGATGAAGTAATCCAGGCCGATTTCGCCGACCGCGCACAGTTGCCGATGACCCTTTAGCCGTGTCAGCCAATCGCCCAGTGCAAGCAGGTCTTCAGGCCGATGCTGATCGAGATAGACCGGGTGCAATCCGAACGCCCCGTACAGATCGGCATCGCTTTGCACCAGATCCCACACCCGCTGCCAGTTCCCCTCGTAGACCCCGAGCACCACCATTCGCTGCACCCCGAGGGCGCGGCTTTCGTTCAGCAGCGCCGCGCGGTCGGCGTCGAAGTCGGGGAAGTCCAGATGGGTGTGGCTGTCGATCAGCTCCACGGCTCAGTCCCGGTGAATACGCTGCTTGAAGGTACGGGCAATGGCCTGCACGCCAGGCTGGTAGTCCGATTGCTCGACGGCTGCGAGTGCCAGTTCCAGCGCCTTGTCGGCGATCAACTGGTGCTGCTGGGCCATGGCGTTGACCGGCAGCGGCAGGAAGTCGAGCAACTGGGTGTCACCGAATGTGCCGAGGCGCAGCGGGCGGAATTTGAGCGGGAAGTCATGCAGCGCGTCAAACACGCCCTGCAACAGCACGTAGGACGTGGTCACCAGCGCGTCCGGTAAATGTCCGAGGCGTTGCAGGAGTTCTTCCATCAACTGCTTGCCGCACTCGCGGCTGAAGGATTCGGCGTGCTCGATCAGCACTTCGCCCTTGAACCCGGCCAAGGCTTGCTTGAAACCGGCCGCACGTTCCTGGCTGATGCTCAGTTCCGGGCGGGCGCCCAGCAGCACGATCTGTTTCGGCTGCGGGTCGAGCAGGCTTTCGGTCAGGTGCAGGCTGGCTTCGCGGTCATCGCTGACCACCGAGCAGAAGTGTTCGGCATCCATCACCCGGTCGATGGCAATGATCGGCAAACCCTTGGCCTGCAACTGGCGATAGCTGTCGTCACCGGACGGAAGACAACTGGCGACGATCAACGCATCGCAGCGTCGGGCGCGGAACAGTTGCAGCAGTTGCCGCTCGCTGTCCGGTGCATCGTCGGAGCTGGCGATCAGCAATTGATAGCCGCGTGCCCGGGCGCCTTGCTCCAGCAGTTTGGCGATCCGCGCGTAACTGGGGTTTTCCAGATCCGGCAGGATAAAACCCAGGGTCCGGGTGTGCCGACTGCGCAGTCCCGCCGCCTGTGGATTGGGGGTAAAGCCGTGCAGATCGACCACCGCCCGCACCCGCTCGACGGTGGCGGTGCTGATGCGTTGCTGTTCGGCCTTGCCGTTGATGACGTAGCTGGCGGTGGTCACGGACACTCCGGCCAACCGCGCGATATCACTGAGTTTCAACCCGGGATTTCCTTGTTTTTTCGAGCTTGCCGCGACATTTTCGCCAATCCTACCCGATTCAGGCAGGCGACCATTGTCTCAGCGCATCCGACAAGTTGGACTTCAAGGATGGGACATTATCGAGTAACGTGCCGATCAATCTAGATTAAACGTTTCAGCAAGCGTATTTTCTACGTTTTAGACGCCTTTGGCCGGTTCTGCCGTGAAACCGCCAAAACTGCCTCCTGAAAAGGATGGCCCATAGCGCCTAAGCTGCAACCATTCAAAACAATACCTGGCATTGAACAATGCCAAAAAGGAGATCGCATGCTCGAGCTCACTGTAGAGCAGATATCCATGGGCCAGTCGGCTGTGGATAAACCCGCCGCTTTGCAATTGCTGGCCAGTCATCTGGTCGCCGATGGTCTGGTCGCCGACGGATACCTCGCCGGCCTGCAGGCCCGGGAGGCTCAGGGCTCGACCTTCCTCGGCCAAGGCATTGCGATCCCCCACGGCACGCCCGAAACCCGCGATCAGGTGTTCGCCACCGGCGTGCGGCTGATGCAGTTTCCCGACGGCGTGGACTGGGGCGACGGGCAGATCGTTTATCTGGCCATCGGCATCGCCGCCAAATCCGACGAACACCTGCGCCTGCTGCAATTGTTGACCCGCGCCCTCGGCGAGACCGATCTGGGCCAGGCCTTGCGCCGCGCCAGTTCGCCCGAAGCGCTGCTGAAACTGCTGCAAGGCGCGCCGCAAGAGCTGGCCCTAGATGCGCAAATGATCGGCCTCGGGGTTTCCGCCGACGATTTCGAAGAACTGGTATGGCGCGGTGCGCGTCTGCTGCGCCAGGCCGATTGCGTGAGCAACGGTTTCGCCGGGGTGTTGCAGCAGGTCGAAGCGTTGCCGCTGGGCGATGGCCTGTGGTGGCTGCACAGCGAGCAGACCGTGAAGCGTCCGGGCCTGGCGTTCGTCACCCCGGACAAACCGATGCGTTATCTCGGCCAGCCGCTCAGCGGTCTGTTCTGTCTGGCCAGCCTCGGTGAAGCGCATCAGGCGTTGCTCGAGCGTTTGTGCGCGTTGCTGATCGAAGGTCGCGGCCATGAACTGGGCCGCGCCACCAGCAGCCGCAAAGTCCTCGAAGTGCTCGGCGGTGAGTTGCCGGCCGACTGGCCGAGCGCACGTATCGCATTGGCCAACGCCCATGGTCTGCACGCGCGGCCGGCGAAGATCCTCGCGCAACTGGCGAAGAGTTTTGACGGCGAAATCCGTGTGCGCATCGTCGACGGTCAGGACAGCGCCGTATCGGTGAAGAGCCTGAGCAAACTGCTGAGCCTCGGCGCCCGTCGCGGACAGGTGCTGGAAATCATCGCCGAACCGAGCATCGCTGCCGATGCGTTGCCGGCCTTGCTGGCGGCCATTGAGGAAGGCCTTGGCGAAGAAGTCGAGCCGTTGCCGGCCGTGAGTCAGCAGCGTGAAGTGATCGCCGACATTGCCGAAGTCCTGAGCGCCCCGGCTTCCGGCAGCCTGTTGCAAGCGATTCCCGCCGCCCCTGGCATCGCCATCGGCCCGGCTCACATTCAAGTCCAGCAAACCATCGATTACCCGTTGCGCGGCGAGTCCGCCGCCATCGAGCGCGAACGTCTCAAGCAAGCGCTGGCCGACGTACGTCAGGACATTCAAGGCCTGATCGAACGCAGCAAGGCCAAGGCGATCCGCGAGATTTTCATCACCCATCAGGAAATGCTCGACGACCCGGAACTCACCGATGAAGTCGCCACCCGCCTCAAGCAGGGCGAAAGCGCCGAAGCAGCCTGGATGGCCGTGATCGAGGCCGCTGCAAAACAACAGGAAGCGTTGCAGGACGCGTTGCTCGCCGAACGTGCCGCCGACCTGCGCGACATTGGCCGCCGGGTGCTGGCGCAACTGTGTGGCGTGCAGACGCCCGCCGAGCCTGAGCAACCGTACATTCTGGTGATGGACGAAGTCGGCCCGTCCGACGTCGCGCGTCTGGATCCGGCGCGGGTCGCGGGGATTCTCACCGCCCGTGGTGGCGCCACCGCACACAGTGCAATCGTGGCTCGCGCGCTGGGCATTCCGGCGCTGGTCGGCGCGGGCGCTGCGGTGTTGCTGCTGAAACCGGGCACGCCGTTGCTGCTCGACGGCCAGCGCGGTCGCCTGCATGTGGACGCGGATGCCGCGACCCTGCAACGCGCCAGCGAAGAACGTGATACCCGCGAACAACGCCTGAAAGCCGCTGCCGAACAACGCCATCAACCGGCGCACACCACCGACGGCCACGCCGTGGAAGTGTTCGCCAACATCGGCGAAAGCGCCGGTGTAATCAGCGCGGTGGAGCAGGGCGCCGAAGGCATCGGCCTGCTGCGCACCGAACTGATTTTCATGGCTCATCCACAGGCACCGGACGAGGCGACTCAGGAAGCCGAATACCGCCGCGTCCTCGACGGCCTCGCCGGTCGGCCGCTGGTGGTGCGCACCCTCGATGTCGGCGGCGACAAACCGCTGCCGTATTGGCCGATCGCCAAGGAAGAAAACCCGTTCCTCGGCGTACGCGGCATTCGCCTGACCTTGCAGCGTCCGCAGATCATGGAAGCGCAGTTGCGCGCCTTGCTGCGTTCGGCGGACAACCGTCCGTTGCGGATCATGTTCCCGATGGTCGGCAGCGTCGAAGAGTGGCGTCAGGCCCGCGACATGACCGAACGCCTGCGTCTGGAAATACCGGTTGCCGATCTGCAACTGGGGATCATGATCGAAGTGCCGTCCGCCGCATTGCTGGCGCCGGTGCTGGCCAAAGAGGTGGACTTCTTCAGCGTCGGCACCAACGACCTGACCCAATACACCCTGGCCATCGACCGTGGTCATCCGACCCTGTCCGCTCAGGCGGACGGCCTGCACCCGGCGGTGCTGCAACTGATCGACATCACCGTGCGCGCGGCCCATGCCCATGGCAAATGGGTCGGCGTGTGCGGCGAGCTGGCGGCGGATCCGCTGGCGGTGCCGGTGCTGGTCGGCCTCGGTGTGGATGAACTGAGCGTCTCCGGGCGCAGCATCGCCGAGGTCAAGGCACGCATCCGCGAACTCAGCCTGACCCAGACGCAAACCCTTGCTCAACAAGCCCTGGCCGTGGGCAGCGCCAACGAAGTGCGCGCTTTAGTGGAGGCCCTGTAATGGCCAAGATTCTCACCCTGACCCTCAACCCGGCGCTGGACCTCACGGTGCAGTTGCCACGCCTTGAGGCCGGTCAGGTCAACCGCAGCGACGAAATGCACACCCACGCCGCCGGCAAGGGCGTCAACGTCGCGCAAGTGCTGGCCGACCTCGGTCATCAACTGACGGTCAGCGGATTTCTCGGCGAAGACAATCTGCAGGCGTTCGAAAACCTGTTCGCCAAACGTGGCTTCACCGATGCGTTTATCCGGGTGCCCGGCGAGACCCGCAGCAACATCAAGGTCGCGGAACAGGACGGACGCATCACCGACATCAACGGCCCGGGCCCGGTGGTCGGCGTAGTGGCGCAACAGGCGTTGCTGGAGCGTCTGGTGCAGATCGCGCCGGGGCATGACGCGGTGGTGGTCGCCGGCAGTTTGCCGCGCGGAGTCACTGCACAGTGGTTGCGCGAACTGGTCGAGCGCTTGAAGGCGTTGGGCCTGAAAGTTGCCCTGGACACCAGCGGCGACGCCTTGCGCGCGGCGCTCAAGGCCGGCCCGTGGCTGATCAAGCCGAATACCGAAGAGCTGGCCGATGCGCTGGGCTGTGATGTGTTGTCCCACGCAGCTCAGGCTGAGGCGGCCAATCGGCTGCACGCTCAAGGCATCGAGCACGTGGTGATCTCCCACGGCGCCGACGGTGTGAACTGGTTCAGCGTCGGCTCGGCGCTGCATGCGACGCCGCCGAAGGTCAGCGTCGCCAGCACGGTCGGTGCCGGCGATTCGTTGCTGGCCGGCATGCTGCACGGTCTGCTCAGCGCCGACACGCCGGAACAAACCCTGCGCACGGCCACCGCGATTGCGGCGCAGGCGGTGACCCAGATCGGTTTCGGTATTCACGATGCTGCGCAACTGACGCAGCTCGAACAGGGCGTGCGCGTGCGCCCCCTGACAGAACAATAAGAGGGTTTGTCATGAAGTTAGCCATTGTCACGGCCTGCCCGAACGGCATGGTCACCAGTGTGCTGTGCGCCCGGCTGCTGGATGCCGCGGCCCAGCGTCAGGGCTGGAGCACCAGCGTCGAAGTGGTGGATGCGGCGCATCCGGAACGCGAGTTGTCGGCGGCCACGATCGAGGCCGCCGAGTGGGTATTGCTGGTGGCCACGGGACCTGTGGACATGACCCGGTTCATCGGCAAGAAAGTCTTTCGGATCGCGCCGGCGCAAGCCCTTCAGGATGTCGAAGAAGTACTGCGGCGTGGCGCCGTCGAGGCGGAAGTTTACGTCGCTGACGAAACGCCGCCCGTGGTTGCCAGCGCACAAGCGCCGCGTCTGGTTGCCGTCACCGCATGTCCGACCGGCGTCGCCCACACCTTCATGGCCGCCGAAGCCTTGCAGCAAGCCGCCAAGCGTCTGGGCTATGACCTGCAAGTCGAAACCCAGGGCTCGGTCGGCGCGCGAAATCCGCTGAGTGCGGCAGCCATCGCCGAAGCTGACGTGGTGCTGCTGGCGGCCGACATTGAAGTCGCCACCGAGCGTTTCGCCGGCAAGAAAATCTATCGCTGCGGCACCGGCATTGCCTTGAAGCAGTCCGAAGCCACGCTGAAAAAAGCCCTGGCCGAAGGCAAGCAGGAAAGAGCTGCGAGCGACGGCAAAGCGCCGGCCAAGCAGGAGAAAAGCGGCGTCTACAAACACCTGCTGACCGGTGTGTCGTTCATGCTGCCGATGGTGGTGGCGGGCGGTCTGATGATCGCCTTGTCGTTCGTGTTCGGCATCACCGCGTTCAAGGAAGAGGGCACGCTGGCGGCGGCGCTGATGCAGATCGGTGGCGAGACCGCGTTCAAATTGATGGTGCCGCTGCTGGCCGGTTACATCGCCTGGTCGATTGCCGACCGTCCCGGACTCGCGCCGGGCATGATCGGTGGTTTGCTGGCGAGTACCCTGGGCGCCGGCTTCATCGGCGGGATCGTTGCCGGTTTTATCGCAGGCTACGCGGCCAAGGCGATCAGTCGGTATGTGGCGCTGCCGCAAAGTCTGGAAGCGCTGAAACCGATTCTGATCATTCCGTTGTTCGCCAGTCTGTTCACCGGGCTGGTGATGATTTACGTGGTCGGCAAACCGGTGGCCGGGATGCTCGCGGCGCTGACGCATTTCCTCGACAGCATGGGCACCACCAACGCGATCCTGCTCGGTGTGCTGCTGGGCGGCATGATGTGCGTCGACCTCGGCGGGCCGATCAACAAGGCCGCTTATGCGTTCTCGGTGGGGCTGCTGGCCTCGCAGAGTTATGCACCGATGGCCGCGACCATGGCCGCCGGCATGGTGCCGCCGATCGGTCTGGGCATCGCCACTTTCATCGCCCGACGCAAGTTCGCCCAGACCGAGCGCGAAGCCGGTAAAGCGGCGCTGGTGCTGGGACTGTGCTTCATCTCTGAAGGGGCGATTCCGTTTGCTGCGAAAGACCCGTTGCGGGTGATCCCGGCAAGCATTGCCGGCGGTGCGCTGACCGGTGCGTTGTCGATGTACTTCGGCTGCAAGCTGATGGCGCCGCACGGTGGGCTGTTCGTGCTGGCGATTCCGAACGCGATCAACCATGCGCTGTTGTACCTGCTGGCGATTGTCGCGGGCAGTCTGCTGACCGCGGTGGTGTATGCGCTGGTCAAGCGGCCGGAAGCCGTGGAACTGGCGCTGGAGCCCGCGAAGGCCTGAGGTGTCACACCCCTTTCATCTAGCGGTGCTTAAGTTTTCCTTTTTTCAGGGAGAACACCATGAGCGATTTCAATCCCGGTCGCCGGCGCGTGATGCAAGCCGTCGGCGCCGGACTGCTGATGCCGGGGCTGGCGCCGGCCGTGATCGCGTCGGTCAAGGATCGACCGCAACTCACTGACGGCGTGCAATCCGGCGACTTGCAGGGTGACCGCGCGATGATCTGGAGCCGCGCCGACCGCCCGGCGCAGATGGTGGTGGAGTGGGACACTCGCAGCCAGTTCCGCCATCCGCGCCGGGTCGTCTCGGCGCTGGCCGATGCCCGCAGCGATTTCACCGCCCGTGTCGAGCTCACCGGGCTGCCCGCCGATCAGGCGATTTTCTACCGCGTGTATTTCAAGGACGCCCGCACCGGCGTCGCCAGTGAACCGTGGCTCGGTCACTTGCGCAGCGCACCGACGGCGCGGCGCAATATCCGCTTCGTGTGGAGCGGCGACACCGTCGGCCAGGGCTTCGGCATCAACCCCGATATCGGCGGCATGCGCATCTATGAAGCCATGCGCATGCGCCTGCCGGACTTCTTTATCCACAGCGGCGACACCATCTACGCCGACGGCCCGGTGCCGGCCCAACTGACCACCGAGGGTGGCCGGATCTGGCGCAACCTCACCACCGAAGCCAAGAGCAAGGTCGCCCAGACCCTCGACGATTATCGCGGCAATTATCGCTACAACCTGATGGACGAAAACGTCCGCCGCTTCAACGCCGAAGTGCCGCAGATCTGGCAGTGGGACGACCATGAAGTGGTCAACAACTGGTCGCCGGGCAAGCAGCTCGACGAGCGTTATCAGGAAAAAAATATCCACACCCTGGTCGGGCGTGCGCGTCAGGCCTGGCTCGAATATTCGCCGATGCGTTTGCAGGCCGCCGATGGAGGCGGGCGGATCTATCGCAAGCTGAGTTACGGGCCGATGCTCGATGTGTTCGTACTCGACATGCGCAGTTATCGCGGCGCCAACGATGACAATCTCGGGGCAGAAAAACCATTCCTTGGGCGCGAGCAACTGAACTGGCTCAAACGCGGATTGAAGGCCTCGAAAGCCCAGTGGAAAGTCATCGCCGCCGACATGCCGATCGGTCTTGGCGTGCCGGATGGCGAGGTCAGCCCCGGTGTTGCGCGCTGGGAAGCGGTGGCCAACGGCGACCCCGGTCCGGCGCAGGGACGCGAACTGGAAATCGCCGAACTGCTGGGCTTTTTGCGCGCGCAGCAGGTGCGTAATTTCGTGTTCCTGACGGCGGACGTGCATTACTGCGCGGCGCATCACTACCACCCGGATCGCGCGGCGTTCCAGGATTTCGAACCGTTCTGGGAGTTTGTCGCAGGGCCGTTGAACGCCGGTAGTTTCGGGCCCAATCCGCTGGACAAGACCTTTGGCCCGCAAGTGGTGTTCGAGAAGGCGCCGGCGGTACAGAACGCCTCGCCGTTTGCCGGCTTTCAGTTTTTCGGTGAGGTGAACATCGAGGGGCAGAGCGGGGAGATGAGCGTGGTGTTACGGGATCTGGAGGGTATTGCGGTGTTCGAGCAGAAGCTGCAGCCAGTCTGAATGCAGCGCTGAACCTGTGGGAGCAAGGTTGCTCCCACAGTGACCCAAGGTGAATCAGTAAACGTCGCGGCGATAGCGACCCTGTTCGATCAGGCGTTCGACTTCAGCGGCGCCCAGCACTTCATTGAGCACCTGATCCACGCCGGATGCCATGCCTTGAAGGCTGCCGCAGATGTAGATCACTGCACCGTCCGCCAGCCATTTTTTCAACTCGCCGGCGGATTCGCGCAGGCGATCCTGCACGTAAATCTTCTCGGCCTGATCCCGTGAGAACGCCAGATCGAGGCGTTCCAGATCGCCATTGATCAACCACTCTTCCAGCTCTGCACGACAGAGGAAATCGTGCTCGCGATTGCGTTCGCCGAACAGCAGCCAGTGACGCTGTTGATTGTCGGCGATCCGCGCCTTGAGCAAGCTGCGCAGCCCGGCAAGGCCGGTGCCGTTGCCCAGCAGGATCATCGGCACCGGTGCGTTCGGCAGATGGAAACCGCTGTTGCGGCGGACCCGCAGGCTGATGCTTCCGCCGACCGGAGCATGCTCGGTCAGCCAGCCGGAACCGATGCCGAGGCTGCCGTCGGTATGCTGTTCCTGACGCACGATCAGCTCCAGCACGCCGTCGGCGGCAATCGAGGCAATCGAGTATTCGCGCATCGCCAGCGGCACCATCGCATCGACCAGCGCCTGGGCGTGCAGGCCCACCAGATGCGCGCGATGCTCGGGTAGCTGGCGGGTGGCGAGGGCGACTTCCAGCGACTCTTCCAGGCCGTTCACCTTCACGCTGGTTTCACCACGGATGCCGAGGCCGTCGAGGAAATGCTCGATCGCCCACGGGCAGTTGCGTGGCAGCACTTCCACCAGATCGCCGGCCAGCCAGCTGCGGGAGGTCGGCGCGGTCAGGCCGAGCAGGAAGACGGGGGAGCCGCTGCTGTCCGGGTTCATCAGCTCGCGGCGCACCAGCGTCCAGTTCTCGTAGCTCGGCGCTTGCCAGGTGTCGACCGGCGCTTGCCCGGTGATCAGGCCGAGTTGTGTCTGCCAGTGGCGCAGGGCGTAAGGATCGCCGCTGTCGACTTCCACCGGGGCGAACAGGGTTTTGCCGCCGTGCTCGCCCAGCCATTGATGCAGGCGTCGGGCGAAGCCGCAGAAGTGTTGATACTGACGGTCGCCGAGGCCGAGCACCGCGTAGTTGAGGCTGTCGAGGGTCGAGGCGTTCTTCAATACCTTGCGCTCGAAACCGCGAGCGCTGTCCGGCGCTTCGCCGTCGCCGAAGGTGCTGACCACGAACAACGCGTTGTTCGATTCGCGCAGATCCTGCTCGCTGACATTCGCCAGCGGCTGCACCTTCACCGGCAATCCGGCGGCCTGCAACTGGCCGGCGGTCTGCCACGCCAGTTGCTCGGCAAAACCGCTCTGACTGGCGAAACCAATCAGCCACGCCGGTGTATCGCCGGCCGGTTGGTCGAGGCCTTTGCGGGCATCCTTGATCTGCTTTTTCTTGCGTCGGCGATCCAGGTACAGCAACCAGCCGGTGATGAAGAACAGCGGCATCAACACCGCCGCGACGGTGACGATGATCCGCCCGACCAATCCGAAATAGCTGCCGACGTGCAACGCATAAATGCTGGTCAGCAACTGCGCCTTGAAGCTTTTGTCGGCGTAGCGGTCGACACGTTTGACGACGCCGGTGACTGGGTCGAGGGTGATCTGGTTCAGCGCGCGGTCATGGGGCGAGCTGTCGAGCAGATAGAACACGGTCGCCGGTTGGCCGGCCACTGGCGGCATGCGGATGTTGTAGGAAGCGAGACCCGGGCCTGCGGCGCTGTAGATGCTGACCCACATCGCGGCGTAATCGGCAGTCGGCGCCGGACCTTCAGGGGCCGGGCCACGGCCGCCGCGCACGCGCTCGTTTTGCGGCGCATCGGAAAGCAATTTGGTCAGGCCCTTGTTGTACCACTCGTAGGACCAGGACAGTCCGGTCAGTGCCAGCAGCAGGTAAACCAGCATGCACCAGGTGCCGAACACCGAGTGCAGGTCCCAGTTGAAGCTGCGGCCCTTTTTCTTCCAGTCGAGGGTCAGCCACACGCGCCAGCTGTTCCACTGGCGCGGCCAGCGCAGGTACAGGCCGGACAGGCAGAAGAACAGCAGCATGAGGGTGCAGGCGCCGGTGATGTTGCGGCCGGTATCGCCCATGGCGAGGAACCGGTGCAGTTGCAGCATCAGGCCGAAGAAGTCCTGGCCGGTGGCGTCGCCCTTGAACTCGGCGGTGTAGGGATCGAAGTAACGCATCTCGCCCCGGCGCTCGCCTTTGGGCGGGGTGAACCAGACGCGCCCGGCGCTGCCGCTTTCGGTCTCGACCGAGAGCATCGAGACTTTCTTGCCCGAGGCTGCTTCGATCTGCGCCACCAGGTCGGCGGGCGGCAGGACGCCGGCGACCTGTTTCTCGACCTGCAACACGGAGGGGTTGAGGGCTTTGAGAATTTCGTCCTGAAACGAATAGGCAGCGCCGGTGATGCCCATCAGGGCCAGCACCAGCCCGGCAGTGATGCCAAAAAACCAGTGCAACTGGAACAGGGTTTTCTTCAACACGTCGCTTGCCTTGTCCGTTCGGAAATTGTGTTCACGGCGTGCATTATGCCGTGGCTTATCGAGAAACGTTCTTTATTACGCACAAAAGCCCCGCTCAAATGAATGAACGGGGCTCGGTACTTTCCTCTTCGATCAGAAGTGGAAGTTGGTGCTCAGCAATGCCGTACGGCCCGCCGCCTGGTTGGCGAAGTGAGTCGAGAAGGCCTTGTCGTAGTAGGTTTCGTTGGTCAGGTTCTGCACGTTCAGTTGCAGGTCGACGTTCTTGCTCAGCTTGTACGCCGCCATCGCGTCGTAGCGAACGTAGGAATCGACCATGGTGGTGTTGGCCACGCTACCGAACACGTCATCCACGTAGAACGCACCGCCACCGATGGTCAGCTTCGGCGTGACCTGGTAAGTGGTCCACAGGCTGGCGCTGTTTTTCGGCGTGTTAGGCAGCTCGTTACCGTTGTTGGCCTTGTTGGCCGGCAGGTCACCACCGTCAACCTGTTCGCTGTCCATGTAGGCGTAACCGGCGAACACTTGCCACTTGTCGGTGATCTTGCCGCTGGCGGACAACTCGATACCTTGTACACGAGTCTTGCCGGCGTTTTCGTACGAGGTGGTATCAACCTGGACACGCGCGTTTTCTTTCTCGGTGCGGAAGATATCGGCGGTCAGCGACAGGCGATCGTTCAGCAGATCCCACTTGGTACCGATTTCGTAGTTCTTGGTGGTTTCCGGCTCCATGTCGCTCTTGAGCAGGTTGCCGTTGCGATCCGGCGTGCCGCCCAGCGGGTTGCCTTCCTGACCTTCACCCAGGGTGTTGCCCGGCGGTGTGGCGGAGGTGGCGTAGGACGCATAGATGCTGCCGTTCTCTGCCGGTTTGTAGACGACGCCGAACTGGCCGGTGACGAACTCGCTGGTATCCGAACCCTTGGAGGTGGTGCGGCCGGCGTTGGTGTACGTCTTGTAGCCGGTTTCGAAGTGGTCGTAACGCAGGCCCATGTTCACCAGCCATTGCTCGGACAACTCCAGGGTGTCGAACGCATACAGCGCGTAGGTATCGGACTGGGTGTCGGTGCCGGCGTAGTTGCGCGAAATCGCACCGTTCCACGGATCGTTCGGGGTCGGGTTCGACAGCGAGGTGCAGTTGTAGCCGCTGGCGGCGCCGATCAGGCCCGGGTTGCAGTTGGTGGTCACGGCCGAGGTACGCGGCGTGGTGTCGGTGTTGACGTTGTACGAGGATTTGCTGCTTTCCTCACGGGTGTATTCGACACCGGTGGAGAAGCTGTTCTTGAAGCCGGCGACGTAGAAGTTGCCGAACAGATCGGTCTGGTTGGTGGTGGTCTCGGTGTTGCTCACGCGAGTGTTCGCACGACGCCAGACGCTGCCGTTGTTCACGTTACCCTTGCTGTCGTCCGGCTGGGTCAGGATGTAATCCTGCATGCTGGTGCCGTGACGCAGGGTGTTCTTGAGGGTCAGCGAGTCGCTCAGGTCATGCTCGATGGCGAAGGTCGCGGTGTCGGTGCGGCCCTTGCGGAAGTCGCGGTCCAGACCGTAGAAGTTGCTGTGATCGCCGCCGGCGTACGGCTTGTCCGGGTTGGACTTGGTACGCGCAGCCGAGCCACCGGCAGGAATCGTGTAAGGGATGCCCGAATCCGGCGTGTCGTTGCTTTCGAGATGGTAGTAGTCGAGGTTGACGCGGGTGTCGGTGCCCAGGCCGAAGGCCAGGGACGGCGCGATGCCCCAACGGTCGTAGTCGACTTTGTCGCGACCGGCGACGTTGCTCTCGTGGCTCATCAGGTTCAGACGGCCGGCAGCGGTGTCGCTGAACTGGTAGTTGCCATCCATGGTGTAGCGCTGGGTCTGGTCGGAGCCCCAGGTGAAGCCACCGTCGAAGGAGTTGCCCAGGTGGGCTTTCTTGCTCACCAGGTTGATGCTGCCGCCAGCCGCGCCGCGACCGCCGATGGCGGAGTTCGGGCCCTTGCTGACTTCGATGTTTTCCACGGCGAAGATTTCGCGGCTCTGCGAACCGGTGTCGCGCACGCCGTCGAGGTAGGTGTCGCCCTGGGCGTCGAAACCGCGGATGAACGGACGGTCGCCCTGCGGGTTGCCGCCTTCACCGGCACCGAAGGTGATGCCCGGAACGGTGCGCAACGCGTCCTGCATGTTCAGGGCGCCGGTGTCTTTCAGAACCTGTTGCGGGATAACGGTGACCGAGCGCGGGGTATCGACCAGCGGCGCGGTGTACTTGGGCGAGGAGGCTTTCTCGACCTGGTAGGACGTCGAGTCCTGGGCTTCGCCGGTGATGGCGGTGGCGTCCAGGGCGATGGCATTGCCGGTGGCTTTGCTGTCGGTTTTTTCGGCGGCGAACACCATGTGGCCTGCGGAGCCGGCGGTGATTGCCACGCCGATGGCGGAAGCGAGCAGACGTGGTGAACTGACCGGTAATTGTGCTTGTTGACGTGCCATTTTTATTCCCCTCCCCAAGGATTTGAGGCGGCGGAATATAGGGTAAACAGGTATTCGTATCAATTGCGAAATATTGTTATTCGCACTGAATTTACATTCTTTACAATTTAACCTTACGGTTTTTGCCAGTTCATTCGTCTAGCGGGTTTTACACAGCCAATAAGAATCAATACCATTGCCGCCTCTTTGCCATCAGGTGACATTGCCATGCTGCTGCACATCCCCGGGCTGTTCGCGAAAGAAGAAGTGCAGCGCATCCGCGAGGCTCTGGAACAGGCTGACTGGGCCGATGGCAAGATCACCGCCGGCTATCAATCGGCCAAGGCCAAGCACAATCTGCAGCTTCCGGAAGGCCATCCGCTGGCCAAGGAAATCGGCGCCGCGATGCTTGAACGCCTGTGGAAAAATCCGCTGTTCATGTCGGCTGCACTGCCGCACAAAGTATTTCCGCCGTTACTCAACTGCTACACGGCGGGCGGCAGTTTCGATTTCCACATCGACAACGCGGTGCGCCAGCCAAAGGGCAGCATCGAGCGGGTGCGCACGGATTTGTCCGCCACGCTGTTCTTCAGCGAGCCCGAGGATTACGACGGCGGCGAGCTGGAAATCCAGGACACCTTCGGCACCCAACGGGTGAAACTGCCCGCCGGCGACATGGTGCTGTACCCCGGCACCAGCCTGCACAAGGTCAATGCGGTCACTCGCGGGGCGCGTTATGCCTCGTTCTTCTGGACGCAAAGTCTGGTGCGCGAAGACAGCCAGCGCGCGTTGCTGTTCGAGATGGATGGCGCGATTCAGCAACTCACCCACGACATGCCCGATCACCCTTCGCTGATCCGCCTCACCGGCACCTATCACAACCTGCTGCGTCGCTGGGTCGAGGTGTAAGTGGCGGACTTTCGGTTACGTCGCGAAGAAGTCCTCGACGGCGAACGCCTCACCGCCATGCTCGAAGAAAGCCCGGCTCGTGCGGCTCAGGCGATTCTGCTGGCAGCGGGTGAGGGCGTGCTGGAAGCGCAGGCGCTGCTCGGGCAGATCCTGCTCGATGGTCACGGGATCGCTCAGGATCAGCCGCTGGCATTGCGCTGGTTTGAAATCGCCGCAGGGCAAGGTCATCTGATGGCGCGCAACATGCTCGGTCGCTGTCATGAACACGGATGGGGTTGTGTGGCCAGCGCCGAACTCGCCGCGCGTCATTACCAGGCGGCCGCCGACGCGGGGCTGGATTGGGCGATGTACAACCTGGCAAACCTGCACGCTACCGGGCGTGGAACATCCAAGAACCAGGTGCAGGCCCTCGCCCTGTACCGCCGCGCTGCCGAGTCGGGACATGCCAAGTCGATGAACCTGTTGGGCCGGTATCTGGAAGAGGGACGTCACTGCCCACAAGATCTGCCAACAGCACGTGACTGGTATCGTCGAGCGGCCGAGGGCGGCGATTTTCGGGGGCAGTTCAGCCACGCCGCGGTGCTTGCCGACGAGGGGCGCATCGATGACGCACTTGGCTGGCTACGCAAGGCACTGGACGCGGGCAATGTGAATTTCCTGCGAGTCGCCAGTGTGTCCTTGTTGAATGCACAACATCCGCAAATCCGCGCCATGGCCGACGCTTATAAGTTGCGGCTGGCAGAGTTAGTTGCTTTGTAAATATTTATTCTGCGGTTATTTGGTTTTATCAAGTTTATATGGCTGTTCTCGGATAAGTATTCGGGTGAGTGGCTTGTTTGTCTTGATTGCTAATATTTGAATGCTTGTTGATTGTTGTCTTGCTGTCCTAAGGTTGTTTTGCGATGTCGGCGCTCAAGTTGAAACGAGTCGAACGATGATGTCGTATCTAAAATGACTTTTATTAAATATCCGAAGAAGACAAGGAGTCTCTTATGGAATTCAAGATGGACAACAAGATTGTCGAGGCCGCCGCAAAAGCGCCTCGGATGTTTGTAAGTGCTTCGCTCGGCCAGGGTGAAGAATACAATCGGGAAACCGGTATTCAATTAACCAAAGAGCAGATTATCAGCCTGCGCAAGTATGAAGTCCTGGGGCTGTCGCTTCCCGTTCGGCTGACGGACGTCGTTGCTTATCTGAACTATGGCGCCGGGGATGCAGGGGGCGTTGGTCTCAAGGCAACAGACTTCCTGCGGACATTCACCTACACCTACGACCACGCGAAGCGCTGGTCCCCGCTGCGTGAAAAAATCATGCTCACGGGTACCGATCTGAGGGTTTTTGCCGGCAACATCATTCGTACGGGTAAGGGCATCGTAGCAATCTACGATGACCTGAAAGCCTCCAGATACCTGGAAGAATTCGATATCAATACGCCGGAAGAGTATCTGCAGCTGAAGCGCACGATTCCGGGGCTTCCCGACCTGGGCTTGCCGTCCGGCGATGTTCCGGAAATCAAGGCCTACCTCAATAACATGCTGGACAAAGTCATGGAGTGCCACGCGAAGGCCGAGGATGTCAGGTCAGAAATCGACAGTTTCGGCGCTGATATGCGCGAGATCGTGTTGCCGGAAATCAAGCTGCGACTGGAGTTCGTGTCGCGCAATACCTATCAGGCAGACATCCAGGCCCTGCAGGGCGAAATCGATCAGCGCTCGAAAGAAATCGATGAACTGAACAAACAATATGATCAGTTGGTTCAAGAAGCGATCAGGTCGGCAGCGACCCTGAATATCGGTGGTTTGATTCTCGGTATCTATCAGGGCGTCAAGGCTGAAAAGATCCGTAAGGAGCGAAACCGGTTGAAGGCGGAACAACAGACCTCCAACCAGGTAATGGCCAGCAAAAACCAGACGCTGAGTTCCCTGAACAAAGTGCGCGATGATTTGCAGAACCTCAGCTATGTAGCGATCGAGGCTGAAGTCGCTACGCAAAACCTGATGCTGGTATGGAATGCGCTGAGCACCTATATATATGCCTCTGTCAAAGAAGTTGATCTGCTTCAGGAGGCAACGTCCCTGAGGAGGTTCAAGAACCAGATTCTCGGCATTATTGATCCGTGGGAGCAGATCCAGGCGAGTTCCGATCAACTGCTGGGCGTGTTCGCGGCGGCAGATAAAGAGTATGGAAGCAGTTTCACGATGTTCAGGAGTAAAGCAGTGATGTTCTCGCTAAATAATAATCCAGCCGTTTCGGATTTTGATGGCGCTGCGTTACGCGCTCACGCTGCGGCTGTTCAAACAAGTAATGTCACTGCGCAGATGCTGGGCGAACAGTTCAATTATCTGCCGGGTACCGTCCGCACAATGAATGGGCTGACGGTCGCTATCCGGGAAGCCACATTTGAACTTCGTGATCAGGCCCAGACGACAGGGATCAATCTGGAGCGTGCGCAGAACAAGCTGAAGACAGCTCAGATCGAACTTCTCGAATATCCGGAAGACGCGGATGAAATCCACGAGGAAATGGAAAGCGAGCTCAAGAATGTTTCGATGAAAGTCGCCGAATACGCGGCCGATTTGAAGGTGACCCACAACGACTTGAGTACCGCCTATGACCGGTCGGCTTCGGCGCAATGGATCGTAACCCTGCAACAGGATCGGGCCTTCACGGAGGCACTGAAGGTCAAGTCTGAAGATAAGTTCGCCGATTTCGAGAAGCAGATGAAATCGGTGTCTGAAGCGCTCGAGCTGATCGCGAAAGCCGGGGTGGAGAAAATCGGTCAGGAAGCCCGATTGACCCTGGATAACCTGAAAGCACTGGGGCTGGCGCCACCGCAGGTTCAGGTTGCACTGTTCGCGATTGATACCTTGAAAAAAATGATCTCGGGCATCGGTGAGGCCATTTCCTATCTGAACATGCTGGCGGCTTACAACAAGCTCAAGGAAAAAGCGGCTGACCTAAGGGCGCAGTTGAAGAAGCTCATCAACGAGATTGAACAGATCGATGGAAAGATTCAGCTGGTGCGAGTCCTCGACCAACTGGACGACGAGCGCTGGGGATACGTGAATGAGTTCTCGAATCTGGTAACCCGGATTGAGTCTCTCGCCCGGGACTTCAAGCAAGACAAGTCGCAGCCGGTCGAGCGGCGAACGGCTGAAGCAATCACCCGAATTGCCGACTTCAGGCAGTACCTGAAAACTGTTCAGCAGTAAGGAGTCGAGGCGGTGGGCGACATGTCCACCGCTTCCCTGCCACTCATGAAAACACTTGCCTATGAATTCTCCACAGCGCAACGACGCGTGCTGGATCGATACACAAGTTTCCTCGGTTCTCTTCACCCCACCTTCAACAATATTCCTTTGGTGTTTGAGCGTCGCAGAGTCAGCGGTCATCAACTGGCGGTACTGGCCAGCGATTCGCGTTTGAACAACGCCAGTTTCAATGCAGGCTACTTGCAGGCGTTCTGGCAGCGTACCGACGAGGCTCGGCGCCTGTGCAGTACTTACGTCGCGGATCTCGCTACGTTCACCGCCGAAACGCTGGAAATCACCCGCAATACGTCAAGGAACGAGCCTCTCAGTCAGGTGGATTTCAAGTTGTACAGCTTATCCAGGTCGCCGACCTGGAAGTTGTTTCCCCCAACCGATGTCCCGGACCTCGTTCACGAACTGGCGCTTCGTTTTTCCTCGCTGAGGGCGGCGATTCGCCAACTGAAATACACCATCGCCGAGGTGCATGACGAGTCGTTCGGTCTCAAGTCGGTATTTGGCAGAGCAATGGATCATCGCTCGTGCCAGTGTCATACCCAGCCGACGGTGGTCGAGGAGTTGTTTCGTGAAGTGCGCACGACGCCGGTTTGGGACGTGGCTTATTCGTCAGCGGATCCGCTCGTCAGAGCCGCAGAATACAAAGTTGATATTGCCGGGTTGTTTAGCGGATTGGCTTCCGTGAGTTCGCACATCAGCGTGTTTCTCGAAGAAACCGGCTTGCGCATAGACATGCTGTTCAATGACTTATTGAGGGCAGAGCGCGCGTCGAAACTCGGCGAGTTGAATTTTCACCTGGTCGCCGCGCAAGAGGGCGCCGATGAGTTCATGACAATGCTCAATCATCTTGAGATCTGGCTGCGCAAATAAAAAAGGCCCATGCATGCATGGGCCTTTTCAGTTGAAGCGTCGCTTACACGTAGAACGATTTCAGCGGCGGGAAGCCGTTGAACTCTACGGCGCTGTAACTGGTGGTGTACGCACCGGTCGACAGCCAGTACAGACGATCACCGATCGCCAGGTTCAGCGGCAGGCCGTACTTGTAGTTTTCGTACATGATGTCGGCGCTGTCGCAGGTCGGGCCGGCGATCACGACTTCTTCCATCTCGCCTTTCTTCTCGGTCCAGATCGGGAACTTGATCGCTTCGTCCATGGTTTCGATCAGGCCCGAGAATTTGCCCACATCGGTATAAACCCAACGCTCGACGGCGGTGCGGGATTTACGCGCGACCAGCACCACTTCGCTGACCAGGATGCCGGCGTTGGCGATCAGCGAACGGCCCGGCTCCAGAATGATTTCCGGCAGGTCATCACCGAAGTCTTCCTTCAGGAAGCGGATGATTTCTTCGGCGTAGGTTTCCAGGCTGTTGGTACGGGTGATGTAGTTGGCCGGGAAGCCACCGCCCATGTTGATCAGCTTGAGGTGGATGCCGTCTTCTTCCTTCAGGCGTTCGAAGATCACTTTGACCTTGGCGATCGCCGCGTCCCAGACGCTGATGTCGCGCTGTTGCGAACCGACGTGGAACGAGATGCCGTAAGGCACCAGGCCCAGGTCGCGGGCGAGGATCAGCAGGTCCATGGCCATGTCGGTCTGGCAGCCGAATTTGCGCGACAGTGGCCAGTCGGCCGTGGTCGAGCCTTCGGTCAGGATGCGCACATAGACTTTGGCGCCCGGTGCGGCCTTGGCGATGTTGCGCAGGTCGGCTTCCGAGTCGGTGGCGAACAGACGCACGCCCTTCTCGTAGAAGTAGCGAATGTCCTTGGATTTCTTGATGGTGTTGCCGTAGCTGATCTGGTCCGCGCTGACGCCACGGCTCAGCACTTTGTCCAGCTCATAGATCGAGGCGATGTCGAAGCTCGAACCTTTCTCTTTGAGCAGGTCGATGATCTCGACGGCCGGGTTGGCCTTGACCGCGTAGTAGACCTTGGCGAATTCGAAACCGGCGCGCAGGTCGTCATAGGCCTGGGCGATCATCGCGGTGTCGATCACCACGAACGGGGTTTCCTGTTTGTCGGCGAACGCCTTCATTTTCTGAAAGGTTTCGCGCGCGAAATAGTCTTCGACCTGGATCGACATGCTGGGAGCTCCTATTGGCAAACTCGTAAAAACAATGGGTGCAAATGAACGCCCTCCGTATCCCCACTTTGGTTCGCCTACTTCCCAAGGCATGTCGCCGAAAGCAAAAAGGCCATGGGAAATGTAGTCTTTCTTTCCCTTGGCCTTGCTGTCTCGTCGTCAGTACTTGAGCCGGATGGATCGTTTCCAGCATGGACGTTCGGCGCGAACTTTAGGGCGTGAGGGGCCTGAGATCAACTAAAAATGTCGCGTTTTTGCACGCTTCTGACGTGCGTCGCGGATATCACTCTTTGTAGCCGACCGAGATGACGGTCAGATGTTCCGCAATAATTTTCAGGTGTTAAAAATACCTGCACGTTCGAAGCTGATGCGCGCCAAGTCATGGATAAGTACGATCACTTCAACATCGGCGACGTTGGCGGCGAGAAGGGGAGGTGAGGGGGAAGTTGCCGGTTAACGCTGACATCCTTGGCCGGGTTCAGCCTTATGATGTGTTGATATTTCTTGCCGGCTCATCGTCGGCGAAAAAATCACGGCTCTCAGGTTCCGGCGGTCGAAAAAAGGGCTGTCGAACAGCCCTTTTGCTTTTGATCAGGCCACCGCCTCGGCTGGCGACACAATATTGGTCTTCATTCCGCGTGAACGACCCGAACTCAGGTATGCCGCAATCGACTCTTGCGTGACCTCGCCGAGGAACACTCGCTCGGCATCCATCACCGGCAACCATGCCCGATTGAACTCGTACATGCGCGACAACAGGATGCGCAAATGCTCGTCGTACGCCGCCGTGGCGTTGAACTCGCGCAGGAATTGCGCACAGGTGCCGGTCTGACGATGCAGATCACGACGGCGCACATAACCCAGCGCCTTGTTCTCCGCGTCAGTGACGACGACATAACGACGGTCATGCTCGTCCATCAACTCCAGCGCATCGGCCACCGGGGTTTCCGGGCTCACCGACGGCGCGTTGTCCGCGGCGTCTTCGGCTTTCACCAGCAGCAGGCGTTTGAGGGTGCTGTCCTGGCCGACGAAGTTGCTGACAAAATCGTCCGCCGGATGGGCGAGCAGGGTGTCCGGGTGGTCAATCTGCAACAGCTTGCCGGCGCGGAAGATTGCGATCTTGTCGCCCAGCTTGATCGCTTCGTCGATGTCGTGGCTGACCATGATCACGGTCTTGTTCAGCGCACGCTGCATCTCAAAGAATTCGTTCTGAATCATCTCGCGGTTGATCGGGTCGACCGCGCCGAACGGTTCGTCCATCAGCAGCAGCGGTGCATCTGCCGCCAGCGCGCGGATCACGCCGATCCGTTGCTGCTGGCCACCGGACAGTTCACGCGGATAACGATGCAGATACTGCTTGGGTTCAAGCTTGATCATGCTCATCAGCTCGCGGGCACGGTCGTGGCATTTCTGTTTGTCCCAGCCGAGCAGTTTCGGCACCACCACGATGTTTTCTTCGATAGTCATGTTCGGGAACAGACCGATCTGCTGAATCACGTAACCGATGTTGCGGCGCAGGGTCACTTCGTCGAGGTCGGTGGTGTCTTCGCCGTTGATCAGGATCTTGCCCGAGGTCGGCTTGATCAGGCGGTTGATCATTTTCAGTGTGGTGCTTTTGCCGCAACCCGATGGCCCGAGGAACACACAGATTTCGCCTTCATTGACGGTCAGGCTTACCGAGTCCACGGCTTTCACATCTTTGCCGTTGCTTTGGAAGGTCTTGCTGAGGTTTTGAAGTTCGATCATTTGAGGAGTCCTTTTGGAGTCAGCGAACGTTGCAGCCACTGCAAAATGAGGTCGGCGAAGATCGCCAGAAGACTGACCAGCAGCGCGCCGACGATGAGCATCGACATGTCGCTGCGGCTGATGGAGGCGAGGATCAGCACACCGAGACCGCCGGCGCCGATGGTCGCGGCGATGGTCATCACGCCGATGTTCATCACCACGGCGGTGCGCACGCCGGCGAGGATCACCGGCACCGCAATCGGTAACTCGACCATGCGCAGGCGCTGGCCGAAGGTCATGCCGATGCCGCGTGCGGCTTCACGGATGCCCGGTTCGACGCCGGTCAGGGCGAGGTAGGTGTTGCGCATGATCGGCAGCAGTGAATAAAGGAACACGGCGGTGATCGCCGGCATCGGGCCAAGGCCCTGGCCGAATTTCGAGTAGAACGGCAGCAGCAGGCCGAACAGGGCAATCGACGGCACGGTCAGCAACACCGTGGCGCTGGCCTGCAAGGGACCGGCGAGGCTCGGGAAGCGCGTCATCAGGATGCCCAGCGGCACGCCGATGAGGATCGCCAGGCTGACGGCGATGCCGACCAGCGTGATGTGCTGCCAGGTCAGGTGCATCACCTGCTGCCAGTCGAGGTGGGAAAAGGCGTTCAAAAATTCCATGACTTTTCCTCCTTTAGTTCAGTGGATGCTGGCGCAGGAAATCGGCAGCGACTTTCGACGGGCTTTCGTGATCGACATCGACCCGCGCGTTGAGCTGGCGCATGGTTTCGTCGTCGAACAGTTCGGCCAGTGGCTTGAGTTGCTCCGCCAGTTTCGGGTGCGCGTCGAGATAGGCCTGACGCACCACCGGCGCAGCGGTGTAGTCCGGGAAGTAATGCTTGTCGTCTTCCAGCAGCTTCAGCCCGAACGCGTTGAGGCGACCGTCGGTGGTGTAGACCAGACCGGCAAACACCTGACCGTTGCGCAGGGCGGTGTAGACCAAACCTGCGTCCATCTGCCGGATGTTCTTGCGGGTCAGGTTCATGTCGTAGAGCTTGACCATGCCGTCCAGACCGTCGGAGCGGTTGGCGAACTCGGTGTCCAGCGCCACCAGGTGATTGGTCTTGGCCTCGCTGCGCAGCACATCGTTCAACTGACTGATGTTGTTGATCTGCGGATATTCCTCGGCGACCTTTTTTGGCAGGGCGAGGGCGTAGGTGTTGCTGAATTTCGACGGTGTCAGCCAGACCAGACCCTTTTTCGCGTCGAGCTCTTTGACCCGGGCGTAGGACTGTTCGCTGTCGAGTTTTTCGGTGACATGGTTGTAGGCCACCAGCGACACGCCGGTGTATTCCCAGAGCATGTCCAGCTGCCCGCTTTCGTGGGCGCTGCGGGCGAGGTTGCTGCCCAGGCCGCCGGTGATCTGCGCGTCGTAGCCTTTGCTGCGCAGGTATTGCGCGGTGATTTCCGCGAGCAGGGTCTGCTCGGTGAACACCCGGGCGCCGAGACGAATGAGCGGCTTTTCCGCCGCCTGGGCCAATCCTGCGAAAAGCAGGGCGCAGCCTAAGATCAAGCTAAGTCGTTTCATGTTCATTCCTTCGCAAAAGCCTTAAGACGGGCGCAAACCGCGTTCCAGCCAGAGGCGGCTGGCGAGGGTGACCACGCCATCGAGCAGCAGGGCCAGCAGCGCGGTGCACGCGGCGCCGAGCAGCAGTTGCGGCTGATTGTTCAGGGCGATGCCGGGGAAGATCAGGCTGCCAAGGCTGTTGGCGCCGATCAGGAAGGCCAGCGGCGCCGTACCGACGTTGATCGCCAGCGCCACCCGCACACCACCGACGATGATCGGCACGGCGTTGGGCAACTCGACTTTCCACAGCACCTGGCGCGGAGTCATGCCGATGCCGACGGCGGCTTCTTTCAGTGAGCCCTGGACGTTTTTCAGGCCTTCATAGGTGTTGCGCACAATCGGCAAAAGCGAGGCGAGGAACAAAGCGAAGATCGCCGGGCCGCTGCCGATGCCGAGAATCCCCAGGGCAATGGCGAGCACGGCCAGCGGAGGCACGGTGTTGCCGATGTTGAAGATCTGCATGAAGCGTTCGGCGCGGCCGACCATGGTCGGGCGGCTCAGGAAGATACCGGCGGGAATGCCCACGACCAGGGCGGCCAGCATTGAAGCGAGGACGAGAATCAGATGAGCTTGCAGGTAAAACAACAAATCGTCGCGGTAGTGTTCGATCGTGTTGATGCCGATCCAGTGGACCAGCAGGGCCAGGAGCGCGATCACCACCGCACCTCCCATCAGCCCTTTGCCATAGCGGATAGCCACAGGCGGACTCCTTTTTTTAGTCGGCGAGCGCTGCTCCGTGTGGCAAGGCCATTCCTGGCTGCCGAAGTCAGCGTTCGCGAGAAGCAGCTTTTTTTCAGCCCGGCAAAAGCGGTCTGAAAGCGAGCCATGAGCGCAGCCTCGTCAGGCTAACTTGCTGATTTTTCAGCCCCTGACGAATTGTCGTAACAGGGGATGGACGTCTCCGTGCTTTAAAAGGTTCCCATCTGAGGCAGCATTTGGCCACCCTTAATGTGCTCAACGGTTCGGTTATTGAATCGAGTTGGGCTATAATCGCCGCCCTTTTTTGAATCACCGCCAGGCGATTTCCCATGACCAGACAGGCCGCCGAAGTCGCGAAACGCCGCACTTTCGCCATTATTTCTCACCCCGATGCCGGTAAAACCACCATCACCGAAAAGCTCTTGCTGATGGGCAAGGCGATTGCGGTGGCCGGTACGGTGAAATCCCGTAAATCCGACCGCCACGCGACATCCGACTGGATGGAGATGGAAAAGCAGCGGGGCATCTCGATCACCACGTCGGTCATGCAGTTCCCGTATCGCGAACACATGATCAACCTGCTCGACACCCCGGGCCACGAAGACTTCTCCGAAGACACCTACCGCACCCTGACTGCGGTTGACTCGGCCCTGATGGTTCTCGACGGCGGTAAAGGTGTAGAGCCACGTACCATCGCGCTGATGGACGTCTGCCGTCTGCGTGACACGCCGATCGTCAGCTTCATCAACAAACTCGACCGTGACATCCGCGACCCGATCGAACTGCTCGACGAAATCGAAGCCGTCCTGAAGATCAAGGCCGCGCCGATCACCTGGCCGATCGGTTGCTACCGCGACTTCAAGGGCGTGTACCACCTGGCCGACGACTACATCATTGTCTACACCGCCGGTCACGGTCACGAACGCACCGAAACCAAGATCATCGAGAAGCTCGACTCCGACGAAGCCCGCGCGCACCTGGGCGACGAGTACGATCGTTTCCTCGAGCAGCTGGAACTGGTGCAGGGCGCCTGCCACGAGTTCAACCAGCAGGAGTTCATCGACGGTCAACTGACGCCGGTGTTCTTCGGTACCGCACTCGGCAACTTCGGTGTCGACCACGTACTCGACGCCGTGGTCGACTGGGCCCCGCGCCCGCTGCCACGCGTAGCCAACGAGCGCACCGTGGAGCCGGTGGAAGAGAAGTTCTCGGGCTTCATCTTCAAGATCCAGGCGAACATGGACCCGAAACACCGCGACCGCATCGCCTTCATGCGTATCTGCTCCGGCAAGTACGAAAAAGGCATGAAGATGCGCCACGTGCGTACCGGCAAGGACGTGCGCATCGGCGACGCCCTGACGTTCTTCTCCTCCGAGCGTGAACAGCTGGAAGAAGCGTACGCCGGCGACATCATCGGTCTGCACAACCACGGCACGATCCAGATCGGCGACACCTTCAGCGAAGGCGAAAGCCTGGGCTTCACCGGTATCCCGCACTTCGCCCCGGAACTGTTCCGCCGCGTACGCCTGCGCGATCCGCTGAAATCCAAGCAACTGCGCCAGGGCCTGCAACAGCTGGCCGAAGAAGGCGCGACTCAGGTGTTCTTCCCGGAACGCAGCAACGACATCATCCTCGGCGCCGTCGGTGTGCTGCAGTTCGATGTGGTCGCCAGCCGCCTGAAAGAGGAATACAAGGTCGAGTGCTCCTACGAGCCGATCACCGTGTACTCCGCGCGCTGGATCGAATGCAGCGACAAGAAGAAGCTTGAGGAATTCTCCAACAAGGCCGTGGAAAACCTGGCACTGGACGGCGGCGGTCACCTGACCTACCTCGCACCGACCCGCGTCAACCTGGCCCTGATGGAAGAGCGCTGGCCGGACGTGAAATTCCGTGCGACCCGTGAGCACCACTAAGCGCTGACTGGCGAGACCCGAAAGCCCACTGATAAAACAGTGGGCTTTTTTTTGCGTGTTGATCAAGTATGCGAACTCATTCAAGTCGGGCGCAGTGCGTCTGGTCCGATCAACAAGGGAGCAATCGAATGACAGGGAGGCTCGCTCATCTGCTTCGGCCCAACGGTTATTTCAGCCTGATGGCCTGGGTGCTGGCGGCGCTGCTGTTCATCAATCGCCTGAGCAGCATGGTCAAGCTGTTCATGGCGTTGTACTTGCGGCAGGAGCTGGGGCTGGCGATCGAAACCGTCGGCTGGCTGCTGTCGGCATATGGCGGTGGTCTGCTGATCGGTTCGATGCTCGGCGGGTGGCTCAGTGATCACGTGCGCACGGCGCGACTGACGGCGGCGCTGTTCTTTGTCTCTGCGTGGGTTCTGGTGTTGCTGGGGCTGGTCACGCAAGTGCCATTACTGGCCGGTTTGCTGTTGCTCAGCGGTACTCTCGACGGGGCGATCCGTACTTTGCATCAGCGACTGATCATGGAGTATTGCGAGGTCGCGCAGCGCCCACGGGCGCAGGCCTTGAGTCGCATCGCCCGGAACCTCGGGATGGCCGCTGCGGGTGTGGCGGGCGGTGTTCTGGCGCAGATGGATTTTCGCTGGGTGTTTTTCATCAGCGCCGGGCTCACGCTGCTGGCATTGCTCTGGTTTGTCCGCACAACCTGGAGCCGGTCGGTATTGATCGCTGACGAGGCGCCGCAGGTGCTGTCGGGTTCGGGTCTGCCCTATCGCGACAAGCCTTTTCTCTGGCTGCTGGCGGCGACCGTCCTTCTCGGCATGGCTTTCGACACGGTCTACAGCACCTTGGGCAACTACCTTCGCGACTACTACCGCTTGAGCACCGAGGCCATCGGCTGGCAGTTCGCGATCAACGCGATTCTGGTGGTGGCGCTGCAGATTCCCATGTCGCACTGGGGGGAACGCTGGGGCGCGCGCCGGCCGTTGATCGCCGGTTGTGTGCTGCTGGCGCTCGGGCTCGGCATGTTGCCGCTGGGTTCCGGGTTGTTTTATGCCTGCCTCTCGACGGTGATCTGGACGTTGGGGGAGGCGTTGTTCATGCCACCGTTGAACGTGCTGGTGATGCAGCATGCGCAAACCGGAAAAAGCGGCCGTTACTTTGGCTTGTTTTTCATGGCCTGGAGTGCGAGTTCGCTGCTGTCGCCGGTGCTGGGTGGGCAGCTCTATGGTCAGTTCGGCGGCCACAGTGTCTGGCTGGCGAGTGCCGTGCTTGCGTTGCTGTCAGTGCCGCTGATTTATCAGGCCACCCGCATTCGAGCCACACAAGGCGCAGACGCTTAGCCGATCCGGTTATGAGCGTTATTCAAAAGCGGTCTGTCCACGCATGGCATTTCCGGGCATTGGTTAGCGTCCTATCTGGTGAACCCGGCGGATCGGAACTAGATTTCAATCAGCGTCAGGTCGGCATGAATTTCTCACCTGGAACAGGATGGACTCGGCTATGAAAAACAGGTTGCTACGCGTTTTGCTGCTGTTGAAAGTGATGGTGATGCTGTCCCTCGGCACCGCGACGGCCTGGGCCGAGTGCGAGGATCACGATACCCAGGCCTCCAGCGGACAGATTGGGCACAGTGGGCTGATGCTGGCCAAGTCGGAGTCCGAGCCGGGCGATGAGGGCCAGGGTGGCAGCGCCAACGATGACGACTCGACCACCGATGAGCCGGACACCGACGATCCGGACGAAGGCGACAGCCAGACGTAGATTCCGGGCAAAAGAAAACCCCTTCTTTCCCGATCGATGCGCAATCGGGGCAGAAGGGGTTTGGTCAACTCATCAACAACCCGCCCCGGGAAACGGGGCGGGTTTTTTCATGCCGCGCCGTCGAGGAATTGCTCGGCGTAGTGGCACGCGACCTGACGCGTGTCGAGCTGGCGCAGGGCCGGCTCTTCGCTGCTGCAACGCGCGGTGGCGTACGGGCAGCGCTTGTGGAACGCGCAGCCAGGCGGTGGGTTCAGCGGGTTGGGCAGCTCGCCGACAATCTTGATTTTCGGCTTGTCCGGATCCGGATGGATGGTCGGAGTCGCCGACAGCAGCGCCTGGGTGTACGGGTGCAGAGGACGGGCATAAATGTCGTGCTTCGGACCGATTTCCACCGGGCGACCGAGGTACATCACCATCACGTCATCCGCCACGTGCTGCACCACCGCCAGGTTGTGCGAGATGAACACGTAACCGGTGTTGAACTCCTGCTGCATGTCCATGAACAGGTTCAGCACCTGCGCCTGGATCGACACGTCCAGTGCGGAAGTCGGTTCGTCCGCCACCAGCACTTTCGGTTGCAACATCATGGCGCGGGCCAGCGCGATACGCTGACGCTGACCGCCGGAGAACATGTGCGGATAACGCTGGTAGTGCTCGGGACGCAAGCCGACCTGCTTCATCATCGCCTGGACTTTCTCGCGACGCTCGGCGGCCGACAGGTTGGTGTTGATCAACAGCGGCTCGGCCAGTTGATCGCCGATTTTCTGCCGTGGGTTCAACGAAGCGTACGGGCTCTGGAACACCATCTGCACGTCTTTGCGTAGTTGTTTGCGCTGAGCCTTGTCGGCGCCGGCCACTTCTTGCCCGGCGATTTTCAGCGAGCCGGACGACGGCTCCTCGATCAGGGTCAGGGCGCGGGCGAGGGTGGATTTGCCGCAGCCCGATTCACCGACGACGGCGAGGGTCTTGCCGGCTTCCAGCTCGAACGACACGCCGTTGAGGGCGCGCACGGTGGCGTGGCCCTTGAACAGGCCACGGGAGACTTCGTAGTGACGGGTCAGGTCGCGGGCGGTAAGTACGACGGCCATTACGCCACCTCCTGGTTCAACGGATAGAAGCAGCGGGCGAGGCTGTTGCTTTTCGGGTCAAGGGTCGGACGCTGCGCGCGGCAGCTGTCCTGCACGTACGGGCAGCGCGGCGACAGCAGGCAGCCTTGCGGGCGGTCGTAACGGCCGGGAACGATGCCTGGCAGAGTGGCCAGACGCTCGGCACCCTGGCTGTGTTCCGGAATCGCCTTGAGCAGCGCTTCGCTGTACGGGTGGGCCGGGATGTCGAACAGTTGCGGCACCTGTCCGACTTCAACGGCTTGACCGGCGTACATCACGCACACGCGCTGGGCGGTTTCGGCCACCACGGCGAGGTCGTGGGTGATCAGCACCAGGCCCATGTTCTGCTCTTTCTGCAACGCCAGCAGCAGATCCATGATCTGTGCCTGGATCGTTACGTCGAGTGCGGTGGTCGGTTCGTCCGCGATCAGCAGTTTCGGCTCGCCGGCAATCGCCATGGCAATCGCCACACGCTGGCTCATACCGCCGGACAGTTGGTGCGGGTAGGCGTCCATGCGGCTGGCGGCGCCCGGGATTTCGACTTTTTCCAGCAGTTCGATCGCACGCTTGCGCGCTTGCTTGCCGGACATTTTCAGGTGCAGGCGCAGCACTTCTTCGATCTGGAAACCGACGGTGTAGCTCGGGTTCAGCGCGGTCATCGGGTCCTGGAACACCATCGCCAGGTCTTTGCCGACGATCTGCCGACGCTGGCGGTTGTTCAGCTTGAGCATGTTCTTGCCGTCGAAGCTCAGTGAGTCGGCGGTGACGATCCCCGGGTGCTCGATCAGGCCCATCAGCGCCATCATGGTCACGGACTTGCCGGAACCCGACTCGCCCACGATCGCCAGGACTTCGCCCTTGTCGACTTTCAGGTCGAGGCCGTCGACGACCGGGGTGGCGTTCTTGTCGCCGAAGCGAACGTTGAGATTCTTGATTTCTAACAGTGACATGGGAATCTCCTCAGGCGGCGTTCTTGAGTTTCGGGTCCAGCGCATCGCGCAGGCCGTCGCCCATCAAGTTGATTGCCAGCACGCTGAGCAAAATGGTCAAACCAGGCAGACTCACCACCCACCAGGCGCGTTCGATGTAGTCGCGGGCCGAAGCCAGCATGGTGCCCCACTCAGGGGTTGGCGGCTGGACGCCGAGGCCGAGGAAGCCCAGGGCGGCGGCATCGAGGATCGCCGAGGAGAAGCTCAGGGTCGCCTGAACGATCAGCGGCGCCATGCAGTTCGGCAGCACGGTGATGAACATCAGGCGTGGCAGACCGGCACCGGCCAGGCGCGCGGCGGTCACGTAGTCGCGGTTCAGCTCACCCATCACGGCGGCACGGGTCAGACGCACGTAGGACGGCAGCGACACCACGGCAATCGCGATCACGGTGTTGATCAGGCCTGGGCCGAGGATGGCGACGATCGCCACGGCCAGCAGCAGCGACGGCAGGGCAAGCATGATGTCCATCAGACGCATGATGGTCGGGCCGATCATTTTCGGGAAGAAACCGGCGAACAGACCCAGCAGGATCCCCGGGATCAGCGACATCACCACCGACGACAGACCGATCAGCAGCGACAGGCGCGAACCCTGGATCAGCCGCGACAGCAGGTCGCGACCCAGTTCATCGGTGCCGAGCAGGAATTGCATCTGCCCGCCTTCGAGCCACGCCGGCGGCGTCAGCAGGAAGTCACGGTATTGCTCGCTCGGGTTATGCGGGGCGACCCACGGCGCGAAGATCGCGCAGAAGATCACCAGCAGCATGAACAGCAGGCCGGCGACGGCGCCCTTGTTCTTGGCGAAGGCCTGCCAGAACTCTTTGTACGGTGACGGGTACAGCAGACTTTGATCCACGGCGGTGGCGGCGGTGGCTACTGAGGAAGTTGGAGTGCTCATGGGTATTGACCTCAGCGCTGATGACGGATGCGTGGGTTGGCAAAGCCGTAGAGGATGTCCACCACGAAGTTGACCAGAATCACCAGGCAGGCGATTAACAGGATGCCGTTTTGCACAACCGGGTAGTCCCGGGCGCCGATGGCTTCGATCAGCCATTTACCGATGCCGGGCCAGGAGAAGATGGTTTCGGTCAGGACCGCACCGGCCAGCAGGGTGCCGACTTGCAGGCCGACCACGGTCAGTACCGGAATCAGCGCATTGCGCAGGCCGTGCACGAACACCACGCGCGACGGCGACAGGCCTTTGGCCTTGGCGGTACGGATGTAGTCTTCACGCAATACTTCGAGCATCGACGAACGGGTCATCCGCGCGATCACCGCCAGCGGAATGGTGCCCAGCACGATGGCCGGCAGGATCAGGTGGTGCAGGGCATCGAGGAACGCGCCCATGTCATCGGCCAGCAGGGTGTCGATCAGCATGAAACCGGTGCGCGGCTCGATGTCGTAGAGCAGGTCGATCCGCCCGGACACCGGGGTCCAGCCCAAGCTCACCGAGAAGAACATGATGAGGATCAGGCCCCACCAGAAAATCGGCATCGAATAACCCGCGAGGGAGATGCCCATCACCCCGTGGTCGAACAGGGATCCTCGCTTGAGGGCCGCAATCACCCCGGCCAGGAGGCCCAGGATACCGGCGAACAGCAGGGCGGCCATGGACAGTTCCAGGGTCGCCGGGAAGAGGGAGGTGAACTCGGTCCATACGCTCTCACGGGTGCGCAGGGATTCGCCGAGGTCGCCATGGGCCAGTTTGCCGATGTAGTCCAGGTACTGGGCGTACAACGGTTTGTTCAGACCGAGGCGTTCCATTGCCTGAGCGTGCATTTCGGGGTCGACCCGACGTTCGCCCATCATCACTTCCACGGGGTCGCCGGGAATCATGCGAATCAACGCGAAAGTCAGCAAGGTGATGCCGAAAAACGTGGGGATCAATAACCCCAGTCGGCGGGCAATAAAACTAAACATCGTGTGTGGTACCTCATCAGCCGGTTAGGCGTGCCCGGCGATCCTGGGGTCAGGGTCGCCGGGAGTTTCTTATCTACTTCACCTGGGTGGTGGCGAAGTTATTGGTTGTCAGAGGGCTGATGTGATAACCCTCTACGTTGTTGCGCATTGCGGTGAACATGCGGGTGTGGGCCATGCTGATCCACGGTTGGTCCTGATTGAAGATGACTTGCGCTTCTTCATACAGTTTGGCGCGTTCGGCCGGATCTACTTTAGCCCGTGCTTCGTCGAGCAGGGCCTGGAATTTCTCGTTACACCAGCGAGCGTAGTTTTCGCCGTTCTTGGCGGCTTCGCAACTGAGCATAGGCGTCAGGAAGTTATCCGGGTCGCCGTTGTCGCCCGCCCATCCGGCCGAAACCATGTCGTGCTCGCCGGCCTTGGCGCGTTTGAGCATCTCGCCCCATTCCATCACGCGGATGTCGATCTTGATCCCGACTTTCGCCAGGTCAGCCTGCATCATCTGCGCGCCGAGCATCGGGTTCGGGTTGGTCGGGCCGCCGCCGTTGCGGGTAAACAGGGTAAACACGGTGCCTTCCGGTACGCCGGCTTCCTTGAGCAGCTTGCGGGCGGCGTCGAGGTCGCGCGGCGGGTTCTTCAGGTCGTGGTTGTAGCCCAGCAGGGTCGGCGGGTACGGGTTGACCGCGACCGAGGCGTTGCCTTTGCCGAACAGGGCGTTGACGTAGGCTTCCTTGTCGAAGGCGATGTCGATCGCTTTGCGCACCCGCACGTCGCTGATGTACTTGTGCGTGGTGTTCATGGCGATGTACGAGACGGTCATCGCGTCCATTTCATCGACTTTCAGATTGCTGTCTTTCTTGATGCTCGGGATGTCATCCGGTTTCGGATACAGCGCAATCTGGCACTCATTGGCCTTGAGCTTCTGCAAACGCACGTTGTTGTCGGTGGCAATCGCCAGGATCAACGCGTCAGCCGGGGCCTTGCCGCGGAAGTAGTCCGGGTTGGCCTTGAAGCGAACCTGGGCGTCCTTGGCGTAACGCTGGAAGATGAACGGGCCAGTGCCGACTGGTTTGTTGTTCAGGTCGCCAGTCTTGTTGGCCTTGAGCAACTGGTCGGCGTATTCGGCCGGGTAGATCGAGGAGAACGCCATGGCGATGTCGGCCAGGAACGGCGCTTCGCGACGGGTCAGGGTGAACTTGACGGTGTTGTCGTCGACTTTCTCGACGCTTTTCAGCAGTTCCTTGAAGCCCATGCTTTCAAAGTACGGGAAGCCCACGCTCGACAGCTTGTGCCACGGGTGATTCGGGTCCAGCTGACGCTGGAAACTCCAGACCACGTCGTCGGCATTCATGTCGCGGGTCGGCTTGAAATATTCGGTGGTGTGAAACTTGACGCCTTTGCGCAGGTGGAACGTGTAGGTCAGGCCGTCTTCGCTGATGTCCCAGGACTCGGCCAGTGCCGGAATCACTTCGGTGGTGCCGGGCTTGAAGTCCGCCAGACGGTTGAAGATGGTTTCGGCCACCGCGTCGGCAGTGACTGCAGTCGTGTACTGGACCATATCGAAGCCTTCCGGGCTGGCTTCGGTGCAGACCACCAAGGGTTTGGCCGAGACGCCGACAGCGACACTCAGCAACGCAGCCGCGATGGCCGCACGTAGGGGAAGCATTTTCATCAAGAACCCTCTGCAATCGGTTGAAGACAAAAAGCCGAACGGCCGACTCGTCACTGAGTCAGCCGTCGGCTGGCGTTTTTACAGGATGTTGAATGGAACGGTGGTCACCAGACGGAACTCGTTGATGCTGCCGTCAGCCTGGTTCTCGCTCGCGCGGTGCGCGGTGTAGGTCGCGCGAACGGTGGTGGCTTTCAGAGGACCGCTCTGTACGGCATAAGCGGCACCGATGCCGTATTCATAGTGGTGCTCGCCGTCCATCGACTGCACGCCGTCGTAGCCGCCACCCTTGTAGTGAGTGCCGTCGATGCCCCAGCCGCGGGCCTGGTAGATGTTGAACTTCAGGCCTGGCACGCCGTATTCGGCCATGTTCAGACCGTAGGCCACCTGGAAGGATTTCTCGTTCGGGCCGTTGAAGTCCGACAGCAGGGAGTTGGCCAGGTAGATACCGTTGGTTTCGTGCAGGTAGTCGAAGTACTCGTTACCGTTCACTTCCTGGTAGGAGAAGGTCAGGGTATGCGCCTGGTGAGTCAGACCGAACGACAGGGAGTAGGTGTCGTTGTCGATTTCACCCAGTTTTTTCTTACCTTCGTCCACGGTCTTGTAGTAGTTCAGACCGGTGGTCAGAGCCAGAACGGAGCTGTCACCCAGCACGTGGGTGGCGCCGAAGTAGTACTGGTTCCACAGGTCTTCGGCCTGGGTGCCCCACAGACTGGTGGTCAGGCTGGCGAACGGCTGGTACGAGATGCCGCCGGTGTGGACGTGGTCGGCTTCGGCATCGATCGCGCCGTATTCGGAGCGGAACTTGCTCAGGCTTTCTTCGGTACGCGGCGAAACGCGGTCGAACGAGGCCAGGTCGAAGGACAGGTTGTTCAGCTCTTCGCTGTGGATCGCAACACCTTCGAAGCTCGATGGCAGCGGACGGTTGCCGATCACGTCGACCTGCGGGCTGCTGAAGTTCATGCGGCCGGCGGTCAGGGTGGTGTTGGAGATGCGCGCCTTGACGTTGGCCAGGCCGACTTTGCTCCACTGGCCCTGGGCTTCGCCGCCTTCACGGGTCAGGGTACGGTTGTTGCCCGCGCCTGGACGGGTGCCCGGTGCGCCACCATTGTTGGACGCCAGGTTCTCGCGGTCACGCTCCAGCGCGATGGCGTTGTACGCCGCTACTTCGGTGCTGAAACCGACGGTGCCTTCGGTGAAGCCCGAGTTGTACTTGACGATGGTGCCTTGCACCCAGTTGATACGGCGGTCGGTCGGGGTGGCCACGCCATCCTTGCGATAGGTGAACTTGCCGCCGCGTTTCAGTTGTTCGTTGGCGTACCAGTTACGGGTCGAGCCGCTGATCGACTGACCTTCGAGGAAGCCGGTGGCTTCAGCCTGGGCGCTCTTCTCGTTGACGGTCACCGGGGTGAACGCCTGGCTTTGGGTTTCCGCGTAAGCCGTGGCGGTGATGCTGCTGATGGCCAAGGCCAATATCGCGGTATTGCTCAGTTTCATGGGTGAAGCTCCTTTACTTTCTTTTTATGCCGGCTTTTTTGGGTTGGCCGGTTATTGGTTTAGAACTCATTCACGCATCGCAAACGTTTGCAAAAGGCCTGATTGGCGAATTTCGGCAAAGCGCTTGCGTGAGGGGGTAGACGGCCCCCTCAGCATTGCGGCTAATCGGTTTTGTGTTTAATCGATGCTGACACCCGAAAACACGTTGCGACCAAACGGGCTCACCTTGAACCCTTCGACTTTGGTGCTCAGTGGCTGGTTGACCGTCGAGTGAGCGACAGGCGTGATCGGCACTTGCTGCTTGAGCAGTTGCTGGGCCTGTTTGTAGAGCACGGTGCGCTGATCGCGGTCGGTGACGACCTTGGCCTGCTTGATCAGCTTGTCGTAAGCCGGATCGCACCACATGGAGTAGTTGTTGCCGCCGATGGCGTCGCAGCTGTACAGCGTGCCGAGCCAGTTGTCCGGATCCCCGTTGTCACCGGTCCAGCCGATCAGGCTGATGTCGTGTTCGCCATTCTTGGTGCGCTTGATGTACTCGCCCCATTCGTAGCTGACGATCTTCACTTTCAGACCGATTTTGGCCCAGTCCGCCTGGAGCATTTCGGCCATCAGTTTGGCGTTCGGGTTGTACGGACGTTGGACCGGCATCGCCCACAGGGTGATCTCGGTGCCTTCCTTGACGCCGGCAGCCTTGAGCAGCTCTTTGGCTTTTTCCGGGTTGTAGGCGGCGTCCTTGATCGTGTCGTCGTAGGACCATTGGGTTGGCGGCATGGCGTTGACGGCCAGTTGGCCGGCGCCTTGATAAACAGCGTTGAGAATCCCCTGTTTATTCACTGCCATGTCCAGCGCCTGACGCACTTCGAGCTGGTCGAACGGCTTGTGACGGACGTTGTAGGCGATGTAGCCGAGGTTGAAGCCCGGCTTCTCGATCAATTGCAGTTTCGGATCGTTCTTCAGTGCCGGCACATCGGCAGGGCGCGGGTGCAGGGTGATCTGACATTCGCCGGCCTTGAGCTTTTGCACGCGCACCGAGGCGTCGGTATTGATCGCGAAAATCAGGTTCTTCAGCTTCACCCGGCTCTGATCCCAGTAATGCGGGTTGCCGGTGTAACGGATGTTCGAGTCTTTCTGGTAGCTCTTGAACACGAATGGGCCAGTGCCGATCGGCTTCTGGTTGATGTCGCTCGGTTTGCCTTCGGCCAGCAGCTTGTCGGCGTATTCGGCAGACAGGATGGCGGCGAAGCTCATGGCGATGTTCTGGATGAACGCGGCGTCGACGCTGTTGAGCGTGAACTGCACGGTCAGCGGCCCGGTCTTCTCGACCTTGGCGATGTTCTTGTTGAGACTCATCCCGTTGAAATACGGAAACTCGGTCGGATAAGCCTTACGGAAAGGCTGTTGCGGATCGAGCATGCGGTTAAACGTGAACAGCACGTCGTCGGCGTTGAGATCGCGCGTAGGTTTGAAGTACGGCGTTGTATGAAACTTCACACCTTCACGCAGGTGAAAGGTGTACTTGAGACCATCCTCGGAAATATCCCAGCTGGTTGCCAGGCCCGGTACGACATTGGTCGCGCCTTTTTCGAACTCGGCCAGTCGGTTGTACAGCGGTTCGGCGGCGTCGTTATCGGTCGCCGTCGTGTACTGCGCGGTATCGAAACCGGCCGGACTGCCTTCGGAGCAGAACACCAGGCTGTTGCTGGCGGCGAAACTGGCGGACGTGGCGGCCAACAGGCCGGCGCCCAGCAATGCGGAAAAAACCAAGGTATGGCGCATGACGCTCCCTCTTTTCTTAGTGTTTTTCAATGCGCCGCGATCCCGTCCAGGGAAGTTGTGGCGACATTGAGCTCAAACCAATACGGCAGCAAAACCGATAGCCCACGCAGTCACTGGTCAGAACCCGACGGTAGGGGCCGTGGGTCTGGCAGTAAATGCGCTGAGTCCTAAAGACTCGTAGGAAAAGGCAACACGTCCTGAACCGTCCCGGTAAGGCGGGGCGGAAAAGGTTGTAGGCAAATTCCTGACTTCTCGGCAAAAAAAACAGCGGCGACGCTGAAAACGTCGCCGCTGCTTCTTTTATTTGCTGACGCTGACGCCGTAGAAGGAGTTCAAGCCGAATGGGCTGATCTTGAAGTCCTGCACGTTGGCGCGCATGGGTTGATACACCGTCGAGTGAGCGATAGGTGTCATAGGGACTGCATCTTTGAGGACGTGTTGCGCCTCTTTGTAGAGTTCGGTGCGCTTGGCCTGGTCAGTGGTGCGCTTGGCTTCTTTCACGAGGCCGTCGAATTTCTTGTCGCACCATTTGGAGAAGTTGTTGCCACTCAGGGAGTCGCAACCAAACAACACGTTGAGCCAGTTGTCCGGATCACCATTGTCACCGCTCCAGCCAATCAGCATGCCCTGGTTCTCGCCACCTTTGGAGCGCTTGATGTACTCGCCCCACTCGTAGCTCTGAATCTTCACGTTCAGACCGATTTTCTTCCAGTCGGACTGGAGCATTTCGGCCATCAGCTTGGCGTTCGGGTTGTATGGACGCTGAACCGGCATCGCCCACAGGACGATCTCGGTACCTTCCTTGACGCCGGCTTCCTTGAGCAGCTGCTTGGCTTTCTCAGGATCGTACTTGGCGTCCTTGATGGTGGTGTCGTAGGACCACTGGGTCGGCGGCATGGCGTTGACGGCCAGTTGGCCTGCACCCTGATAAACCGAGTCGATGATCTGTGGCTTGTTGACGGACATGTCCAGGGCCTGGCGAACGCGCAGGTCGGCCAGCGGGTTCGGCTCGTTGCTGCCCTTGACCTTGTCCATCACGTTGTAGGCGATGTAGCCCAGGTTGAAGCCAGCCTGGTCAGGCATCTTCAGCGCAGGATCGGCTTTCAGTGCCGCGAGGTCGGCCGGACGAGGGAACAGGGTGACCTGGCACTCGTTCTTTTTCAGCTTCTGGATACGTACCGACGGGTCGGTGGTGATGGCGAAGATCAGGTTGTCGATCTTCACGTCTTCAGGCTTCCAGTAGTCCTTGTTCCCGGTGTAGCGGATGTTGGAGTCTTTCTGGTAGCTCTTGAACACGAACGGGCCAGTGCCGATCGGCTTCTGGTTGATGTCGGCAGCCTTGCCTTCCTTCAGCAGCTGGGCTGCGTACTCGGCTGACTGAACCGATGCGAAGCTCATGGCCATGTTCTGGATGAA
Source organism: Pseudomonas sp. GM25 (assembly GCF_000282255.1). Lineage (NCBI taxonomy): Bacteria > Pseudomonadati > Pseudomonadota > Gammaproteobacteria > Pseudomonadales > Pseudomonadaceae > Pseudomonas > Pseudomonas sp. GM25. Next base: position 64,673 of record NZ_AKJQ01000034.1, on the reverse strand, counting down.
CGCGGCGTCGACTTCTTTCAGGGTGAACTTGACGGTGTGGTCGTCGACTTTATCGATCTTGGTGATGTTGGTGTCCATCCCCATGTCGGTGAAGTACGGGAATTCGGTCGGGTACGCCTTACGGAACGGGTCATCCTTGTTAATCATGCGATTAAAGGTGAACAGCACGTCGTCGGCGTTGAACTCACGAGTCGGCTTGAAATACGGGGTGGTGTGGAACTTGACGCCTTCACGCAGGTGGAAGGTGTAAGTCAGGCCGTCATCCGAGATGTCCCACTTGGTCGCCAGACCAGGAATCACGGCGGTACCGCCACGCTCGAACTGGGTCAGACGGTTGAACATGGTTTCGGCTGAGGCGTCGAAGTCGGTTCCGGTGGTGTATTGGCCTGGATCGAAACCGGCCGGGCTGCCTTCGGAGCAGAACACCAGGTTAGTCGCAGCGGTGGCGAAAGGTGCGGAGGCTAACAAGCCTGCGCCGACTAAAAACGGAATGACCGCGTGTTTAAGCATGTTGGCCTCATGATTTGTTGTCATTTTTTAGTTGTGAGGTACGACCTCGTGAGTCGTGCCTGCGGATACTTATGCAGGGCCCATACCCAATGCAAGATCCAGAGCGCTCGGCGGCGTCAAAGCGTGGCACGAACGTACCTTAATGTCGCATCCGTATAACTTCTGACGCATTTGACCGTTTGCGGCCGGTTTTTACGGTGCAAACGAAGCCCCAAAACGGTGCATTGGTCACGTTGTGCGCGCCGGATTGGGGCCGGGTGTTACTTATTTATACCCACGCCATAGAAGGGGGTTAGACCGAACGGGCTGATCTTGAAGTCAGTGACTTCCTTGCGCAGCGGCTGGAATACCGTGGAGTTGGCGATCGGCGTGATCGGCACCTGCTGTTTAAGGATCAGTTGCGCCTGTTGATACAGTTTTACCCGTTGCGATTTATCGGTGGACACCTTGGCCTGCTGCACCAGCTTGTCGTAGGCCGGATCGCACCATTTGGCGTAGTTGCTGCCCTTTACCGCCGCGCAGCTGTATAGCACGCCCAGCCAGTTGTCGGGGTCGCCGTTGTCACCGGTCCAGCCGTAGATCATCGCGTCGTGCTCGCCGTTCTTGGCGCGCTTGATGTACTCGCCCCATTCATAGCTGACGATGTTGGCCTTGATGCCGATCTTCTCCCAATCCTGCTGGATCATCTGTGCCGACATTCGCGCATTCGGGTTCGAAGCGCGCTGCACGGTCATGGCCCAGAGGTTGATGGTTGTACCGGGTGCAACCCCGGCTTCCTTGAGTAGCGCCCTGGCTTTAACAGGGTCGTGCGGCGCGTCTTTAATGTTCGGATCGAATGACCATTGCGCTGGCGGCAAGGCGTTTTGCGCCAGCTGCCCGGCACTCTGGTAAACCGCCTTGATGATCGCCGGTTTGTCGATGGCCATGTCGAGTGCCTGGCGCACTTTGAGCTGATCCAGCGGAGGATGGGTGGTGTTGTAGGCGAGGAAGCCGAGGTTGAATCCGGCCTGCTTCAAAACCCGCAGATTCGGGTCTTTTTCCATCACTTCGATGTCGGCCGGGCGCGGGTAGCCGCTGACCTGGCATTCGCCGGTCTTGAGCTTTTGCAGGCGTACGGCGGCGTCCGGGGTGATCGAGAACACCAGGTTGTCGAGCTTCACGTCTTCGGGTTTCCAGTAGTCCCTGTTCGCCGAGTAGCGGATCTGCGCGTCCTTCTGGTAGCGCTTGAAAACGAACGGGCCGGTGCCGACCGGTTTTTGGTTGAGGTCGGCGGCGTGGCCTTCCTTCAACAGTTGGGCGGCGTATTCGGCCGATTGCACCGAGGCGAAGCTCATGGCGAGGTTTTGCACGAAGGCGGCGTCGACGTTGTTCAGGTTGAAGCGCACGGTGTTTTCGTCGAGCTTTTCCACGGATTTGATTGTGGTGTTCAGGCCCATGTCGGTGAAGTAGGGGGATTCGGCGGGGTAGGCCTTGCGGAAGGCGTTTTCCGGGTCGAGCAGGCGCTGGAAGGTGAAGAGGACGTCGTCGGCGTTGAAGGTTCGGGTCGGGGTGAAGTAGTCGGTGGTGTGGAATTTTACGTTTTGGCGCAGGTGGAAGGTGTATTGGAGACCGTCGGGGCTTACGTCCCAATTGGTCGCCAGGCCGGGTTCGATTTCGGTGCCGCCGCGTTTGAATTGGGTGAGGCGGTTGAAGACGGTTTCGGCGGAGGCGTCGAAGTCGGTGCCGCTGGTGTACTGGCTGGGGTCGAAGCCTGCGGGGCTGGCTTCGGAGCAGTAGACCAGGGTTGTTGCTGCGTTTGCGAAGGGTGCGGTAGTTGCCAGGGCGAGGGTGATCAGGAGTGGTTTCAGGGTGAGTCTTTGCATGTCTGGCCCGTGGGTTTTTAGGTGGTTGTTGTTTGAGGTTAGCGGGGATTTGGGGGGGATCTGAAATATCGTTTTTTGAGGGGATGCGTCTATCTCGGTATATCTGGCTGATTGTGTACATATCCGTTGCTGCGGTAACGGCTTCTTAGGGTTCCGCCCTTACGGCGGGTCACTTTTTACAAACGCCTAAAAAGTAACCAAAAACGCTTGCTCCTACGTTCGGCCCGCTCGCTAAGGCTCGGGGTTCCTTCGCTCCGGGATTCATCCGGGGGGCATCGCCTACGGTTTGCTTCGCTGCACCTCCTCTCGATGTGTTTGGCTTCGCCAAACGGTCGCTGCGCTCCCACCCCCGGATAAATCCCTCCACTCAGCCTTCCGACGTCGCCAGTGGATCAAGATCAAAAGCTGCAGCCGAGCTAACGCTCATCCTGTTGAGTGGTGGTGGGGTAACAGCTAGAGCGGTTTGTGTGCTTTTCAGATTTTGAATTCATCTTCGATATCTCACGTCGGCGTATTTCATTTAAACGACGCGGTCAGTCCCCTCTCCCTCCGGGAGAGGGCTAGGGTGAGGGCCGCTTTTGATCGTTCCCACGCTCCGCGTGGGAATGCAGCCCGGGACGCTCCGCGTTCCATTTTCGAATGTTTAAAGATGTGTTGGATTCAACCGAACCTTCCCACAAGGTTTTCAGGTTGTCCGTCGGAAGCACGCTCTCTAGTCTTTGGTTGTCGCTGCCAATTCAGCGACCGGGAGTGAGATCCCGGCTATTCATTTGGATACTTGTGCGAGCCCCTTCATAATCGCCGCCAGCTTAGACTGTCAGCGATTCTTTATGGCGGCTGTGTGCGGGTGGACGAATGTCCTGCCGGGTGTCCATACCGGTGATCTCACCCCGTACATAGCTGCCACCTCTTCTTCGAGTGAGATCGGGAAGAGTGGCTCCATAACTTGGAGAAATTGCTACATGGATAAGCTGATACCCGACCCACCCCTCGAATCACCCACGCCCCTCGACGAAGCCATGCGCGCCGAAGACCTCGCCCGCAACCGCGAAGCCATCAAACGCGCCCTCGACTATTACCTGTGCCCCAATCCTTCCAAACCGCGGCCGAGCACGATGTACATGGTCACTCCCAACGTCGACACCGAAAGCCTGCTGGCCAACGCCTGCGAGTCCCTGGCGTCAGCCAGTACCATCGCGAGCAATTTCGCCAACGAACTCACCGGCCCGCAGCGAAGTACTGCGCTGGGTATCCAGCAGATCATCATGCTGGCCGAGCTCGCAGTGAACCGAGCGCTGGATCGGGTTGATCCGCAAACCTGAGACCGTGTCATCGTTCATCGCCAGCAGGCTGGCTCCCACAGGAGTCCGCATTCCAAATGTGGGAGCTAGCCTGCTAGCGATGACGGCGGAGCTGGTAACCCAAATCCCAGGCATAAAAAAACCGGCGATCATTACTGATCGCCGGTTTTTCATTCAGTCGTCATTCAATCACTGCATCAACACTTCAATCGAGCCATCAGCCGTCAGGCTGACCTGGCTGGTGCCGGCTTCGACTTCAGGCGTGACCGGTGCTGCGTCCATGCCGGCGGCTTTCATCATCATCGGGGCGCGCATGTACGGTTGTGGGAAGCCGTTGCTGTTGAGGTTCAGGCTGACGATTTTGTAACCCTTGCCGCCCAGGGCGTCGGTGGCCAGTTGGGCGCGGGCCTTGAAGGCGGTGACGGCTTCTTTCAGCAGTTTGTCTTCGCTGGCCTTGCGGGTCGGGTCGGCGATGGCGAAGTCCATGCCGCCCATTTTCAGGTCGGTCAGCAACTCGCCAGTGAGTTTGGACAGGGCGGCGAAGTCGGCGCTTTCCAGGCGCAGTTCGGCGCGTTCGCGCCAGCCGGTGATTTTCTGGCCCTTGGTGTCGTAGATCGGGTAGCTGTTGCGGCTGCCCTGGCGCAGGGTGATGTCTTTGACTTGCTTGGCCTGGGCCAGGGCCTTGTTCATGGTGGTGCTGACGTCGGCGGCGAGTTTGGCAGGGTCAGTGTTTTGTTCTTCGGTGTAGAGGGTCACGATCATCAGGTCGCGGGCCACTTCCTGGCTGACTTCGGCGCGCAGGGAAATCTGGTTGTAGTGCAGCTCGTCGGCGGCCAGGGCCGGAAGGCTGGCGACGCTGCCGACGGTCAGGGCGAGAAGGGCGGCGCTGCGGCGAAATGTGTGCATGAAAGCTCCTTGATGAGGGCGCAGGTGATGGTTCGGGGGCCTGCGTGAAACCATCAGACTCTAGCTTTTATGATCCGGTTCGCCCAGTTACAACTTCTATACAGATGGGCCTTGTAGCCGCCGCGAAGCTTTTTGCCATGTGGTCGTTTGCCGCACTTTCGCCTCTCAGGCGCGCGGCTTGGTTATACTCCGTGCGATCCGCCTGGAGCGCTCATCAGGAGAGCTCATGCTCGCCCCCGTACAACTGACTTCCGCCACTCGCCAGAACCTCTGGCGGCTGACTTTCATCCGCACCCTGGTGCTCGCCGCGCAGGCCGGTTCCGTGGGCCTGGCCTACTGGCTGGAGCTGTTGCCGTTGCCGTGGGTGCAACTGGTGATGACCCTCGGCTGTTCGATTCTGCTGTGTGTGTTCACTGCTGTGCGCCTGCGTACTTCGTGGCCGGTTACCGAGCTTGAATACGCGCTGCAACTGGCCTGCGATCTGGTTATCCACAGTGCCTTGCTGTATTTCTCCGGTGGTTCGACCAACCCGTTCGTTTCGTACTATCTGGTGCCGCTGACTATCGCTGCGGTGACGCTGCCATGGCGTTATTCGGTGGTGCTGTCGGGCATTGCGCTGGCCTTGTACACCCTGATGCTGACGCATTTCTATCCGCTGGAAACCCTGCCGGTCGCCCGGGAGAACCTGCAGATCTACGGCATGTGGCTGAGCTTCGCTCTTGCAGCAGCAGTGATTACCTTCTTCGCCGCGCGCATGGCTGAAGAGCTGCGCCGGCAGGAAGAGTTGCGCGCGATCCGTCGTGAAGAGGGCCTGCGCGATCAGCAATTGCTGGCCGTCGCGACTCAGGCCGCGGGCGCCGCTCATGAACTGGGTACGCCGCTGGCGACCATGAGCGTGTTGCTCAATGAAATGCAGCAGGATCACCACGATCCGATGCTTCAGGAAGACCTGAAGGTGCTGAAGGACCAGGTGAAGCTCTGCAAGGAGACCCTGCAACAACTGGTGCGCGCCGCTGAAGCCAATCGCCGGATGGCGGTGGAGATGCAGGACGTCACAGAGTGGCTCGACGAAGCGCTCAATCGCTGGCACCTGATGCGTCCCGAGGCCAGTTATCGCTTCCAGCGTCTGGGCCAGGGCCCGTTGCCGCGTGTGGCGCCGCCGCCGGATCTGACCCAGGCCTTGTTGAATCTGTTGAACAACGCCGCCGACGCCTGCCCGGAAAACCTTCAGGTGACGCTGGACTGGACCGCCGAAGACCTGACCATCAGCATCCGCGATCATGGCGCCGGTGTGCCGCTGGCCATCGCCGAGCAGATCGGCAAACCGTTTTTTACCACCAAGGGCAAAGGTTTCGGCCTGGGCCTGTTTTTGAGCAAGGCCAGCGTGACACGCGCCGGCGGCTCAGTGAAACTCTATAGTCATGAGGAAGGCGGCACGCTCACCGAGCTGCGCCTGCCCCACGGCGCCCGAGGAGAGCAACATGAGTGACGAAATCCAAGTCGAAGGCGAAGAACTGCCGCATTTGCTGCTGGTCGATGACGACGCGACCTTCACCCGGGTGATGGCCCGCGCCATGGCTCGCCGTGGTTTCCGCGTCAGCACCGCCGGTTCCGCCGAGGAAGGCCTGACCATCGCCCAGGCCGATCTGCCGGACTACGCCGCGCTGGACCTGAAAATGGACGGCGACTCCGGTCTGGTCCTGCTGCCGAAACTGCTGGAGCTGGACCCGGAAATGCGCGTGGTGATCCTCACCGGTTACTCGAGCATTGCCACCGCGGTCGAAGCGATCAAGCGCGGCGCCTGCAACTATCTGTGCAAACCGGCCGACGCCGACGATGTGCTGGCAGCGCTGCTGTCCGAGCACGCCGACCTCGACAGCCTGGTGCCGGAAAACCCGATGTCGGTGGATCGCCTGCAATGGGAGCACATCCAGCGTGTGCTGACCGAGCACGAAGGCAACATCTCCGCCACTGCCCGCGCCCTGGGCATGCACCGCCGCACCCTGCAGCGCAAACTGCAGAAGCGCCCGGTTCGTCGCTGAACCTGCGCTGAACGACCATCGCCAGCCCTCGCGATAAAGCGCACCGATCATCTATGATCGGTGCGTGTCTGTTCTTTTCTTTATCGAGCCTTTTCCATGAATCAGAACGCTGAATATTCCGCGGTCAACGATACTGTGCGCGGGCAGTTTTTTCGCAAGGTGTGGGCCATGACCACGCCTTACTGGCGCAGCGAAGAGAAGGGCAAGGCCTGGACGTTGCTGATCGCCGTGATCGCGCTGACGTTGTTCAGCGTGGCGATCTCGGTGTGGATCAACAGTTGGTACAAGGATTTCTATAACGCCCTGCAAAAGAAGGACGAGGCGGCGTTCTGGCAGTTGATCCTGTATTTCTGCGGCATTGCGGCGGTGGCGATCCTCGGCGCGGTGTATCGCCTGTACCTGACGCAGATGCTGACCATCCGTTGGCGGGCATGGCTCACCGAGAACCATTTCAAGCGCTGGCTCGGGCACAAAAATTACTACCAGCTGGAGCAGGGCGGCTACACCGACAACCCTGACCAGCGGATTTCCGAAGACCTCAATACCTTCACCAGCAACACCTTGAGTCTCGCGTTGGGCTTGATCCGCACGGTGGTCAGCCTGGTGTCGTTCTCGATCATTCTGTGGGGCGTGTCCGGCAGCATCGAAGTGTTCGGCATCGAGATTCCCGGCTACATGTTCTGGTGTGCGCTGCTGTATGCGGCGGTCGGCAGTTGGCTGACGCACCTGATCGGTCGACGCCTGATCGGCCTGAACAACCAACAACAACGCTTCGAAGCCGACCTGCGTTTCTCCATGGTGCGGGTACGTGAGAACGCCGAGAGCATTGCGCTGTACAACGGCGAACCGAACGAAAATCGTCGCCTGAGCAACCGCTTCGGTCTGGTCTGGCACAACTTCTGGGACATCATGCGGGTGTCCAAGCGCCTGACGTTCTTCACCTCGGGTTACGGCCAGATCGCAATCATCTTCCCGTTCATCGTCGCGGCCCCGCGTTATCTGACCGGCAAGATCGAACTGGGTGAGCTGATGCAGATCAACTCGGCATTCGGCAACGTGCAAGAGAACTTCAGCTGGTTCATCAACGCCTATTCGGATCTCGCCGCGTGGCGCGCCACGTGTGATCGTCTGCTGAGCTTCCGTCAGGCCATGACCGACAACGAAGAACGTGCGCCGGCCATCGACGTGCAGAATCAGGGCGATGAGTTGAAGGTTCATAACCTGGGCCTCGATCTGGCAGATGGTCGTCACCTGCTGACCAGTGCCGACATGACCGTGGAGCAGGGCGATCGGGTGATGCTCAGTGGTCGTTCCGGCAGCGGTAAATCCACGCTGCTGCGGGCGATGGGCCATTTGTGGCCGGCCGGGCACGGCAGCATTCGCTTGCCGGCTTCGCGTTATCTGTTCCTGCCACAGAAACCGTATTTGCCGATCGGCACCCTGCGCGACGCCTTGAGTTATCCACAACCGGGCGACACCTACGCGCCTGAGCGTTATGCACAAGTGCTGGAAACCTGCCGTCTGCCGCATCTGGTGGCTCGACTGGATGAGGCCAATCACTGGCAGCGCATGCTCTCGCCGGGAGAACAGCAACGTCTGGCCTTCGCCCGCGCGCTGCTCTATGCACCGCAATGGCTGTACATGGACGAAGCGACGTCGGCGATGGATGAAGAAGACGAAGCCACGCTGTATCAGGCACTGATCGACCAGTTGCCGGGCCTGAGCATCGTCAGCGTCGGCCATCGCAGCAGCCTCAAGCGCTTCCATCCACGGCATGTGCGGATCGATGGCGGGCATCTGGTCGAGCAGACCGTCACGGCCTGATCACACACCCTTTGTGGGAGCGAGCTTGCTCGCGAAGACGTCATCTCAGACGACAAATCTGTTGCCTGAAAAACCGCTTCGCGAGCAAGCTCGCTCCCACAGGGATGGTGTGACAAGTGATCGTACAACCCGCTTGCGCTATGATGCCCCTCAAGCCGATTTTTCGAGACAAACGCAGACCATGGAAAACCCGATCGACACCCCGCGCCTCCCTCGCAAGCGCCGCAGCCTGGCTCAGGAACTGGTGACGGTGCTGACCGAGCAGATCCGCGACGGTCTGCTCAAGCGTGGCGACAAGTTGCCCACCGAGTCGGCGATCATGGAAGCCCATGGCGTCAGCCGCACCGTGGTGCGCGAGGCGATTTCCCGGCTGCAGGCCGCAGGCCAGGTGGAAACCCGCCACGGCATCGGCACTTTCGTGCTCGATACGCCGAGCCCGAGCGGTTTCCGGATCGACCCGGCCACCGTGGTCACCCTGCGTGATGTGCTGGCGATTCTCGAATTCCGTATCAGCCTCGAGGTCGAATCCGCCGGTCTCGCCGCACAACGTCGCAGCGCCGAGCAACTGGCCGCCATGCGCGCTGCCCTCGATGCGCTGAACGAAAGCGTGGCCCACGCCAGTGATGCGGTGGCGTCGGACTTCCAGTTCCACCTGCAAATCGCGCTGTCCACCGGCAACCGCTACTTCACCGACATCATGACCCACCTGGGCACCAGCATCATTCCGCGCACGCGGCTGAACTCGGCGCGCCTGGCCCATGACGATCAGCAGCACTACATGAATCGCCTGAGCCGCGAGCACGAGGAAATCTACGAGGCCATCGCCCGCCAGGATTCCGATGCCGCCCGCGCGGCCATGCGCCTGCACCTGACCAACAGCCGCGAACGGCTGCGTCAGGCGCACGAAGAGGCGCAGGCGCAGGGCTGATACGAACCTGAAACGGGAGTTCAGCCAAAATGCCTGCCAGTCCTTTAACAGAACTTATGACACTAACTGGATAACCAGAGGTGGGGAAGTTTCTGAGTTGCCGGAATTGCGGCTGACGTTGTATTCCACAGAGGCGTCAGGCCCTGCGGCCAATCCCTTTACAAACTCACTTTTTGGGATAGCGAACGAGGTTGCTGAGTTTGGTGATGCAAGTTTCTCTTCAGTCCAGATGCCAGCCTTGGTTTTTAGAGTCAGTTTGATGCGATCTGTAGGGGTAGCGCCGAGGTAGGGGTCAACTGATGCCTGTCCCGGATCTTTCATCTGGCTCACATAGAGCTTCAGCTTCCCGTTTTCATCTACAAGTCCTTCGAGCATTGGTGGATACAAAGCCATGATCAAAATCCTTTTAACAATGAATCGAGCCATTGAGTTGTACCAACGGAGCCGGTTCGTTAACTCCTTCGCCATTTAGGCTGAGGCAGCAATGAGCGAGCTACTGTTAGAAATAACAGTTTCGACGAACGGTATTTAACGCTTCGACCTTCAGCACAAAAGCGCGCCTGACCGGTACACGATCAGACGCAAAGAAGACTCAGGCTTCGACAAACAGTTTCAAAGGTTCGGAAGACGGCTCCAGGCTCGACTCGTCGGCGAACTTGTAGCGCAGTTCGACGGTACTGTTCAGGTACTTTTCCAGCTCGAATCTGGGGATACTCAGTTCAATTCCCGTCATGCCGACCATGTCATCCAGTGCGTCATCCCAGACGCCGGTCGGTTCCGACAAACCCTGCCATTCAGGCTCTTCCGGGTCATCGCCGAGGATCGGGTACACATCCCAGTTCGGCGGTGTGTTCTGGCCATCGGGTACCTGAACGATCAGGTCGTCATCCAGATTCGATAACCGCAGGATGATCGAGTCGCTGGCGTGGTCGGGGAATTGCGGAAGGTGTGCAGCGGCAAACGTCATGCTTCGTTCTCCTTGAAAGATCTGCCGCGATCCTTCGCGGCAGTCGTCGCACTTTACCCGGCGAATCGGTGAGGTGCGCCGGGGCAATCTTGTCCGGGCATTTCAGCTCTTGGGCAGAATCGAACGATCGACCCTGACTGCGAGTTTGCCCGGACCGGGTTTGACGTCGAATGTCGCCTGGCCCTGAGCATCAACCGATGCCCGGGCGATGGCCACGCCGTCGCGCAGCAATTGCAGCGGCGCACCTTTCATCGATTGGCCCGAGGCCAGTTCCAGTTTCAATTTGATGGTCATTGAATCGCTCCTTAATTCGTGTTGCCGGTTGGGTGATAGTCCTTGAGCAGCAGGTAAGTGCTCCAGCCCCACCAGTCGTCGACGGTGGCGGTGTCGTTGAGGTTGTTCACGTCCTTGCGCCGCAGGACTTTGTTGCCCTGAAGGCGGAACAGTGGCGAGAAGTTGTTGGCCAGATTCATCACGAAAGTCAGGTCCGGCAGCCGTTGCAGTGCGTTGAAGGTGGCCGGCACGTTGCCGCTGGAATAGGCGGCATACACCTCGTCTGCTGAATCCTGCACCGCGAGATTCACCTGATTTCGGTTGTCGGCATCCGTGGCGTCGAAGTAGCGCTTGTCGCCGAACGCACGCCATTGCTCGCCATGTCCGTTGCGCACCTTGAGGCCGAACCTGCTGTCTTCGTCATGCATGAAGCGAGTGATGAGCGAGCCCAGGTCGCTTGGTGTCACGGCGGCTGCCATGGCCTTGCGCGGCACTCGCAAATGCCCGGAAGAGAACAGGTCGGTGAGGTAGTGGTCGGCGAACGCGTTCATCGCGTAGGCCCGTTCCAGTTGCAGTTCGTCCTGACTGGCGTGGGCGGCAGCGGCGGTTTGCAGGGCGGCGGTGTGCCCGTCGATGTAGGCCTGCCGGGCCCATTCGCCGAAGTGGTCGGCGTTGTTCGCTGCCAGTTTCAGGTAGCGACCGAGCGGGAACAGCGCCGAAACAAAACTGCCGCCGCCAGTGATCTTGTTCCACTCTTCCGACAACGTATCTCCCAAAGCGTCATAAGCCTCATGGGGTTGTTTGCCGTCCTTGATCGCCTGTTTAACCGCGTCGATCTCCTTTTGCATGATTGCGAGGATTTGCGTCGCCTCAACTTTTGAAGTGGGCAGCGCGGCGAGGGTGTCGAAGGCCGCGATGAAGCGCTGAAGGCGATCAGCCGGGGTCGCACCTTCGTTGATCGGCCGGTCGACAACTCCATAGAAATCACCACCCAGCGCCAGCACTTGGCCGTACGTCAGCGCCAACCCGTTCGGCAGATGCAGGGGCACATTTTGCGCGATCACCGGCTCGGCATTTTCAATAAAGCGCAGCCGGGTGTTATCGCCGATAGCCGTGTGTTCTGCGCCCTCGAAGCGCAACTGCGGTTTGCCTTTCAAGGCTTGAGCGGGCGGGGTGGTCACGGGTTCGACATCGCTGTGCGAGTCGGCGATGTGCAGCAACAGATGTGGATTTTCGGCACTGAAGGTGATGCCGCCGGGAGTAAAAAGATCATCGAATCGGGCGATGACCGGTGAGGGTTTTTCAAGGCATTTTGTTTGTAGACCGGACATTTCTTTCTCCTTGATATGTCGTCGGTGGATTCTTATTTAACTGTATGCATATACAGTTAAATCGAGCCTAGTCGAGAAATCTCCTACGTCAAAAAGAAATCTTGTCCGACAAAAAATGCCCCCCAGCGATGAAATGCAGTTGACGGTTATCTTTTAAGTTGTACGATGACCTACAACTTCGGCGAAGGCTGAACGGTCCACTCACAAAAAAACGTTGCTACCAGGGTGTTCGAATAATGAATCCACAAGAACTGAAGTCCATCCTCTCCGCCGGCCTGCTGTCGTTCCCGGTGACCGATTTCAATGCCCAGGGCGATTTCAACCGCGCTGGCTACATCAAACGCCTGGAATGGCTGGCCCCGTACGGTGCTTCAGCCCTGTTCGCCGCCGGTGGCACCGGTGAATTCTTCTCCCTGGCTGCCAGCGAATATTCGGAAATCATCAAGACTGCTGTCGACACCTGCGCCAGCAGCGTACCGATCCTCGCCGGTGTCGGTGGTTCGACCCGCCAGGCCATCGAATACGCTCAGGAAGCCGAGCGTCTGGGCGCCAAAGGCCTGTTGCTGCTGCCGCACTACCTGACCGAAGCCAGCCAGGACGGCGTTGCCGCCCACGTTGAAGCCGTGTGCAAATCGGTCAACATCGGTGTGGTTGTGTACAACCGCAACGTCTGCCGCCTGACCGCGCCGCTGCTGGAACGTCTGGCCGAGCGCTGCCCGAACCTGATCGGTTACAAGGACGGTCTGGGCGATATCGAGCTGATGGTGTCGATCCGTCGTCGCCTCGGTGATCGCTTCAGCTACCTCGGTGGTCTGCCGACCGCCGAAGTCTATGCCGCGGCCTACAAGGCACTGGGCGTGCCGGTCTACTCGTCGGCGGTGTTCAACTTCATCCCGAAAACCGCGATGGACTTCTACCACGCGATTGCCCGCGAAGATCACGCCACCGTCGGCAAGATCATCGACGACTTCTTCCTGCCGTACCTGGACATCCGCAACCGCAAGGCCGGTTACGCCGTGAGCATCGTCAAGGCAGGCGCCAAGATCGCCGGCTATGACGCAGGCCCGGTGCGGGCGCCGCTGACCGACCTGACCCGCGAAGAGTACGAAATGCTCGCCGCGCTGATCGACAAGCAAGGTGCGCAGTAACACAACTCTATAAACAAGGCCGCTGAGCAATCAGCGGCCTTTTGCGTCAGGAGAATGATTCGTGACCAAGCGCTATGACAACTACATCAACGGTGAATGGGTCGCCGGCAACGATTACTCGGTCAACATCAACCCGTCCGAGCTGAGCGACACCATCGGCGATTACGCCAAGGCTGACCTGGCTCAGGTCAACGCCGCCATCGACGCCGCGCGCGCTGCGTTCCCGGCGTGGTCGACCTCGGGCATTCAGGCCCGTCATGACTCGCTGGACAAAGTCGGTACTGAAATCCTCGCCCGCCGCGAAGAACTCGGCACCCTGCTGGCCCGGGAAGAGGGCAAGACCCTGCCGGAAGCCATCGGCGAAGTGACCCGCGCCGGCAATATCTTCAAGTTCTTCGCTGGCGAGTGCCTGCGTCTGTCCGGCGACTACGTGCCGTCGGTGCGCCCAGGCGTCAACGTTGAAGTCACCCGCGAAGCCCTCGGCGTGGTCGGTCTGATCACCCCGTGGAATTTCCCGATTGCGATTCCGTCGTGGAAAATCGCCCCGGCCCTGGCCTACGGCAACTGCGTGGTGTTGAAGCCGGCGGATCTGGTGCCGGGTTGCGCTTGGGCGCTGGCCGAAATCATCTCCCGCGCAGGCTTCCCGGCCGGCGTGTTCAACCTGGTGATGGGTAGCGGTCGCGTGGTCGGTGAAGCGCTGGTCAACAGCCCGAAAGTCGATGGCATCAGCTTCACCGGCTCCGTCGGTGTGGGCCGTCAGATCGCCGTCAACTGCGTGTCACGCCAGGCCAAGGTTCAGCTGGAAATGGGCGGCAAGAACCCGCAGATCATTCTCGACGACGCCGACCTCAAGCAGGCGGTGGAGCTGTCGGTGCAGAGCGCGTTCTACTCCACCGGCCAGCGTTGCACCGCATCGAGCCGCTTGATCGTTACCGCCGGGATTCACGACAAGTTCGTCGAAGCCATGGCCGAGCGCATGAAGTCGATCAAGGTCGGCCACGCGCTGAAGGCCGGCACCGACATCGGTCCGGTGGTCTCCCAGGCGCAGCTTGAGCAGGACCTGAAGTACATCGACATCGGCCAGTCCGAAGGTGCGCGCGTAGTCAGCGGCGGCGGTCTGGTGACCTGCGACACCGAAGGTTACTTCCTCGCGCCGACCCTGTTTGCCGACAGCGAAGCCTCGATGCGCATCAGCCGCGAAGAGATCTTCGGCCCAGTGGCCAACATCGTCCGCGTGGCCGATTACGAGGCTGCACTGGCCATGGCCAACGACACCGAATTTGGTCTGTCGGCGGGCATCGCCACCACGTCGCTGAAGTACGCCAACCACTTCAAGCGTCATTCCCAGGCCGGGATGGTGATGGTCAACCTGCCGACCGCCGGTGTCGATTACCACGTTCCGTTCGGTGGCCGTAAGGGTTCATCCTATGGCTCACGTGAGCAAGGCCGCTATGCGCAAGAGTTCTACACGGTCGTGAAGACCAGCTACATCGGTTCGTAAATCGCTGCACCCGCGCCGGGCCTTCGCCTGAGGCCCTGCGCGGCACAAGACCAAAGAATGTTTTACCCGCATAAAAATAATCAGTGGGAGTACATCTACATGCAATCGTCCAAGCCGACTCACGTCCGCTATTTGATCCTGCTCATGCTGTTCCTGGTGACCACGATCAACTACGCCGACCGCGCCACCATCGCGATCGCCGGTTCCAGTTTGCAAAAAGACCTCGGCATCGACGCGGTCACCCTCGGCTACATCTTCTCTGCATTCGGTTGGGCCTACGTGGCCGGGCAAATTCCCGGTGGCTGGTTGCTCGATCGCTTCGGCTCGAAAAAAGTCTATGCCCTGAGCATCTTTACCTGGTCGCTGTTCACCGTGCTGCAAGGCTTCGTCGGTGAGTTCGGCATGTCCACGGCCATCGTCGCGCTGTTCATGCTGCGCTTCCTGGTCGGTCTGGCCGAGGCGCCATCGTTCCCCGGCAACGCCCGCATTGTTGCGGCCTGGTTCCCGACCGCTGAACGCGGCACCGCTTCGGCGATCTTCAACTCGGCGCAATACTTTGCGACCGTGTTGTTCGCGCCATTGATGGGCTGGATCGTCTACACCTTTGGCTGGGAACACGTGTTCATCGTCATGGGCCTGCTCGGCATCGTGTTCTCGCTGGTCTGGCTGAAGGTTATCCACAGCCCGCGTCAACACCCGATGGCCAACGAAGCGGAAGTGAAGTTCATCGCCGACAACGGCGGCATGGTCGACATGGACCAGAAGCAAGGCAAAAAGGCTGACGGCCCGAAATGGGATTACATCCGTCAATTGCTGACCAATCGCATGATGCTCGGCGTGTACCTGGGCCCGTACTGCATCAACGGCATCACCTATTTCTTCCTGACCTGGTTCCCGGTGTACCTGGTGCAGGAGCGCGGCATGACCATCCTCAAGGCCGGTTTCATCGCCTCGTTGCCGGCGATCTGCGGGTTTATCGGCGGCGTCCTCGGCGGGGTGATTTCCGATTACCTGCTGCGCAAGGGCCATTCGCTGACCTTCGCTCGTAAGGCACCGATCATTGCCGGTCTGCTGGTTTCGAGCAGCATCGTGGCCTGCAACTATGTCGACGTTGAATGGATGGTGGTCGGCTTCATGGCCCTGGCATTCTTCGGCAAAGGCGTGGGCGCGCTGGGCTGGGCGGTGGTGTCCGACACCTCGCCGAAACAGATCGCCGGTCTGAGTGGCGGCCTGTTCAATACCTTCGGCAACATCGCCTCGATCACTACGCCGATCGTCATCGGCTACATCATCAGCTCCACCGGTTCGTTCAAGTGGGCACTGGTGTTCGTCGGCGCCAACGCGCTGGTGGCGGTGTTCAGCTATCTGGTGATCGTCGGCCCGATCAAGCGTGTGGTACTTAAAGAGCCGCCAACCAACGGTGGTTCCGAAGCCACCGGTAAATTGTCTCAAGCGCATTCCTGAGGAGCGGCGTCATGCAGTTGATTGAACATTCCGACTCGCCGCGCTACATCCGCCTGCACGAGCGGGACAACGTAGTGGTAGTGGTCAACGACCAGGGCGTGCCGGCCGGTACCGCATTTGCCGATGGCCTGGTGACGGTGGATTTTGTACCGCAGAGTCACAAGGTCAGCCTCGTGGACATCCCCGAGGGCGGCACGGTGATTCGCTACGGCCAGATCATTGGCTACGCGTTGCAGCCGATTCCCCGTGGCAGTTGGGTCAAGGAAGATCAACTGCGCATGCCGACCGCGCCACCGCTGGACAGCCTGCCGCTGTCCACCGATGTGCCGGCCGCCCAGGCGCCGCTGGAAGGCTTCACGTTCGAGGGTTATCGCAATGCCGACGGCACCGTCGGCACGCGCAACATCCTCGGGATCACCACCACCGTGCAATGCGTCACCGGGGTGTTGGATCACGCGGTAAAACGCATCAAAGATGAACTGTTGCCCAAGTATCCGCACGTCGATGACGTGGTGGCGCTGACTCACAGTTACGGTTGCGGCGTGGCCATCACGGCCACCGACGCCTACATCCCGATCCGCACCGTGCGCAATCTGGCGCGCAACCCGAACCTCGGCGGCGAGGCGTTGGTGATCAGCCTGGGCTGCGAGAAATTGCAGGCCGGGCAGGTGATGCACGAGGACGACGCTTCTGTAGATCTGAGCGAGCCGTGGCTGTATCGCTTGCAGGATTCCAGTCACGGTTTCACCGAGATGATCGAGCAGATCATGGAACTGGCCGAAGTCCGCCTGAAGAAACTCGACCAGCGCCGCCGGGAAACCGTGCCGGCGTCCGAGCTGATCCTCGGCATGCAGTGCGGCGGCAGCGATGCGTTTTCCGGGATCACCGCCAACCCGGCGCTGGGTTATGCCTCGGACTTGCTGCTGCGGGCGGGGGCGACGGTGATGTTTTCCGAAGTCACCGAAGTGCGCGACGCGATCTACCTGCTGACCTCACGGGCCCAGACCAAAACCGTCGCCGAGGAACTGGTGCGCGAGATGGACTGGTACGACCGTTACCTGGCCAAGGGTGAAGCGGATCGCAGCGCCAACACCACGCCGGGCAACAAGAAGGGCGGGTTGTCGAACATCGTCGAGAAGTCGTTGGGCTCGATCGTGAAGTCAGGCAGCAGCGCGATCAGCGGTGTGCTTGGTCCGGGGGAGCGGTTCAAACAGAAGGGTTTGATTTTCTGTGCGACGCCGGCGAGTGATTTTGTCTGCGGTACGTTGCAACTGGCGGCGGGGATGAACCTGCATGTGTTCACTACCGGGCGTGGCACGCCTTATGGTCTGGCCATGGCGCCGGTGGTGAAGGTTTCGACTCGTACCGAACTGGCGCAGCGTTGGCCGGATCTGATCGATATCGATGCCGGGCGGATTGCTACCGGGCGCGCGTCCATCGAGGAGTTGGGGTGGGAGTTGTTCCACTACTACCTGGATGTGGCGAGCGGCAAGCAGCAGACGTGGGCGGAGAAGCACAAGCTGCACAACGACATTACGTTGTTCAATCCGGCGCCTATCACCTGAGCATGTTGATCGTTCCCACGCATAGCGTGGGAACGAACGGGGTGAAAGTGGCTTATCATTAGCCCCCTAACGACGCTCACCTCCAAGGCTCCCCGGCATGCTGGCAATTTTCCTCGAAACCCTGAACATCACCGCGCCGGTGTTTGCCATGCTGTTTCTCGGTGTGCTGCTCAAGCGCATCGACTGGATCAACGACAACTTCATCCACACGGCCTCGTCGCTGGTGTTCAACGTCACCATGCCGGCGCTGCTGTTTCTCGGCATTCTGCATGCCGACCTGCACGCCGCGCTGCAACCGGCGCTGCTGATCTATTTCGCACTGGCCACGCTGGTCAGTTTTGCCGTCGCCTGGGGCTGGGCGATTTTCCGTTGCCCGCGTGAAGATCGCGGCATCTACACGCAAGGTGCGTTTCGCGGCAACAACGGGGTGATCGGCCTGGCGCTGGCGGCGAGCATGTATGGCGACTACGGGATTTCCCTCGGGGCGATTCTCGCGGCGCTGGTGATCCTCTTTTACAACACCCTGTCGACCATCGTGCTGGCGGTGTACAGCCCGGTGATCAAGTCGGACCCGTGGAGCATCTGCAAAAGCGTGGTCAGCAATCCATTGATCATCAGCGTGATCGCGGCAGCGCCGTTCGCTTATTTCAAGATCGGTCTGCCGGGCTGGCTGGAAACCTCCGGTCAGTACCTGGCGCAGACCACGTTGCCGCTGGCCCTGATTTGCATTGGCGGCACGCTGTCGCTGGCGGCACTGCGCAAGAGCGGCAACATGGCGCTCAGTTCGAGTCTGGTGAAGATGGTCGGCCTGCCGGTGATCGCCACGCTGGGCGCATGGCTGTGGGGCTTTCGCGGGGCGGAGCTGGGGATTCTGTTTCTGTACTTCGGCAGCCCGACCGCCGCCGCCAGTTTTGTCATGGCCCGTGCGGCCCAGGGCAATCATGAACTGGCAGCGGCGATCATCGTGCTGACCACGTTGATGGCGGCGATCACCACCAACATCGGGATCTTCTTCTTGCAGTGGGGCGGGTGGATCTAAGGCCGGCGGTTACTCGGGCTTCTGGTAACTGTCGATCACTTCCTGCGCCGCGCGGAACGCATCGATCGCCGCCGGCACGCCGGCATACACCGCGCAATGCAGCAGCGCTTCGCGGATCTCATCGATCGTGCAGCCATTGTTCAACGCACCGCGCACGTGGCCCTTCAATTCCTGCGGGCACTTCAGTGCTGTCAATGCGGCGAGGGTGATCAGGCTGCGGGTCTTCAGCGGCAAACCTTCGCGATTCCACACGCCGCCCCAGGCGTGTTCGTTGACGAAATCCTGCAACGGTTGGGTGAACTCGGTGGCGTTGCCCAGCGCGCGGTCGACAAACGCGTCGCCCATTACCTGACGGCGGACTTCAACCCCGGATTTCTTCGATTCGGTCATGGCACATCCTTCTTGTGGTGTTGGCGGCGCCAGGCGCGCACGGACGTAAAAAACAGAAACGTCAGCAGCGCCGGCAGTACATAAAACAGCATCAATCGCTCGAGTTTGCCGGCCAGTGGCATGCCGGTGGTGAACGACACCACGTGCAGCCCGTACGCCAGATACAAACCCAACAGCAGCAAACCTTCGGCCCGTGTCACGCGATAACCGGAATAGAACACCGGCAGGCACAGCGCAGCGACGCCGAGCATCACCGGCAGGTCGAAATCCAGCGCGTTCGGCGAGACCGACAACGGTGTCGGCGCGATCAGCGCGGTGAGGCCCAGCACCCCGAGCAGGTTGAACAGGTTGGCGCCTATCACGTTGCCCACGGCGATGTCGCGCTGGCCGCGCAGCGCAGCGATCAGCGAGGTGGCGAGTTCCGGCAGCGAGGTGCCGACCGCGACCACGGTCAGGCCGATCACCCGTTCGGAGAACCCCAGATCGGTGGCCACGACTACGGCCGCCCCCAGCAATAGGTGTCCGGCGAACACCAGCATGCCCAGACCGCCGACAATCATCAGCAGGCTGGTGAACCACGGCGCCTGCGGATCGTGGGGCTGATCGGAATGCGGGCGGGTCGAGTGCCGCGACTGGCGCAGCAACAACCCGAGGTAAAGCGCCAGGGCACCGAGCAGCAGAATACCGTCGAGGCGACCGAGTTCTTCATTCCACGCCAGCACGAACACCAGCAGGCTGGCGCCGATCATCAACGGGATGTCCAGGCGAACCAGTTGCCGCGACACCCGCAGCGGGATGATCAGCGCCGACAGGCCGAGGGTGACGAGAATGTTGAAAATGCTGCTGCCGATCACGCTGCTGACGGCGATGTCCGGCGTGTGTGCCTGCACGGCTTGCAGGCTGACGGCCATTTGCGGGGCGCTGCTGCCGAGTGCGACGATGGTCAGGCCGATGATCAGCGGTCGTACATGCAGGCGCGCGGCCAGGCGCACCGCGGCGCGCACCATCAGCTCGGCGCCGGCGATCAGCAGGAACAGCCCGCTGAGCAATTCGATCACGCTGATCAGGGGTAAGTCGGTCAGTCCGAAAATGGTGGACGCTCCATCAGTCGTCGAGGGCCTGGACCCGAACCCGGGCGGTTCCACTGCGCAGCATACCGAGCTGTTCGGCCGCCGCACGTGAAACATCGATCAGACGGCCACGGGTGTGCGGGCCGCGGTCGTTGATGCGGACCACGACGGATTCATCGTTTTTCAGGTTGGTGACCTTCACCCGCGTGCCGAACGGCAACTGGCGGTGGGCGGCGGTCAGGGAATTCTGGTTGAACGCTTCGCCGCTGGCGGTGCGTTTACCGTGGTGCTTGGCACCGTAATAGGAGGCGACGCCGGTCTGGTCGTAACCGTGCGGGTCGATGACATCGGTGCTGGCGCAACCGGCCAGCAAAGAGAGCAGGGCGCAGCTGATGAGTAGACGCTTCATTCAAAGGTTTCCCGAAACCATTGTGGGAGCGAGCCCGCTCGCGATGGCGGTTTTGCAGTCACCTTTGCGGTGTCTGAAATTGCGCTATCGCGAGCAGGCTCGCTCCCACAGGGATCAGAGCCAGGTTTGAAATCTGGCTCCATTGTGGTCAGCCTTCGAGCTTGCTTTTCAGCAGTTCGTTCACTTGCTGCGGGTTGGCCTTGCCTTTGGAGGCTTTCATGGCCTGACCGACGAAGAAGCCGAACATCTTGCCGCGCTTGGCTTCGTCTGCCGCACGGTATTGCTCGACCTGCTCGGCGTTGGCCGCGAGCATTTCGTCCAGTACCGCCGAGATTGCGCCGGTGTCGGTAACCTGCTTCAGGCCGCGCTTTTCGATGATCTCGTCTGCGCTGCCTTCGCCGTTGGCCATCGCTTCGAACACCACCTTGGCAATCTTGCCGGAGATGGTGTTGTCCTTGATACGCTGCAGCATGCCGCCCAGTTGCTCGGCCGAAACCGGCGAATCCTCGATGTCCAGGTTCTGCTTGTTGAGCAGGCTGCCCAACTCGACCATCACCCAGTTCGCCGCCAGTTTGGCGTCGCCGCCGATGGCTGCGACTTTCTCGAAGTAGTCCGCCTGCTCACGGCTGGTGGCCAGCACGTTGGCGTCATAGGCCGACAGACCGAAAGCACTCTGGAAGCGCTCGCGTTTCTGCGGTGGCAGTTCCGGCAGGGTGGCGCGCACGTCACTGAGGAACGAATCCTCGATGACCACCGGCAGCAGGTCCGGATCGGGGAAGTAACGGTAGTCGTTGGCTTCCTCCTTGCTGCGCATCGGACGGGTTTCGTCCTTGTTCGGATCGTACAGACGGGTCTGCTGGATCACTTTGCCGCCGTCTTCGATCAGGTCGATCTGACGCTGGATCTCGGAGTTGATCGCCTTCTCGATGAAGCGGAATGAGTTGACGTTCTTGATCTCGCAGCGGGTGCCGAATTCAACCTGGCCTTTCGGACGTATCGACACGTTGCAGTCGCAACGCAGCGAGCCTTCGGCCATGTTGCCGTCGCAGATGCCCAGGTAACGTACCAGCGCGTGGATCGCCTTGACGTAGGCCACGGCTTCCTTGGCGCTGCGCATGTCAGGCTCGGAAACGATTTCCAGCAGCGGCGTGCCGGCACGGTTCAGGTCGATGCCGGTGGCACCGCTGAACTCTTCGTGCAGGCTCTTGCCGGCGTCTTCTTCCAGGTGCGCGCGGGTGATGCCGACGCGTTTGACCGTGCCGTCTTCCAGGGCGATGTCCAGGTGGCCCTTGCCGACGATCGGCAATTCCATCTGGCTGATCTGGTAGCCCTTCGGCAGGTCCGGGTAGAAATAGTTTTTACGCGCGAACACGTTGTGCTGACCGATCTCGGCGTCAATCGCCAGACCGAACATCACCGCCATGCGCACCGCTTCCTGGTTCAGCACCGGCAACACGCCGGGCATGCCCAAGTCGATCAGGCTGGCCTGGGTGTTCGGCTCGGAGCCGAACGTGGTGGAACTACCGGAAAAGATTTTCGACCGGGTGGTGAGCTGGGTGTGAATCTCCAGCCCGATCACGACTTCCCATTGCATGTGTGTCTCCTCAGAAGCCGGTTGGGGTGCGGGTGTGCCAGTCAGTGTGTAACTGATACTGGTGCGCAACGTTGAGCAAACGGCCTTCCTGGAAATACGGAGCGAGCAGTTGCACGCCGACCGGCAGACCGTCGACGAAACCGGCCGGCATCGACAGGCCCGGCAGGCCCGCGAGGTTGGCGGTGATGGTGTAGACGTCTTCCAAGTAGGCAGCGACCGGGTCGCTGTTCTTGGCGCCGAGTTTCCAGGCCGGGTTTGGCGTGGTCGGGCCGAGGATGATGTCGACTTCATTAAATGCGGTCATGAAGTCGTTCTTCACCAAGCGACGAATCTTCTGCGCTTTCAGGTAGTAGGCGTCGTAGTAACCGGCGGACAGTGCGTAGGCACCGACCATGATCCGGCGCTGCACTTCGGCACCAAAGCCTTCGCCACGGGAGCGCTTGTACAGGTCTTCCAGGTTCTTCGGATCTTCGCAGCGGTGGCCGAAGCGCACGCCGTCGAAACGCGACAGGTTGGAGGAGGCTTCTGCCGGGGCGATCACGTAGTACGCAGGAATCGCGTGCTGCATGTTCGGCAGGCTGATTTCCTTGATCACGGCACCGAGCTTCTGCAGTTCTTTGATGCTGTTCTGGATCAGGTCGGCGATGCGCGGGTCAAGACCGGCGCCGAAGTATTCCTTCGGCACGCCGATGCGCAGGCCTTGCAGCGAGCCATTCAGACCGGCGGCGTAGTCCGGCACCGGTTCATCGATGCTGGTGGAGTCGTTCGGGTCGAAGCCGGCCATACCTTGCAACAAAATCGCGCAGTCTTCGGCGGTGCGAGCCAGAGGGCCGCCCTGATCGAGGCTGGAGGCGTAAGCGATCATGCCCCAGCGCGACACGCGACCGTAGGTCGGTTTCAGGCCGGTGAGGTTGGTGAATGCAGCCGGTTGGCGGATCGAGCCGCCAGTGTCGGTGGCCGTTGCGGCAGGCAACAGACGAGCGGCAACTGCCGCCGCCGAACCACCGGACGAACCGCCCGGTACGTGTTCCAGGTTCCACGGGTTTTTCACCGCGCCGTACCAGCTCGACTCGTTGGCCGAACCCATGGCGAATTCGTCCATGTTGGTCTTGCCCAGGGTCACGGTGCCGGCGGCGGCCAGCTTCGATACCACGGTGGCGTCGTACGGAGCCTTGAAGTTGTCGAGCATCTTCGAGCCGCAGCTGGTGCGGATGCCCTGGGTGCAGAACAGGTCTTTGTGGGCGATCGGCGCACCGAGCAGCGCGCCGCTCTCACCGTTGGCCCGGCGCACGTCGGCGGCTTTCGCCTGCTCAAGGGCCAGCTCTTCGGTGAGGCTGATGAAACTGTTGAGCTGCGGATCGAGCTGGGTAATGCGCGCCAGCAGGACTTTGGTCAGCTCTTCGGAAGAAAACTTTTTATCGGCGAGACCGCGGGCGATCTCGGCCAGAGTCAATTGATGCATTGCAGGCTCTTTCCCTTTAGTCGATGACTTTCGGAACCAGGTACAGGCCGTTTTCGACCGCTGGTGCGATGGACTGATAAGCCTCGCGGTTATTGCTTTCGGTCACGACGTCGGCGCGCAGGCGCTGACTGGCTTCCAGCGGGTGGGCCAGCGGCTCGATACCGTCGGTATTGACCGCCTGCATTTCGTCGACCAGCCCGAGAATGCTGTTGAGGGCCGAAGTGATGTGTGGAAGATCGGCGTCATTCAGGCCAAGGCTGGCCAGATGAGCGATTTTTTCCACGTCGGAGCGTTCTAGCGCCATCGGGTTTCTCCAGTGGAAAACAGGACGGACGGCGTCCGTGTGTTAGATTGTCGGAACACTACCGCACTTCTACGGTCATAAGGCCGCGATTGTGGGGCTTGGTGCACAGAAAAGCGGCCAATTTAACATATTGGCGCCTTGCCCAAAATCCCTGTCGTTGTTAGAGTTTGCCGCACTTTTTTACCCACGCGTTGCCTAGGGTCCCTTTCCCATGTTCAAGAAACTGCGTGGCATGTTTTCCAGCGATCTTTCCATTGACCTGGGCACTGCCAACACCCTTATTTACGTGCGCGAGCGCGGTATCGTCCTGAATGAGCCATCGGTTGTGGCCATTCGGACACACGGTAACCAGAAAAGTGTCGTCGCTGTCGGCACCGAAGCGAAGCGCATGCTTGGCCGTACGCCGGGCAACATTGCTGCCATTCGTCCGATGAAGGACGGCGTGATCGCCGACTTCAGCGTCTGCGAAAAGATGCTGCAATACTTTATTAACAAGGTTCACGAAAACAGCTTTCTGCAGCCCAGCCCTCGTGTGCTGATCTGCGTTCCATGCAAATCCACCCAGGTTGAGCGTCGTGCCATCCGTGAATCGGCCCTTGGTGCCGGTGCCCGTGAAGTGTTCCTGATCGAAGAGCCGATGGCCGCTGCGATCGGTGCCGGCCTGCCGGTTGAAGAAGCACGCGGCTCGATGGTCGTGGATATCGGTGGTGGTACCACCGAAATCGCGCTGATCTCCCTGAACGGTGTGGTCTATGCCGAATCCGTACGCGTTGGCGGCGACCGCTTCGACGAAGCGATCATCACCTACGTGCGCCGCAACTACGGCAGCCTGATCGGCGAATCCACCGCCGAGCGCATCAAACAGGAAATCGGTACGGCCTACCCGGGCGGCGAAGTTCGCGAAGTCGACGTTCGCGGTCGCAACCTGGCCGAAGGCGTTCCGCGCGCATTCACCCTGAACTCCAACGAAGTGCTGGAAGCTCTGCAAGAGTCCCTGGCAACCATCGTTCAGGCCGTGAAAAGCGCCCTGGAGCAATCGCCGCCGGAACTGGCTTCCGACATCGCCGAGCGTGGCCTGGTGCTGACCGGTGGTGGCGCGCTGCTGCGTGACCTCGACAAGCTGCTGGCCCAGGAAACCGGTCTGCCGGTGATCGTTGCCGAAGATCCGCTGACCTGCGTCGCTCGCGGCGGTGGCCGTGCATTGGAAATGATGGACAAGCACACCATGGACCTGCTCTCCAGCGAATAATCGCCGGGTGCAATACGTGGGTGAGCGCACAGGCAGCACTTTGCAGTGCTGCCTGTTGGCGTTTATCTTCTGTCAGTCTTCATCCAGGCCGGTTTGATGCCGTATGAATAAACAGAACATTTGCCTGGGAGGAGCGGCTTATTAAACCGCTTTTCGCCAAGGGCCCCTCACTGGGCGTGCGCTTGTTGGTGCTGGCCGTACTGTCGGTCGCGCTGATGGTCGTTGACGCGCGCTTCAGCCTGCTTAAACCCGTACGCAGCCAGGCCTCGCTGGTGCTGATGGACGCCTACTGGATCACTGACCTGCCCGGACGGTTGTGGGAAGGTATCGCCAGCCAGTTCGGCAGTCGCACCGAGCTCGTCGCCGAAAATGAAAAACTCAAGTCGGAGAACCTGCTGTTGCAGGGTCGCATGCAGAAGCTTGCCGCCCTCACCGAGCAGAACGTCCGTCTGCGCGAGTTGCTCAATTCCTCCGCGCTGGTCAACGAGAAGGTCGAAGTGGCCGAGCTGATCGGCATGGACCCCAACCCCTTCACCCATCGCATTATCATCAATAAAGGTGAGCGTGATGGCGTGGTGCTCGGTCAGCCGGTGCTCGATGCTCGCGGCCTGATGGGGCAGGTGGTCGAACTGATGCCGTACACCTCGCGTGTGCTGCTGCTGACCGACTCGACCCACAGCATTCCTGTGCAGGTGAACCGTAACGGTCTGCGGGCGATTGCCAGCGGCACCGGTAACCCCGAGCGTCTGGAACTGCGCCACGTGGCGGACACTGCCGACGTCAAGGAAGGCGATCTGCTGGTCAGCTCCGGACTCGGTCAGCGTTTCCCGGCCGGTTATCCGGTGGCGACGGTCAAGGAAGTCATCCACGATTCCGGCCAGCCATTCGCCATTGTTCGCGCCGTGCCGACCGCCGCACTGAACCGCAGCCGTTACCTGCTGCTGGTGTTCAGCGATAACCGCACCGCCGAAGAACGTGCCAACGATGCCGCGCAGGCTCAGGAAAACCTTGATGCCTTTGGTGGTGGTCCGGTGATTCCGTCCACGGTACCGAAAATCGTTACCCCGCCTGCCGCAGCAGCAACTCCAGCCACGGCGCCGCCGGCTGCGCCTTCCGCCAGCACCACGCCGGCCAAACCCGCTGCAAGCAAACCGCCTGCAGCCACACCAGCGGCCAGCAAACCACCGGCGAATCAGCCGGCGGCTCGACCAGCGGCCAAACCGCCAGTCACTGCGCCGGCGACCACCGGGAGGCAAGAATAATGGTCGGGGCTACCGCATCGCGTAATGGCTGGATTGTATGGCTGACGTTTATCGTCGGCATTCTGCTCAGTGTGTCGCCATTGCCCATTTTCATGGAAATCCTGCGTCCGCTGTGGCTGGCCTTGCTCCTGACTTTCTGGGCGTTGTATCTGCCGCATACGGTCGGCATGGTCACGGCCTTCTGCCTGGGGCTGGCCGAAGACGTGCTGCAGGGCGATCTGCTCGGTCAGAATGCCTTGATCCTGACACTGATCACGTTCCTGGTGCTGTCATTGCAGCAACGCCTGCGAATGTTCCCGATGTGGCAGCAGAGCCTGGTCGTCCTGGTGATCTTCGGCCTCGCCCAGCTCGTACAGCTTTGGCTCAGTGCCTTGACCGGCAACCGTCAGCCGACCCTTGCGCTGGTCCTGCCGGCGCTGGTCAGTGCCTTGCTCTGGCCATGGGTCAGCTTCGCTCTGCGTGGATTGCGCCGACGCTACAAAATCAACTGATTCGGTCAGGCATTTGCCCGCACCTCGACAGGGAGATGTCTTGATGAAAAAGCTTTACCTCGCCTCAGGATCGCCGCGTCGGCGTGAATTGCTCACGCAGATCGGCATCCCGTTTACCGCGATCAGCGCGGATATCGATGAAACCCCTCTCGCCAATGAGTCCCCATCGGCCTACGTCGAGCGCCTGGCGCGCGGCAAGGCCGAGGCCGGACGGCGCACCGTCGTTTGCGACGTAGCGTTTTGCGTACTGGGCGCCGACACCGCTGTGGTGCTGGACGGCAAAATTCTTGGCAAACCGGTGGACGAAGCCGACGCATGCGCCATGCTGATGATGTTGTCCGGCAAGGAGCATGAAGTGCTGACGGCGATTGCCGTGCTCGACGGCAAGCGCTGCGAGTCGCGGGTGGTGCGCAGTCTGGTGCGGTTCCGGTCGATCAGCCGTGAAGAAGCCGCCGCCTACTGGGCCAGCGGCGAGCCCCGGGACAAGGCGGGTGGCTACGGCATTCAGGGGCTCGGCGCGGTATTCGTCGCCGGCCTCAATGGCAGTTACTCGGCGGTCGTCGGCTTGCCGGTGTGCGAAAGCGCAGAACTGCTCGGCCATTTCGGCATACCCTGTTGGCAAACCCTGAACGCGCAATAAGCGTCGAACGGACAAGATGCGGCCATTATCGTGAACATGCCTGAACGAGACCCTGCCATGAGTGAAGAGATTCTGATCAACATCACGCCGATGGAATCGCGCGTGGCGGTGGTCGAAAACGGTGTGCTGCAAGAAGTGCACGTCGAGCGTACGCAAAAACGCGGGATCGTCGGCAACATCTATAAAGGCAAGGTGGTGCGGGTTCTGCCGGGCATGCAGGCGGCGTTCGTCGATATCGGCCTGGATCGCGCAGCCTTCATTCATGCCTCGGAAATTTCCCTGCGCGAAGGCCCGGCGGTAGAAAGCATCAGCGCTCTGGTGCACGAAGGCCAGAGCCTGGTGGTGCAGGTCACCAAGGATCCGATCGGTTCCAAAGGTGCGCGGCTGACCACGCAACTGTCGATCCCGTCGCGCTATCTGGTGTACATGCCACGCACCGCCCACGTCGGCATTTCCCTGAAGATCGAAGACGAAGCCGAGCGCGAACGCCTCAAGCAGGTGGTCAGCGATTGCGTGGCCAAAGAAGGCATCAAGGAGGCCGGCGGCTTCATTTTGCGTACTGCCGCCGAAGGTGCCGGTGCCGATGAGATCCTGATGGACATCCGCTACCTGCGCCGCCTGTGGGATCAGATCAACGAACAGATCAAGACCATCGGCGCACCGAGCGTGATTTACGAGGACTTAGGCCTGGCGCTGCGCACCCTGCGCGATCTGGTCAGCCCGAAGATCGAGAAGATCCGCATCGACTCCCGGGAAACCTTCCAGAAGACCACGCAGTTCGTCGCCGAACTGATGCCGGAAATCGCCGATCGTCTGGAACACTACCCGGGTGAACGACCGATCTTCGACCTGTACGGCGTCGAAGACGAAATACAGAAAGCCCTGGAACGCAAGGTGCCGCTGAAGTCCGGCGGCTATCTGGTGATCGATCCGGCAGAAGCCATGACCACCATCGATGTGAACACCGGGGCGTTCGTCGGTCATCGCAACCTCGAAGAAACCATCTTCAAGACCAACCTCGAAGCCGCGACCGCGATTGCCCGGCAGATGCGCCTGCGCAATCTGGGCGGGATCATCATCATCGACTTCATCGACATGGAAGACGAAGAGCACCAGCGTCAGGTGCTGCGTACCCTGGAGAAACAACTGGAGCGCGATCACGCCAAGACCAACATCATCGGTATTACCGAGTTGGGCCTGGTGCAGATGACGCGCAAGCGCACCCGCGAAAGCCTCGAGCAGGTGCTGTGCGAACCGTGCAGCAGTTGTCAGGGCCGGGGCAAGCTGAAAACCCCGGAAACCATTTGCTACGAGATTTTCCGCGAGATCCTGCGTGAAGCCCGGGCCTATCAGGCCGAGGGTTATCGGGTGCTGGCGAACCAGAAAGTGGTGGATCGCCTGCTCGATGAAGAGTCCGGTAACGTGGCCGAACTTGAAGGTTTCATCGGGCGCACCATACGCTTCCAGGTGGAAACCATGTATTCCCAGGAACAATATGACGTGGTGCTGCTCTGAACCCCTGCGTCACCCTTTTCCTGAAACGGCTGGCCTCAGCTTTTTGCAGTATTTTTGCCATGGGAGCCAACTGACATGGAACGTCTGACACGCATTTTGGCCGCACTGACCCGCTGGGGTCTGGGCCTGTGCGCGTTGGTTCTGGTATTGATGGCGTTGTACGTCAGTCTCGGCCGGGAACTCACGCCACTGGTGGCCGAATACCGCACCGATATCGAAGACAAGGCCAGTGCCGCCCTGGGCATGCCGCTGCAGATCGGCGAGCTGGAAGGCAACTGGAGCGGGTTTGCACCGATCCTGCTGGCCCACGACGTGATGGTCGGCAGCGGCGCCAATGCCTTGCGCCTGGATCGGGTGCGCGCAGTGCCGGATCTGTGGGCCAGTTTGCTGGCCCGCGAAGTGCGCATCGCCCACCTTGAACTCAACGGTTTGAAAATCAGCCTCAAGGAAGGCGAAGACGGACAGTGGGCGCTGGAAGGCTTGCCGGTGCAGCAGGATCAGCCCATGGATCCCGAGCAACTGTTCAACCGCATGCAAATGATTCAGCAACTGTCGGTGCTCGACAGCCAGGTGACCTTGCAACCGCGAGAGCAGGCACCGCTAACGCTCACGTATGTCGGCCTCAATCTCAAGACCGGCACCAGCCGTCAGCGCCTCGATGCACGACTGACACTGCCTGACGGCCAGCCCGTGGCGCTGAGCCTGCGCACGCGGATTCGTCCGAGTCAGTGGCAGAGCAGCGAAGTGGAAGGTTATGTCAGCCTGCCGCAGAGCGACTGGTCGAAATGGCTGCCCGAGCGCCTGACCCAGCAATGGAATTTCTCCGAGATCAAGGCCGGTGGCGAGCTGTGGGTCAACTGGCGCGAAGGGGCGTTGCAGAGTGCTGCGATCCGTCTCAACGCGCCGCAACTGACCGGTGCTTACGCCGAGCGCAAGCCTATCCAGATCAACAATCTGGCGCTCAACGGCTACTTCCAGCGCGGTCCCGAGGGGGCCACTGTCACGCTTGATTCGCTGGCAATGAATTTCGGCGAAACCCGCTGGGAATCGCATGTGCAGATCAAACAGACTGCCGCCACCGACAAGAACGAAGAACTCTGGCATCTGCAGGCCGATCGGCTCGACCTGACGCCGATCACTCCTTTGCTCAATGCCCTCGGCCCGTTACCTCAAGGCTTCGCCACCGTGGTCGAGCGCCTGAAAGTGACCGGCGGGCTGCGTAACGTGCTGCTGGATTTCCGGCCGAACGCCACCGACGACAGCAAATTCGGCTTTGCCGCCAACCTTGATCAAGTCGGCTTCGACGCCTATCACGGCGCGCCGGCCGCGCGGAATGTCAGCGGCAGTCTCAGCGGTAACCTCGGTGGCGGCGAGCTGCGCATGGACAGCAAGGATTTCGTCCTGCACCTCGATCCGATTTTCGCCAAGCCGTGGCAATACATTCAGGCCAACGCGCGGTTGACCTGGAAGCTCGATAAAGAAGGTTTCACCCTGATCGCACCGTACCTGAAGGTGCTCGGCGAGGAAGGCAAGATTGCCGGCGACTTTCTGATCCGCCTGCATTTCGATCACAGCCAGGAAGACTACATGGACCTGCGGGTCGGCCTGGTGGACGGCGACGGTCGTTACACCGCCAAGTACCTGCCGGAAGTCCTGAGCCCGGCCCTCGATGAGTGGCTGCGCACGGCGATTCTCAAGGGCGCGGTGGATCAAGGCTTCTTCCAGTATCAGGGCTCGCTGAACAAGAACGCCGGGGAAGCAGATCGCAGCATCAGTCTGTTCTTCAAGGTGCACGACGCCGAGCTGGCGTTCCAGCCGGGCTGGCCGCACGTGAGCAAGGTCAGCGGTGACGTGTTCATCGAAGACAGCGGCGTGCGGATTCTCGCCAGCAAGGGCCAGTTGCTCGACACGCAGGTCAGCGATGTCTTCGTCAATATTCCCCATGTGCCGAGCGGCGAGCACAGCCATATGTTCCTCGACGGCAGTTTTGCCGGCGGGCTGGGCGATGGCCTGAAGATTCTTCAGGAGGCGCCGATCGGCACCGCCGACACTTTTGCCGGCTGGGAGGGCGAGGGTGATCTGCAAGGCAAGCTCAAACTCGATGTGCCGTTGGCCAAGGGCGATCAGCCAAAAATCCTCGTCGACTTCAAAACCGCCAATGCGCGATTGAAGCTGGCGGAGCCGAAGCTCGAACTGAGCCAGCTCAAGGGCGATTTCCGCTTCGACAGCGCCAAGGGCCTGAGCGGGCAGAACATCAGTGCCCGGGCCTTCGACAAACCGGTCACTGCGCAGATCTTCGCCGACGGCGGCCCCGGCAAGCTCAAGACAAGAGTGGCAGCGTCGGGGCAGGTCGAAGTCAAGAAGCTCACCGATTGGCTGGGCGTGACCCAGCCGTTGCCGGTGTCCGGAACCATCCCTTATCAGCTGCAAGTGAATCTGGACGGCGCCGACAGCCAATTGATGGTCAGCTCCAGCCTGAAGGGCGTGGCGGTGGATCTGCCGGCGCCGTTCGGCATGGCGGCCGATGTCGGGCGTGACACGGTGTTCCGCATGACCTTGCAGGGACAGGAGCGGCGTTACTGGGTCAATTACGATCAACTGGCCAATTTCACCTTCGCCGCGCCACCCGGCAATTTCGCCGATGGCCGGGGCGAGTTGTTCCTCGGCGCCGGTGAAGCGGTGTTGCCGGGTAACAAAGGCTTGCGGGTACGCGGCGTGTTGTCCGAGCTGGACGTCAAACCCTGGCAGGATCTGCTGGACAAGTACGCCGGCCAGGACCCGGGTGGCAACGCCAAGCAGTTGCTCAGCAGCGCGGATTTCAAGATCGGCAAACTCACGGCCTTCGGCACCACGCTGGATCAAGCGGCAGTGCAGGTCAATCGCAAACCCGGCGCCTGGGCTCTGGCCCTCGACAGTCAGCAGGCCAAAGGCACGGCCGGCATTCCCGACGCCAAGGGCGCGCCCATTGCGGTGAACCTGCAATACGTGCGGTTGCCGGCGCCTGACCCAACGGTGCAGGCCGACGAGAACGCGCCGGACCCGCTGGCTTCGGTGGATCCGAGCAAGATTCCGGCGCTGGATATCACCATCAATCAATTGTTCCAGGGCCAGGATCTGGTCGGCGGCTGGTCGCTCAAGGTTCGGCCGACTGCCAAGGGCATCGCCTTGAACAACCTCGATCTGGGCCTCAAGGGCATTCTTTTGCAGGGCAGTGGTGGCTGGGAAGGAACGCCCGGTGCCACGAGTAGTTGGTACAAGGGGCGGATCGGCGGCAAGAACCTCGCCGATGTGCTCAAGGGCTGGGGTTTTGCACCGAGCGTGACCAGCGAAGAGTTCCACATGGATGTCGACGGCCGCTGGCCGGGCTCGCCGGCGTGGCTGGCGACCAAGCGCTTCTCCGGCACCCTCGATGCGTCGCTGAACAAAGGCCAGTTTGTTGAAGTGGAGGGCGGCGCACAGGCATTGCGCGTGTTCGGTCTGCTCAACTTCAACTCGATTGGCCGGCGATTGCGCCTCGACTTCTCCGACCTGTTCGGCAAAGGCTTGAGCTATGACCGGGTCAAGGGATTGCTGGAGGCGACCAACGGCGTTTATGTGACGAAAGAACCGATCAAGTTGACCGGTCCTTCGAGCAACCTGGAACTGGACGGCACGCTGGATCTGGTGGGCGACAAGGTGGATGCCAAATTGCTGGTGACTTTGCCGGTGACCAACAACCTGCCGATTGCCGCGCTGATTGTCGGCGCGCCAGCGGTCGGCGGCGCATTGTTTCTGATCGACAAGCTGATCGGCGATCGCGTGGCGCGGTTCGCCAGCGTCAAATACACCGTCAAAGGCCCATGGAAAGAGCCGAAAATCACCTTCGACAAGCCTTTTTGAACAGCCAGCCCCTGAACCGATGGAGTAGCATGGCCGCATACCTCTTGCGGAGTGCGCCATGTCTTTAGCGGTGATTCAAATGGTCAGCCAGAGCGATGTGCTGGCCAATCTGCGCGATGCCCGACGTTTGCTCGAACAAGCAGCCAGCGCTGGTGCGAAGCTGGCCGTGCTGCCGGAAAACTTCGCCGCCATGGGCCGTCGCGACATCGCCGACATCGGCCGCGCCGAAGCGCTCGGCGAAGGCCCGATCCTGCCGTGGTTGAAACAGACCGCCCGCGACCTCAGGTTATGGATTGTGGCCGGCACCTTGCCGTTACCGCCGGTGGGGCAGCCCGAGGCCAAGTCCCATGCCTGCTCGCTGTTGGTGAACGATCAGGGCGAAATCGTTGCACGCTATGACAAGTTGCATCTGTTTGATGTCGACGTAGCGGACAATCGCGGCCGTTACCGCGAATCCGATGACTATGCTTATGGCAGTGGCGTGGTGGTCGCGGACACGCCGGTCGGGCGATTGGGCCTGACGGTGTGTTACGACCTGCGCTTCCCGGAGCTGTACAGCGAATTGCGCGCAGCCGGGGCTGAACTGATTACCGCACCGTCGGCCTTCACTGCGGTGACGGGGGCGGCGCATTGGGATGTATTGATCCGCGCGCGGGCCATTGAAACCCAGTGCTATGTGTTGGCGGCCGCTCAGGGCGGAACGCATCCGGGGCCGCGGGAAACCTTTGGCCACGGGGCGATTGTCGACCCGTGGGGCCGCGTGCTGGCGCAGCAGGAACAAGGCGAAGCCGTGTTGCTGGCCGAACGCGACAGCAATGAACAAGCGTCCATCCGGGCGCGAATGCCGGTGACGGGTCATCGGCGGTTTTTTTCGCAGGGCGCACAGCGACCTGCTTCAGAACACGAATTTAAGGCGTAAAACCTATGAGCGAGTTGTTGTCCTCAGTCAGTGATCACCTGTTGGCGCCCGGCGGCGTGACGATCGAGAGCCTGCAAGGCGTGCTCGGTGATCTGGCGGGTCCAGGTATCGATGCGGCCGACCTGTATTTCCAGGGGCAGATTTCCGAGTCCTGGTCGCTGGAAGACGGCATCGTCAAGGAAGGCAGTTTCAACCTCGACCAGGGTGTCGGCGTGCGTGCGCAGTCCGGTGAGAAAACCGGTTTCGCCTACAGCAACGCGATCACCCTCGAAGCCCTCGGCGCAGCGGCCCGTGCGGCCCGTTCGATTTCCCGCGCCGGGCAGAACGGCACGGTGCAGGCGTTCAGCACCCAGGACGTCGCCCAGTTGTACGCGCCGGATAACCCGCTGGAAGTGCTGAGCCGCGCTGAAAAAGTCGAACTGCTCAAGCGCATCGACGTTGCGACCCGCGCTCTCGATCCGCGTATCCAGCAGGTCAGCGTAAGCATGGCCGGGGTCTGGGAACGGATTCTGGTGGCTTCGACCGACGGTGGCCTGGCTGCCGATGTGCGTCCGCTGGTGCGCTTCAACGTCAGCGTAATCGTCGAGCAGAACGGCCGTCGCGAGCGTGGCGGCCATGGCGGCGGCGGGCGTACCGACTACCGTTATTTCCTCGCTGAAGACCGCGCCATGGGTTATGCCCGTGAAGCGCTGCGTCAGGCGCTGGTGAATCTGGAAGCGATTCCGGCACCGGCCGGCACCTTGCCGGTTGTTCTGGGTTCGGGTTGGTCCGGCGTGCTGCTGCACGAAGCGGTCGGCCACGGTCTGGAAGGCGATTTCAACCGCAAGGGCAGTTCCGCCTACAGCGGTCGCATGGGCGAAATGGTTGCTTCGAAACTCTGCACCATCGTCGATGACGGCACCCTGAGCGGTCGTCGCGGTTCCCTGAGCGTCGACGACGAAGGCACCCCGACCGAGTGCACTACGCTGATCGAAAACGGCGTGCTCAAGGGTTACATGCAGGACAAGCTCAATGCGCGGCTGATGGGCGTGGCCCGCACAGGCAACGGTCGTCGCGAATCCTACGCACACTTGCCGATGCCACGGATGACCAACACCTACATGCTCGGCGGCCAGAGTGATCCGGCGGAAATCATCGCCTCGGTGAAGAAGGGCATCTACTGCGCCAACCTCGGCGGCGGTCAGGTCGACATCACCAGCGGCAAGTTCGTGTTCTCCACCAGCGAGGCTTACCTGATCGAGGACGGCAAGATCACCGCGCCAGTCAAAGGCGCAACGTTGATCGGCAACGGTCCGGAGGCGATGAGCCGGGTGTCGATGGTCGGTAACGATCTGGCGCTGGACAGCGGTGTGGGGACTTGCGGCAAGGATGGGCAGTCGGTGCCGGTGGGTGTCGGTCAGCCGACCCTGAAAATCGATGCGATCACCGTGGGTGGCACGGGCGCGTAAGAAGGGATGGAGCTTCGGGTGGCGCGCGGTGCGGCCACCCGGTGGCGAATATCAACGCAGACCGCGTTGAGTCTCGTCCAGCTCACGGATGTACTTGAAGATCTTGCGGCTCGAGGCAGGAGGTTTGTTTTGCGCAACCTCGTGCTGGGCCTGACGGATCAGGGAACGCAGTTGCTGGCGGTCGGCGTCCGGGTAATCGACGACGAATTTCTCCAGCACGGCATCGTCACCGGCGATCAGGCGGTCACGCCAGCGTTCGAGGTTGTGGAAACGCTCGTTGTACTGACGGGTAGAGGCATCGAGTTGATCGAGCAAGGTGAGAATCGCGTCAGTGTCCTGATCGCGCATCAGTTTGCCGATGAACTGCAAGTGCCGTTTACGCGCGATGTTCGCGGTGTGCTTGGGCGCATCGGCCAGGGCCCGGCGCAGGGCGTCGGTCAATGGCAGTTTTGCCTGCAAGTCGGGCTTGAGCGTTGTAAGGCGCTCGCCAAGGTCAACCAGAGCATGCAGCTCGCGTTTGACCTGGGATTTGCTTTTTTCTCCCGTATCGAGGGAGTCGTCGTAAGAATCAACCATGGTGGCAGTCCGCAAAGAAACGCCGCCATGATAACCAGTCGGGGGCCGCTTGTCCGGCCCGGTCGCTCGAAGGCCCCAGCCGAAAGCAGAATTTGAGTGGAGATGAGCATGAGTGCAGTTGAAAGCGTCGGCCCACAGGCATTGCCGGCACTGCAGGAACAGGTCGAGCAGATCATCGCCGAAGCCAAGCGTCAGGGCGCCAGTGCCTGCGAAGTAGCGGTGTCGCTGGAGCAGGGCCTGTCGACGTCGGTGCGTCAACGTGAAGTCGAAACGGTCGAGTTCAACCGCGATCAGGGTTTTGGCATCACGCTGTACGTCGGCCAGCGCAAGGGTTCGGCCAGCACGTCTGCCACCGGGCCGGATGCTATTCGCGAGACTGTCGCTGCGGCGCTGGCGATTGCCAAGCACACCTCCGAAGACGAAGCTTCGGGGCTGGCCGATGCCGCTCTGATGGCCCGGGATATTCAGGATTTTGATCTGTTCCACCAATGGGACATCACCCCGGAGCAGGCCATTGAGAAGGCGTTGCTCTGCGAAGCCGCCGCGTTCGACGCCGATGCACGCATCAAGAATGCCGATGGCACCACGTTGAGCACCCATCAGGGCTGCCGCGTGTACGGCAACAGTCACGGTTTTATCGGCGGTTATGCGTCGACCCGACACAGCCTGAGCTGCGTGATGATTGCAGAAGCCGATGGCCAGATGCAGCGCGATTACTGGTATGACGTGAACCGTCAGGGCAGCTTGCTGGCGGATCCGGTGAGCATTGGTCAGCGTGCGGCACAGCGCGCGGCGAGCCGACTGGGTGCGCGTCCGGTGCCGACCTGCGAGGTGCCGGTATTGTTTTCCGCGGAGTTGGCGGGTGGGTTGTTCGGCAGCTTCCTGTCGGCGATTTCCGGCGGCAGTCTGTACCGCAAATCGTCTTTCCTCGAAGGCACCCTGGGGCAGAAGCTGTTCCCGGAATGGCTGACCATCGACGAGCGCCCGCACCTGATGCGCGCCATGGGCAGTGCTTCCTACGATGGTGACGGCCTGGCGACCTATGCCAAACCGTTCGTCGAGAAAGGCGAGCTGGTTTCGTACATCCTTGGCACTTATTCCGGTCGCAAACTCGGCATGCCGAGCACCGCCAACGCGGGCGGCGTGCATAACCTGTTCGTCACCCATGGCGATGAAGACCAGGCTGCCTTGCTGCGGCGCATGGGGCGTGGACTGCTGGTCACCGAGTTGATGGGCCATGGCCTGAACATGGTGACCGGTGATTACTCGCGCGGTGCGGCGGGTTTCTGGGTCGAGGACGGTGAAATCCAGTTCGCGGTTCAGGAAGTGACCATCGCCGGCAACATGCGCGACATGTTCAAGCAGATCGTCGCGGTGGGTAACGATCTGGAGCTGCGCAGCAACATTCGCACCGGTTCGGTGTTGATCGAGAAGATGACGGTCGCGGGCAGCTAAGCCGCAGGCAGGTACAACAAAGGCGTGTCATCCGATTGGGTGGCGCGCCTTTTTTTGTGTCCGCAAATTTTTCGAGCTGGTGAGGGCAGCAAAAAAGCCACTCTTGTTTTGGTTCTCATTATCATCTAATAATAAATCTCATTATCGGATGAGCCCAGGATCATGAGTTCTGCCTTGCACGAGCAGCCGTACCTCGAAAGCTGGCGCTGGATGAGTCGCCAGATCCGTTGCGCGATGGATCCCGACGAACCGCGCCTGATCGAGCACTACCTGGCCGAAGGCCGATATCTGGCCTGCTGCACGTCTACTTCGCCCTGGACGGTCGCCGAAACCTCTTTCCGTCTGCTGCTCGACACGGCCACCGACATCGCGTTGCCGTGGCACTGGCGCAGCCTCTGCCTCGATCAAGCCTGGCGCCCGCTGCGCGAAATGGAGCGCCTGTCGTTGTGCAAATGTCGGCTCAAACGCTGGCAAAGCTACACCTGGCAGCTCGCCACCTGCGAGTTGCAACCCTCGATTCCTCTTATTGAACTGGTGCAAGGATTTTCAGATGACCAAGACACGTATTGAGCGCGACAGCATGGGCGAACTGCAGGTGCCGGTGGACGCTCTCTACGGCGCGCAGACCCAGCGCGCAGTGGATAACTTCCCGATCAGCGGCAAACCGATGCCGACCCAGTTCATCCGCGCCCTGATTCTGGCGAAAGCGGCCGCCGCCCGCGCCAACGTCGAACTCAACCAGCTCAGCGCCGCGCAAGGCAAAGCCATCAGCGATGCCGCCCAAGGTCTGCTGGAAGGCGACTTCATGCAGCATTTTCCGGTGGATATATTCCAGACCGGCTCCGGCACCAGCTCCAACATGAACGCCAACGAAGTGATCGCCACCCTGGCCAGCCGTCTGCTCGAAGAGCCGGTGAACGCCAACGATCACGTCAACTGCGGGCAGAGCAGCAACGACATCATTCCGACCACCATCCACGTCAGTGCGGCGCTGGCCTTGCATGAACAACTGCTGCCGGCGCTGCTGCATCTGGTGCAAGTGATCGAACGCAAGTCCGAGCAAGTCCATCACCACGTCAAGACCGGCCGCACCCACTTGATGGATGCCATGCCGGTGCGCATGAGTCAGGTGCTCAACGGTTGGGCACAGCAGCTCAAGGCCAATATCGGTCACCTGCAGGATTTGCTGCCAAGCCTGCAATCCCTGGCCCAGGGCGGTACGGCGGTCGGCACCGGGATCAATGCTCATCCGGAATTCGCTGCGCGTTTCAGCCGCCAGCTCAGCCAGTTGACCAACGTCCAGTTCACGCCGGGCAAGGATCTGTTCGCCCTGATCGGCTCGCAAGACACTGCTGTAGCCGTGTCGGGGCAGCTCAAGGCCACTGCCGTTTCGCTGATGAAAATCGCCAACGACCTGCGCTGGATGAACTCCGGCCCGCTTGCCGGTCTCGGTGAAATCGAACTGGAAGGCCTGCAGCCGGGCTCGTCGATCATGCCGGGCAAGGTCAACCCGGTAATTCCGGAAGCCACCGCCATGGTGGCCGCGCAAGTGATCGGCAACGATTCGGTGATCACCATCGCCGGGCAGTCGGGCAATTTCGAACTGAACGTGATGCTGCCGATCATCGCCCAGAATTTGCTGAGCAGTATCGAGTTGCTGGCCAACTCCAGCCGTCTGCTGGGCGACAAGGCGATTGCCAGCTTCAAAGTCAACGAGTCGCGCCTCAAGGAAGCGTTGTCGCGCAACCCGATTCTGGTCACCGCGCTCAACCCGATCATCGGTTACCAGAAAGCCGCCGAAATCGCCAAGCAGGCCTACAAACAGGGCCGTCCGGTGATCGACGTCGCGCTGGAACACACCGACCTGTCGCGCAGCCAGCTGGAAGAGTTGCTCAATCCCGAGAAACTCACCGCCGGCGGCGTGTAAGCACCGCAACCGCTTTGGAGGTTCACCATGGAGCACTGGAAACGCACGATCGAACGGGCCAATCGCTGCTTCATGCTGGGCGAGCTGATCGATGCCCGCGAGGCCTACCTGCAAGCATTGGCCCTGGCGCAGGTGTT
This sequence comes from Pseudomonas sp. GM25, assembly GCF_000282255.1. NCBI lineage: Bacteria > Pseudomonadati > Pseudomonadota > Gammaproteobacteria > Pseudomonadales > Pseudomonadaceae > Pseudomonas > Pseudomonas sp. GM25. The sequence continues at coordinate 25,285 of NZ_AKJQ01000034.1, read as the reverse complement.
GTTCGAGCGCTGGGCCGATGCCGACGAAGCGGTGGCGGCCTGCGTCATCTCCCACCACAACCTGGCGGATCTGCATTTGCGCCTGAATCAGCCGGAGGAGAGCGCCGAATACTTGTGTGCGATCCATCAACGGCTGTTGCAGACCATGCAGGACGAGCGCCTGCGCCCGGCGCTGCGTGAAGCAGCCCTTCGCCAGAGCAGCAAGACCTACGTCGAGCTGCTCAATTTCATCAGCGAACACGGCGAATACCCGCGCACCCAGCGTTTGCTGCACCCGGATACCGGCAATGCGCGCCGCGCGCCTGCCCCACATCACCATGGAGTCCATTGAAATGGCTTTTACCCTGCCAGCCTTGCCTTACGCCTATGACGCACTGGAGCCGCACATTGATGCGCAAACCATGGAGATCCACTACACCAAGCATCATCAGACCTACATCAATAACCTGAACGCTGCGGTCGAGGGCACCGAGTTCGCGGAGTGGCCGGTGGAGAAACTGGTTGCCAGTGTCCAGCAACTGCCGGAAAAACTCCGCGCGGCGGTGATCAATCAGGGCGGCGGTCACGCCAACCATTCGCTGTTCTGGGAAGTGATGGTGCCCGGCGGTGGCGGTAAGCCGGACGGCGCGCTGGCCAAGGCGATCGATGAGCAACTGGGCGGCCTCGACAGCTTCAAGGAGGCCTTCACCAAAGCCGCACTGACCCGCTTCGGCAGTGGCTGGGCCTGGCTCAGCGTCACCCCGGAAAAGAAACTGGTGGTGGAAAGCAGCGGTAACCAGGACAGCCCACTGATGAACGGCAACACGCCGATTCTCGGCCTCGACGTGTGGGAGCACGCCTACTATCTGCGCTATCAGAACCGTCGGCCGGAATACATCAGCGCGTTCTACAACGTGATCAACTGGCCGGAAGTCGCTGCGCGCTATCAGGCCGCGCTGGTTTAAGTCTCCTATAAAAACAATCCAAGGCTGACTATGGGCACTGAAACACTGGCGATCGGAAGTGGGCGTATGTTTCGTTACGCAATTGGATCGCTGCTGCTGTTGGCGGGCATGACCTTGCTGGTGGCGCATGGACTGGAATGGCTGAATCTGGAGCCGAGATTGTCGCGGGCATTGCAGGGCGGCGCGATCTGCGCCCTCGGCACCGCGCTCGGAGCGGTGCCGGTGCTGGTGATCCGCAACATGCCCCAGGCACTGGGCGATACGCTGCTGGGTTTTGGTGCCGGCGTGATGCTGGCGGCAACCGCGTTTTCGCTGATCGTGCCGGGAATCGCCGCCGCCGAAAGTCTGGGTCTGAGCCCATGGGGCGCCAGTGGCCTGATCTGCTTCGGCATCATGCTCGGCGCGTTCGGCCTGTATCTGGTTGATCGCCGGGTGTCGGGCGCCTCGCCGGAAATGCTCATCGGGACCCTCGAGCATCCGGTGATTCCGCCGCGGATCTGGTTGTTCGTGTTCGCCATCATTGCCCATAACATTCCGGAAGGTATGGCGGTCGGTGTCTCGGCGGGTGGTGGGATGCCGGATGCAGACAGTCTGGCGATGGGCATTGCCTTGCAGGATGTGCCGGAAGGGCTGGTGATTGCACTGGTGCTGGCCGGCGCCGGGATGTCGCGGGCCAGGGCGTTTTTGATTGGTGCAGCGTCAGGTCTGGTCGAACCGGTATTCGCGCTGCTCTGTGCGTGGCTGGTCAGTCTTGCCGAGTTGTTGCTGCCTTTGGGATTGGCGTTGGCGGCGGGCGCGATGCTGCTGGTGGTGACCCACGAGGTCATTCCGGAGTCGCGACGCAATGGTCACGAGAAGCTGGCAAGCCTGGGATTGCTGATCGGCTTCTGTCTGATGATGGTTATGGATACGGCGTTGGGATGAGCCGGAGGAGGGAGCTGACTCCCTCGCCTCAAACGTTTTCAACCACCTTCGTCGAAGTAGTTGTTGATCAGGGTCACCAGCGCGTCCATGGCTTCCTGTTCCTGGTGGCCATCGGTACTCAGGTGGATTTTGGTGCCCTTGCCCGCAGCGAGCATCATCATCGCCATGATGCTTTTACCGTCGACCGTGGTTTCCGGGGTGCGGCCCACTCTGATCGTGCAATCGGGAAACTGGCCCGCCACTCCGACGAATTTTGCCGATGCGCGGGCGTGCAGGCCCAGCTTGTTGATGATTTCGATTTCACGAGCAGGCATCGCGGTGTGAATCCTTTAGCTGAGGTCGCGGTGGCGAACCTGGACGTTCTTCAGGGTCTTCTGCAGCGCCTGGCCAAGACGTTCGGTCAGGTAAACGGAGCGGTGATGCCCGCCGGTGCAGCCGATGGCAATGGTGACGTAAGCGCGGTTGCTCGCCGCAAAGCGTGGCAACCATTTGTACAGATACGCGTAAATGTCCTGGTACATCTCCTCGACCTCCGGCTGCGCCGCCAGATATTCGGCGACCGGCTGATCGAGACCGGATTGCGCGCGCAGCTCCGGTTTCCAGTACGGGTTCGGCAGGCAGCGTACATCGAACACCAGATCCGCATCCACCGGCATGCCGCGTTTGAAACCGAACGACTCCACCAGAAACGCCGTGCCCGGCTCCGGCTGGTTCAATAGACGCAGTTTGATGGTGTCGCGCAGCTGATAGAGATTGAGGTTGGTGGTGTTGACCTTCAGATCGGCCAGATCGGCGATCGGGCCCAGCAGCGCGGTTTCGTCGTTGATGGCTTCGGCCAGAGAACGGTTGGCATTGCTGAGCGGGTGACGACGACGGGTTTCCGAAAAACGTTTGAGCAATGTTTCGTCATCGGCATCCAGGTACAGGACATCGCACTGGATATGCCGGCTGCGGACTTCCTCAAGCAGCTCGGGAAACCGCGACAGGTGGCTCGGCAGGTTGCGCGCATCGATCGAGACGGCAACCAGCGGCTGGAGCATTTCGGTGTGGACCAGCGCGCGCTCGGCGAGATCTGGCAGCAAGCCGGCCGGCAGGTTGTCAATGCAGTAGTAGCCGTTGTCCTCAAGGACATCCAGGGCGGTACTTTTACCCGAGCCGGAACGGCCACTGACAATGATCAAGCGCATGGTTACGGCCTGTTCTGTTCTTCCAGTACAACCTGGTACAACGCTTCGTTGCTTGGCGCGCTGCGCAGTCTGTCGCGCACGTCCTTGCGGTCGAGCATGCTGGCGATCTGGCGTAACAGTTCCAGGTGCGCATCGGTGGCGGCTTCCGGCACCAGCAGGACGAACAGCAGGTCCACAGGCGCGCCGTCGATAGCGTCGAAATCGATAGGGGCATCAAGGTGCATCAGCGCACTGATCGGCGCTTCGCAGCCCTTGAGGCGGCAGTGAGGAATGGCGATGCCGTTGCCAAAACCGGTGGAACCCAGTTTTTCACGGGCAATCAATGCCTCGAAGACATCTTGCATCTCCAGATCCGGGACTTCCCGGGCGATCAGGTTGGCAATTTGTTCGAGGGCTTTCTTTTTACTGCCGCCCGGCACGTTCACCAGGGAACGGCCGGGGGTCAGGATACTTTCAAGTCGGATCATGGGGGTGGGGGTTATCGACCGGTAGCGCCCTGAAGCAGGCTCTGGGTCTTTTCCTTATGCTTTTTGAGTTGTTTATCAAGCTTGTCGGTCAGCGCGTCGATCGCAGCGTACATATCGGTATGTTCCGCGTTTGCGACGACCTCGTTGCCGGGAATATGCAGCGTGGCTTCGATTTTCTGCTTCAGCTTCTCGACGCACATCGTGACTTGCACGTTGGTGATCTTGTCGAAATGCCCCTCAAGCCTCTTGAGCTTTTGCTCAACGTACTCACGGAGAGGTTGGGTAACTTCCAGTTGGTGTCCACTGATGTTGACTTGCATACAGCTTCTCCTTCGTTGCCAGTGCATAAAGCGGCAGGCCGAAGAGCCTGCCACTGGAACGCTGTAACGTGGCTTACATCAACCGCTTGCGTTCGCTCGAAGGCGCGATCCCGAGGGATTCGCGGTACTTGGCGACGGTGCGGCGAGCCACCTGAATGCCTTGTGCCTCCAGTAAACCAGCGATCTTGCTGTCACTCAACGGCTTTTTCTGATTTTCCGCGGCAACCAGTTTCTTGATGATCGCGCGGATCGCCGTGGACGAGCATTCACCGCCTTCGGAGGTGCTCACATGGCTGGAGAAAAAGTATTTCAGTTCATATATGCCCCGTGGGGTATGCATGAATTTTTGCGTGGTCACGCGGGAAATCGTCGACTCGTGCATGCCCACGGCTTCAGCGATGTCATGCAGCACCAGCGGCTTCATGGCTTCGTCGCCGTACTCCAGAAAGCCGCGCTGGTGCTCGACGATCTGGGTGGCCACTTTCATCAGGGTTTCGTTGCGGCTCTGCAGGCTCTTGATGAACCAGCGGGCTTCCTGCAACTGATTGCGCATGAAGGTGTTGTCGGCACTGGTGTCGGCACGGCGCACGAAACCGGCGTACTGGGCGTTGACTCGCAGACGCGGCACCGACTCCTGATTCAGCTCGACCAGCCAGCGCTCGTTGTCCTTGCGCACGATGACGTCAGGCACCACGTACTCGGCTTCGGTGGATTCGATCTGCGAACCGGGGCGCGGGTTGAGGCTCTGCACCAGCTCGATGACCTGGCGCAGCTCGTCTTCCTTTAGCTTCATGCGGCGCATCAGCTGGCTGTAGTCGCGGCTGCCGAGCAGGTCAATGTAATCGGTGACCAGACGCTTGGCTTCGGCCAGCCAAGGGGTCTTGGCCGACAGCTGGCGCAATTGCAGCAGCAGGCATTCGCCCAGGTTGCGTGCGCCGATGCCGGCCGGTTCGAATTGCTGAATGCGGTGAAGGACGGCTTCGATCTCGTCCAGCTCGATGTCGAGCTCCGGATCAAAGGCGTCGAGGATTTCTTCGAGGGTTTCGTCGAGGTAGCCCTGATTGTTGATGCAATCGATCAGGGTGACGGCGATCAGGCGATCGGTGTCGGACATCGGTGCCAGGTTCAACTGCCACAGCAGGTGGCTTTGCAGGCTCTCGCCGGCGGAGGTGCGGGTGGTGAAGTCCCACTCGTCATCGTCGCTGCTCGGCAGGCTGCTGGCGCTGGTCTGGTAGACGTCTTCCCAGGCGGTGTCGACGGGCAGTTCGTTGGGGATTCGCTCGTTCCATTCGCCGTCTTCGAGGTTATCGACTGTCGGCGCGGTCTCCTGATAGGAGGGTTCCTGGATCTCGGTGTTGGGCTTCTGTTCGGCGTTGTCGGCCATGGGATCGGAGTTGTCGAAGTCGTCGCCGTCTTCCTGGCGTTCGAGCATCGGATTGGATTCCAGAGCCTCCTGGATTTCCTGTTGCAGATCCAGGGTCGACAATTGGAGCAGGCGGATGGCCTGTTGCAGCTGCGGTGTCATCGTCAGCTGCTGGCCCATTCTCAAGACTAGCGATGGTTTCATGGCAGGGGCTTAACACCTTATTCGCCGGCGCTATGCGCCATCCACTACAGGGCGCCGGAGCGCCAAACTTAAGCAAATTATATGCCTGAAACTGTCGTGTTTGCCTAGAGCGCTGTAACAATAAAAGCGTATAAAAAGGCGCTTCAACGTTACAGCACCCGGACGGCTGGTCGAATGCCGTCGTGCTTACAGGCGGAACTCGTGACCCAGATAGACTTCCTTCACCAGATCGTTGGCGAGGATGGTCGCGGAGTCGCCTTCGGCGATCAACTGGCCGTCGTTGACGATGTAGGCGGTTTCGCAGATATCCAGCGTCTCACGGACGTTGTGGTCGGTGATCAGTACGCCGATGCCCTTGGCCTTGAGGTGATGGATGATCTGCTTGATGTCGCCCACGGAGATCGGGTCGACACCGGCGAACGGTTCGTCGAGCAGGATGAACTTCGGTGCCGTGGCCAGTGCGCGGGCGATTTCCACGCGGCGGCGCTCACCACCGGACAGGCTCATGCCGAGGTTGTCGCGGATGTGGCTGATGTGGAATTCCTGCAGCAGGCTTTCCAGCTCCTTGCGTCGGCCGGCCTTGTCGAGCTCCTGACGGGTCTCGAGGATGGCCATGATGTTGTCGGCAACCGAAAGTTTGCGGAAGATCGACGCTTCTTGCGGCAGATAGCCGATACCGGCCTTGGCGCGACCGTGCATCGGCTGGTGGCTGACGTCCAGGTCGTCGATCAGTACGCGACCCTGATCGGCCTGGACCAGGCCTACGATCATGTAGAAGCAGGTGGTCTTGCCGGCGCCGTTCGGGCCGAGCAGGCCAACGATCTGACCGCTGTCGATCGACAGGCTGACGTCGCGCACGACCTGGCGGCTTTTATAGGCCTTGGCCAGGTGCTGAGCTTTCAGAGTTGCCATTACTGGGTTTTCTCGTCGGTTTTCTTCTTCGGCTGGATCACCATGTCGATGCGCGGACGCGCTTCGGTGACCTTGCTGCCAGTGGCTCGACCGGCGCTGGCCAGTTTCTTCACCGTGTCATAGACGATTTTCTCGCCCTGAGTGGTGTTGTTGTCCTTGTCGACGACTTTTGCCTTGTCGATCAATACAACGCGGTTTTGCGCCGCGTGATACTGAATGGTCACACCCCAGCCCTGAACGGGTTTGGTGTCGCCAGCAGTCTGCAACTGTTCGAAGTAGGCGAGGTTGCCCACCGAAGTCACGACGTCGATGTCGCCGTTAGGCGCACGGGTCATGGTCACGGTGTTGCCTTTGACGATCATCGAACCCTGGGTGATGATCACGTCGCCTTTGTAGGTGGCAACGCCGTTCTTGTCGTCCAGCTGGGCATCGTCGGCCTGAATGCGGATTGGCTGCTCTTGATCGTTCGGCAGAGCCCAGGCGCTCACGCTTCCCAGTGCTGCGCCCAGACTGAGCAAAATAGGGAGGGTTTTAACGAGCCTCATACTGTCCTCTTACGTTCGATAGCAGGTGTATCCTGCTTTCCTTCAAATACGCTTTCATTCCTACGCCAGTCGATACACCGCCAGCGCCGTCGATTCTAACGGGTTGCTGGGTCTGCGCATATTGCTGCTGCGGGAACACCGTCATGCGAGTGGAGGTGATCAGGGTGTCGCGGTTCTTTTCGTCGGTGCGCTTGACGCGTACCGAGTCGATCAGCTCGACCTCGGTGCCGCCGGAGTTCACTTCACCGCGCTCGCTGGTCACGTGCCATGGGAAATCGGTGCCACGGAACATGTTCAGATCGGGTTTGGTGACCAGTGTAATGTCGGTCGCCTTGACGTGCTCAGCCTTGTCGGACGTCATTTCGTATTGCACTTTGCCGTCTTCGAGGTACTGGATCGTGTGGGTATTGGTCGCATACCAGTCGATCGGGCTTTCCTCTGCCGAAACCGGAGGCTTGTCGAGGAAGCGTTCCGGGCTGATGTTCCAGTAGCCGACCGCACCGAAAATCGCTGCGATGCAACCGAACAGCAGGATGTTGCGAAACTTTTTGCTAAACATGGTTGGACTCACAGGTACGCGTTGTTGGCGGCGTCGAGGCTGCCTTGGGCGCGCAGGATCAGTTCGCAGAATTCTCGGGCGGCACCTTCGCCGCCACGGGCCTGGGTCACGCCATGAGCGTGCTCGCGCACAAAGGCGGCGGCGTTGGCTACGGCCATGCCCAGCCCCACACGGCGGATCACCGGCAGATCCGGCAGGTCGTCACCGAGGTAAGCCACTTGTTCATAGCTTAGGCCCAGTTGCTCCAGAAGGCCGTCGAGAACGACGAGTTTGTCTTCGCGGCCCTGAAACAGGTGCGGGATCCCCAGGTTTTTTGCCCGACGCTCGACCACCGGGGTCTTGCGACCGCTGATGATGGCGGTCTGGACGCCGGCGTTCATCAGCATCTTGATGCCCTGGCCATCGAGTGTATTGAAAGTCTTGAACTCGCTGCCGTCTTCAAGGAAGTACAGGCGCCCGTCGGTGAGGACGCCGTCGACGTCGAAAACCGCCAGTTTGATGGCTTTGCCGCGTTGCAGCAGATCGTTGCTCATTTACATCACTCCTGCGCGCAGCAGGTCGGAGAGGTTGAAGGCGCCGACCGGGCGATCTTCTTCATCCACGACAACCAGTGCGTTGATTCGGTGGTCTTCCATGATTTTCAGGGCTTCGGCAGCGAGCATTTCGGCGCGGGCGGTCTTGCCGTGCACGGTCATCACCTGGTCGATGGTGGCGCTGTGGATATCGATGCTGCGATCCAGGGTGCGGCGCAGGTCGCCGTCAGTGAAGATTCCGGCCAGTTTGCCGTCCGCTTCAAGAATGACGGTCATGCCCAGACCCTTGCGGGTCATCTCCATCAACGCGTCCTTGAGCAGGGTGCCGCGCTGTACCTGCGGCAGTTCCTGGCCGGCGTGCATGACATTTTCCACTTTCAGCAGCAGGCGTCGGCCCAATGCGCCGCCCGGGTGGGAAAAGGCGAAGTCTTCGGCGGTGAAACCGCGCGCTTCCAGCAGCGCCACGGCCAGAGCGTCGCCCATGACCAGCGCGGCGGTGGTCGAAGAGGTCGGTGCCAGGTTCAGCGGGCAGGCTTCGTGCTCGACGTGAACGTTGAGATTGACCTCGGCGGCCTTGGCCAACGGCGATTGCGGGTTGCCGGTGACGCTGATCAGCTGGATGCCCAGGCGCTTGATCAGTGGCAGCAGGGTGACGATTTCGTTGGTGGAACCGGAGTTCGACAGGGCCAGAATCACGTCGTCACGGGTGATCATACCCATGTCGCCGTGGCTGGCCTCGGCCGGATGCACGAAAAACGCCGGGGTGCCGGTGCTGGCCAGGGTCGCGGCAATCTTGTTGCCGATGTGCCCGGACTTGCCCATGCCGACTACGACAACACGGCCCTTGCTGGCCAGAATCATCTCGCAAGCGCGTACGAAATCGGCGTCGATATGGGGCAACAAGCCTTGTACGGCTTCCACTTCGAGGCGGATGGTGCGTTGTGCCGATTGAATCAGGTCGCTGGTTTGGCTCATGTCAGAAATCGTATAGCCCGATGAAAAGGCGGCGATTATAGCGGTTATGTTGAAAAGCCTCACGCAAGTTCGTCGTGCTTTGTCATTCCTCGTTACCAAAACTCTGTAAATAAGGCTTCAAGCCCTTCAGCTCGCCGAATGCGGACCGGTGCAGGCCTTGGGCGCTTGCCCTTTGCAGTGATATAGTTCGCCGCCAGTTCGGCCTGCCCGGGATGTAGGGGCTTTCTTCCAGGAAGCCAGGCGTCCGAGTGAGAGGCTGCATCGCAAGGAGTTTAGATGAGTGCCGATAACGCCTACGCGGTCGAGCTGAAGGGAGTCTCCTTCAAGCGCGGTGCGCGGAGCATTTTCAATAACGTCGATATCCGCATCCCGCGCGGCAAGGTCACCGGCATCATGGGGCCTTCCGGGTGTGGCAAGACCACGCTGTTGCGCCTGATGGGCGCCCAGTTGCGGCCATCCAAGGGCGAGGTCTGGGTCAACGGCCAGAACCTGCCGAAGCTGTCGCGCAGCGATCTGTTCGATGCGCGCAAGCACATGGGCGTACTGTTTCAGAGCGGTGCGCTGTTCACCGATCTCGATGTGTTCGAGAACGTCGCCTTTCCGCTGCGCGTTCATACCGACCTGCCGGACGAGATGATCCGCGACATCGTGCTGCTCAAATTGCAGGCGGTGGGGCTGCGCGGTGCGATCGAACTGATGCCCGACGAGCTCTCCGGCGGCATGAAACGCCGTGTCGCACTGGCCCGGGCCATTGCCCTCGATCCGCAGATCCTCATGTACGACGAACCGTTCGTCGGCCAGGATCCGATCGCCATGGGCGTTCTGGTTCGCCTGATCCGTCTGCTCAACGATGCCCTGGGGATTACCAGCATCGTGGTCTCCCACGACCTAGCCGAAACCGCGAGCATCGCCGACTACATCTATGTGGTCGGTGATGGCCAGGTATTGGGGCAGGGCACGCCGGACGAACTGATGAGCTCGGACGATCCGCGTATCCGCCAGTTCATGACCGGTGAACCCGACGGCCCGGTGCCGTATCACTTTCCAGCGCCGGATTACCGCGCCGATCTTCTGGGGAAGCGCCGCTGATGCGCAGAATTACATTAATGGAGCGTGTGCGTCGTTTCGGTCTCGCCGGAATCGACAGCGTCGCAGTGTTCGGGCGCTCGACCCTGTTCCTGTTTCATGCCTTGCTCGGGCGTGGTGGCATCGGCGGCGGTTTTGGCCTGCTGGTCAAGCAGCTGCATTCCGTCGGCGTGATGTCGCTGGTGATCATCGTGGTGTCCGGGATCTTCATCGGCATGGTGCTGGCGCTCCAGGGCTTCAACATCCTTTCGAGCTATGGCTCGGAGCAGGCTGTCGGCCAGATGGTGGCACTGACCCTGTTGCGTGAGCTGGGGCCGGTGGTGACTGCGCTGCTGTTCGCCGGGCGTGCAGGTTCGGCGCTGACGGCGGAAATCGGCAACATGAAATCCACCGAACAGTTGTCCAGCCTGGAAATGATCGGGGTCGACCCGCTCAAGTACATCATTGCCCCGCGTCTGTGGGCCGGCTTCATTTCCCTGCCGGTGCTGGCGATGATCTTCAGCGTGGTCGGCATCTGGGGTGGTTCGTGGGTCGCCGTCGACTGGCTGGGCGTCTACGAAGGTTCCTACTGGTCGAACATGCAGAACAGCGTGAGCTTCGGTGACGATGTGCTCAACGGCATCATCAAAAGTGCAGTATTCGCTTTTGTCGTCACCTGGATCGCCGTATTTCAAGGCTATGACTGCGAACCCACTTCCGAGGGGATCAGCCGTGCCACCACCAAGACCGTGGTTTACGCCTCGCTGGCAGTACTCGGCCTGGACTTTATTCTGACCGCTTTGATGTTTGGAGATTTCTGATGCAAAACCGCACCCTGGAAATCGGTGTCGGCCTGTTCCTGCTGGCAGGGATCCTGGCCTTGTTGCTGCTCGCCCTGCGGGTCAGTGGCCTGTCTCCGACTTCGACCACCGATACCTACAAGCTTTACGCCTATTTCGACAATATCGCCGGTTTGACGGTCAGAGCCAAAGTGACCATGGCGGGTGTGACCATCGGCAAGGTCACCGCGATCGATCTGGACCGCGACAGCTTCACCGGTCGGGTGACCCTGCAAGTGGATAAAAGCGTCGACAACCTGCCGACCGACTCCACAGCATCTATCCTGACAGCGGGTCTGCTGGGCGAGAAATACATCGGTATCAGCGTGGGCGGGGAAGACACCCGCCTGAAGGATGGTGGAACCATCCACGACACACAGTCGTCTCTGGTACTGGAAGACCTGATCGGTAAATTCCTGCTCAATACCGTTAGCAAAGACGCCAAATGAGGAGCTTTTGAATGATCTCTACCTTGCGACGTGGCCTGTTGGTGTTGCTTGCGGCACTGCCGCTGGTGGCCAATGCCGTGGCGGCGCCTTCGGCGCATGACCTGGTTCAGGACACCACCAACCGGATGCTGGCTGATCTGGCTGCCAACAAAGAGAAGTACAAGCAGGATCCGGCTGACTTCTACACCGCGTTGAACACCATCGTCGGGCCGGTCGTGGATGCCGAGGGTATTTCCAAGAGCATCATGACGGTCAAGTATTCGCGCAAGGCAACCCCGGCGCAGATGAAGACCTTCGAGGAAAACTTCAAGCGCGGCCTGTTCCAGTTCTACGGCAATGCGCTGCTCGAGTACAACAACCAGGGCATCACCGTTGATGCGCCCAAGGATGAGTCGGGCGACCGCACCAGCGTCGGCATGACCGTCAAGGGCAACAACGGCGCGATCTATCCGGTGTCGTACACCCTGGAGAAGATCAACGGTGAGTGGAAACTGCGTAACGTGATCATCAACGGCATCAACATCGGCAAACTGTTCCGTGACCAGTTCGCCGACGCCATGCAGCGCAATGGCAACGACCTGGACAAGACCATCAACGGCTGGGCCGGTGAAGTCGCCAAGGCCAAGCAGTCGGCCGAGCAGAACGAGAAGCCTGCCCAATGACCGAGTCGGCCATTCGTCTGGACGAAGCCAGCGAGCTGCAGCTCAGTGGCGTGCTGGATTACCGTACCGGCCCTGATCTGCGCGAGCAGGGCCGGGCGCTGATCAAGTCGTGCAATGCCCCGGCATTGGTGATCGATTGCTCGGCGGTGGAGAAGTCCAGCAGCGTCGGTCTGTCGTTGCTGCTGTGCTTCATTCGCGATGCAAAGGCCGCCGGCAAGGCGGTCAGCATCCGCGGGATGCCCGAAGACATGCGCGAAATTGCTCAGGTCAGCGAACTGACCGAGCTGTTGGCGCAACCCTGAACCCGCATCTATAGAGAAGCCCCCCGTCAGAGTCCTGCGCAGCGGGGTTCGCAGGCGCGGGGCTTTTTTGTATGATGTCCGACCCGTGCGCACAGGGCGCCGATTGAGGTTGAGCATGCAGGCCGTAGAAGTGAAGAGCTTCCTTGAAGGAAAGCTGCCAGGAACGCAGGTGGAAGTTGAAGGCGAAGGCTGCAACTTTCAGCTGAACGTGATTAGTGATGAACTGGCGGCGTTGAGCCCGGTCAAGCGTCAGCAAAGCATCTATGCCCATTTGAACCCTTGGATCGCCGATGGCAGCATCCACGCGGTCACTATGAAATTTTTCAGCAGCGCGGCCTGGGCCGAGCGAACCTGAGCCCTAGGGCGTCGAGATTTTTATGGATAAATTGATTATTACCGGTGGCGCTCGTCTTGATGGCGAGATCCGCATCTCCGGGGCGAAGAACTCCGCCCTGCCGATCCTGGCCGCCACCCTGCTGTGCGATGGCCCGGTTACCGTTGGCAACCTGCCCCACCTGCACGACATCACCACCATGATCGAGCTGTTCGGTCGCATGGGCATCGAGCCTGTGATCGACGAGAAGCTCAGCGTCGAAATCGACCCGCGCACCATCAAGACCCTGATCGCTCCGTACGAACTGGTGAAAACCATGCGTGCGTCGATCCTGGTGCTGGGCCCGATGGTCGCGCGTTTCGGTGAAGCCGAAGTCGCACTGCCTGGCGGTTGCGCCATCGGTTCGCGTCCGGTCGACCTGCACATCCGTGGCCTGGAAGCCATGGGCGCGGTCATCGACGTCGAAGGCGGCTACATCAAGGCCAAGGCCCCTGAAGGCGGCCTGCGCGGCGCGCACTTCTTCTTCGATACCGTCAGCGTGACCGGTACCGAAAACATCATGATGGCTGCCGCTCTGGCCAAGGGCCGCAGCGTGTTGCAGAACGCCGCTCGCGAACCTGAAGTGGTCGACCTGGCGAACTTCCTCAACGCCATGGGCGCCAAGGTGTCCGGTGCCGGCACCGACACCATCACCATCGACGGTGTCGAGCGTCTGGGTTCGGCTTTCTACAAAGTCATGCCTGACCGCATCGAAACCGGCACCTACCTGGTGGCCGCTGCGGTTACCGGTGGCCGTGTGAAGGTCAAGGACACCGATCCGACCATTCTCGAAGCCGTTCTGGAAAAACTCCGTGAAGCCGGCGCAGAAATCACCTGTGGTGAGGACTGGATCGAGCTGAACATGCACGGCAAACGCCCGAAAGCGGTCAACGTGCGCACTGCGCCGTACCCGGCGTTCCCGACCGACATGCAGGCGCAGTTCATCTCGCTCAACGCCATTGCCGAAGGCACTGGCGCGGTCATCGAGACGATCTTCGAAAACCGCTTCATGCACGTGTACGAACTGCACCGCATGGGCGCACACATCCAGGTCGAAGGCAACACCGCCATCGTGACCGGCATCGAAACACTCAAGGGCGCGCCAGTGATGGCAACCGACCTGCGTGCTTCGGCGAGCCTGGTGATTTCGGCGCTGGTGGCACAGGGCGATACCCTGATCGACCGCATCTACCACATCGACCGTGGTTACGAGTGCATCGAGGAAAAACTGCAGATGCTGGGCGCCAAGATCCGTCGCGTTCCGGGCTGATCGCTGCATCTGGACACAGGGAAGTGTCCGTTGAATTCGTTTTGATCGGGGGTGGCAACGCCCTCGAAGTATGTCCGGCGCCGATTGCGACCGGACATGAGTACCTTGATAAGGACTGACGTTTCCCATGTTGACCATCGCACTGTCCAAGGGCCGCATCCTTGACGACACCCTGCCGCTTCTCGCCGAAGCGGGCATCGTGCCGACCGAGAATCCGGACAAGAGCCGCAAGCTGATCATCCCCACGACCCAGGAAGACGTTCGCCTGTTGATCGTGCGGGCCACCGACGTGCCGACCTATGTCGAGCATGGCGCGGCTGACCTCGGCGTTGCCGGTAAAGACGTGCTGATGGAATACACAGGCCAGGGCCTGTACGAGCCGCTGGATCTGCAGATTGCCCAGTGCAAGCTGATGACCGCCGGCAAGGTCGGCGCGGTCGAGCCCAAGGGCCGCCTGCGCGTCGCCACCAAATTCGTCAACGTCGCCAAGCGTTACTACGCCGAGCAGGGCCGTCAGGTCGACATCATCAAGCTGTATGGCTCGATGGAGCTGGCACCGCTGATCGGTCTGGCCGACAAGATCATCGACGTGGTCGACACCGGTAACACCCTGCGTGCCAACGGTCTGGAACCCCAGGAACTGATCGCCACGATCAGCTCGCGTCTGGTGGTCAACAAGGCTTCGATGAAAATGCAACACGCCCGAATCCAGGCGTTGATCGACACCCTGCGCAAGGCAGTGGAGTCTCGACACCGCGGCTGATGTACCTGCGCGACGTTAAGTCGCGCCCGTCTATCCGCCTCATAGCCAGAATCTCAGGTGCCCAAGCGGAAACGACTGCTAAGTTAGGGCGCCTGAGTTTTTGCCATTCCTATGAGGCTCTCGCTATGACCGCACCGACTGCAATTCGCCGACTCAACGCTGCTGACCCGGATTTCGCGCATCATCTGGATCATCTGCTGAGCTGGGAAAGTGTGTCTGACGACTCGGTCAATCAGCGGGTGCTGGACATCATCAAGGCTGTGCGCGAGCGCGGTGACGCGGCACTGGTCGAGTTCACCCAGAAATTCGACGGCCTCGAAGTCGCTTCGATGGCGGACCTGATCCTGCCGCGCGAGCGTCTGGAGCTGGCCCTGACCCGCATCACTGTCCCACAACGCGAAGCGCTGGAAAAAGCCGCCGCCCGCGTGCGCAGCTATCACGAGAAACAGAAGCAGGACTCCTGGAGTTACACCGAAGCCGATGGCACGGTGCTGGGCCAGAAAGTCACGCCACTGGATCGCGCCGGTCTGTACGTGCCGGGCGGCAAGGCGTCGTACCCGTCGTCGGTGTTGATGAACGCGATTCCGGCCAAGGTCGCCGGCGTGACCGAAGTGGTCATGGTGGTGCCGACCCCGCGCGGTGAAGTCAACGAGCTGGTGCTGGCGGCGGCGTGCATCGCCGGCGTCGACCGCGTTTTCACCATCGGTGGTGCACAAGCCGTTGCCGCATTGGCCTATGGCACCGAAAGCGTGCCGCAGGTGGACAAGGTCGTCGGCCCGGGCAACATCTATGTCGCCACTGCCAAACGTCACGTATTCGGTCAGGTCGGCATCGACATGATCGCCGGCCCGTCGGAAATCCTCGTGGTGTGCGACGGCCAGACCGATCCGGACTGGATCGCCATGGACCTGTTCTCCCAGGCCGAACACGACGAAGACGCCCAGGCGATTCTGGTCAGCCCGGACGCCGAATTCCTCGACAAGGTCGCCGCGAGCATCGACAAACTGCTGCCGACCATGGATCGCGCGACCATCATCGAAACCTCGATCAACGGCCGTGGTGCCCTGATCCACGTGCGCGACATGGCCCAGGCCATCGAAGTCGCCAACCGCATCGCGCCGGAACACCTTGAGCTGTCGGTCGCCGACCCGCAGGCCTGGCTGCCGCAGATCCGCCACGCCGGCGCGATCTTCATGGGCCGCCACACCTCCGAAGCGCTGGGCGACTACTGCGCAGGTCCGAACCACGTGTTGCCGACGTCCGGCACCGCGCGTTTCTCTTCGCCGCTGGGCGTGTATGACTTCCAGAAACGTTCGTCGATCATCTTCTGCTCCGAGGCCGGTGCTTCCGAGCTGGGTAAGACCGCATCGATCCTGGCCCGTGGCGAATCGCTGAGCGCCCACGCGCGCAGCGCCGAATACCGCATCAAAGACGAAGTGAAGGGGAACTGAACATGAGTAAATTCTGGAGCCCGTTCGTCAAGGATCTGGTGCCGTACGTGCCGGGCGAGCAGCCGAAGCTGACCCGTCTGGTCAAACTCAACACCAACGAAAACCCGTACGGTCCGTCGCCAAAAGCCCTGGCGGCGATGCAGACCGAACTCAACGACAACCTGCGCCTGTACCCGGATCCGAACAGTGACCTGTTGAAGAACGCCGTCGCCAAGTATTACGGCGTACAAAACAATCAAGTGTTCCTCGGCAACGGTTCGGACGAAGTGCTGGCGCACATCTTCCACGGTCTGCTGCAACACGATCAGCCGATCCTGTTCCCGGACATCAGCTACAGCTTCTATCCGGTCTACTGCGGCCTCTACGGCATCGATTTCGATGCGGTGCCGCTGGATGCGCAGTTCCAGATCAACCCGGCGGACTACGCCAAGCCGAACGGCGGGATCATCTTCCCTAACCCGAACGCACCGACCGGTTGCCTGCTGGCACTGGAAGCGGTCGAGCAGATCCTCAAGGCCAGCCCGGATTCGGTGGTGGTGGTCGACGAGGCCTACATCGACTTCGGCGGCGAAACGGCGATCAGCCTGGTGGACCGTTATCCGAACCTGCTGGTGACCCAGACCCTGTCCAAGTCCCGTTCGCTGGCGGGCCTGCGGGTCGGTCTGGCGGTCGGCCATCCGGACCTGATCGAGGCGCTGGAGCGGATCAAGAACAGCTTCAACTCCTACCCGATCGATCGCATGGCGAATGTCGGCGCGGCGGCGGCGTTCGAAGATCGCGAGTACTTCGACAAGACCTGCGCACTGGTGATCGAGAGTCGCGAGTGGGTGGTTGCACAGTTGCAGGCCAAGGGCTTCGAAGTGCTGCCGTCGGCCGCGAACTTCATCTTCGCCCGGCATCCGCAACACGATGCGGCAGGGCTGGCAGCCAAACTGCGTGAGCAGGGTGTGATCGTGCGCCACTTCAAGCAGGAGCGGATTGCCCAGTTCCTGCGGATATCGATCGGTACGCCGGAGCAGAATCAGGCGTTGATCGACGGTCTGGGCGAACTCTGAAACGACACTGATCCCTGTGGGTTTCGTCCCGCAGGGATCAGCGTTGGTTTATTCGTGATGCGGTTCGCCCAGGAACGTCAACGAACTGAACAACCCTCTGCTGCTCACTTCTGAACTGTCCTTCACCGGCACTTCCACCTGCGCCGCAATCACATTCAATCCCTCATTACGCACCAGCACCTGCGCGCGGCCTTCCTTGTCGGTTTCAGTGCTCAAGGTATTCGGCGCGCTGCGGTAGTCACCGATCAACTTCACGCCCGCGGCCGGTTTGCCATCCAGCAACACACGCACCGGCAATGATTTCCCCGGCCCGACGGTCAGCGGATCGACCTCCGGCAAAATCAGCAATTTGATCTGATCCAGTTTGGGCAGCTTCGCTCCCGGCTGATAAATCGCCAGGCTGTACTTGAGTGTCTCGGTCGACTCGATGGCGCCCGGGACTTTGCTGCGCCCCTCGTTGATCCATTTCTTGTCGGCGGTTTGCGACCACATGCCGTTGTTCAGGGCCACGGCCAACACCGCCGGCGGTTTCAACGGTTGCAGGCGGGCGTGATCCGCCAGGCGCTGCACACTGACGGGAATCATCTTGCCGCTCGCGTCAAAGGCCCACGCCCCGCTGATTTTCTGCGGTTTGAACGCATTGTCCTCGGCACCGTGCCCGTAGACGACTTCGATATTGCCGCGTCGTTGTTCGGTCCACAAACCATGGGCCGAGGCGTGTGTGGCGAACAGCGCGGCGATGAGCAGCAGGGATTTGCCGTATTGCATGGTGGCGTCCTTTTACAGGTTGAGTGTCAGGCTGACCGTGAAATTGCGCGGCTCGCCGGGGTTGACCCAGTAGTTGCTGTACGAGCGCTCGTAATACTTTTCGTCGAACAGGTTGTTCAGATTCAGGCCGAGAGTGACGGTGTCGCTGGCTTTGTAATGGGCCAGCAGGTCGACGGTGTGATAGGCCGGCAGCTCGAAATCGCTGCCGGACTCACCTGAGCGGTCACCGACGTAGGTGAACGCCGCGCCGATATCCGAGCCGCGCAAGCGGCCGTCCTGAAACTCGTAGACACCCAGCAGGCTGCCGCTGCGTTTGGCCACCCCGAGGATGCGGCTACCGGCAGGAATCGCGGCATCACCCTTGGTGACTTCGGCGTCGATCCAGGCGAATGCGCCGATCACCCTGACGGCGTCGGTGACTTGCCCGGTGACTTGCAGATCGAAACCCCGGCTGCGGGCCTTGCCCATGGCGCGGCTGGTGTCGGTGCCCGGGTCTAGGGCGAGGACGTTTTCCTTGTCGATATGGAAGAAGGCGAGGGTGCTGCTTAAACGGTCGTCGAACAGCTCGTTCTTGATGCCGATTTCGTAACCCACACCTTCCTCCGGATCGAAGGATTTGCCAGCCGCATCGAGGCCGTTGTTCGGTTTGAATGAGGTCGAGGCGTTGGCGAACAGGCCGGTGTCCGGTGTCAGTTGATAGAGCAGGCCGGCACGTTGAGTGAGCGCATCGTGGGTCTGGCGGCTGGTGGTGTTGCGGCTGTGGTCATCGATGTTTTGCTCAAAGTGCTCGAAGCGTGCTCCGATCATCCCGCGCAGTTTTTCGCTGAAGACAACTTGATCCTGCAGGTTCAGCGCATGGCTTTCGACGTGTTCGAAGAAGTCTGTGCCGGAGCGTGCGCCGTTGGGTTTGGACTGGCCGTACACCGGGTTATAGATATCGATGGCGTAAGGTCCGCCGGCGATGGTGGTGACGCGCTCGTTCTTGCGGAAGTTCTCGTACTCGCTGCCGATCAGCAGTTCGTGCTGCCAGGTGCCGACGTCGAACAGACCGCGCAGTTCCAGCTGGGTGATGCTGTCGTGCCAGTTGGTATCGCGCTCGCGATAGCGGCGGTTGATTGTGTGGCCATCGGCATTCAAAGGACGGTTTTCGGAGGCGAATCCCCACAGTTTGCCTTCCTTGTAATGGCTGGCCAGGCGCAGTTTCCAGGCATCGTTGAGGTGGTGCTCAAGCGTGGCTTGCAGTCTGTTGTTGTGGTTGTCGATGTTGCCGTCGTTCGGCTCACCCAGGAATGTCGAGCGCGAGACACCGCTCCATTTATTGTTTGGCGCAACGATGCCGCGGTCGAAAGTCGAGCTATGACGCACGAATTCGCTCTCCACCAGCAGGCTGGTGTCCGGGTTCAACTGCCAACTGAAAGAGGGGGCGACGAAGACGCGTTTGCTGTCGACGTGATCGCGAAAGCTGTTGTTGTCCTCGACCGCGAGGTTGATTCGCGACAGCACATCACCCTGATCATCCAGCGGCGTGTTGACGTCCAGCGCGGTGCGATAACGATCCCAACTGCCGGCACTGGTTTGCAGGGTAGTGAACGCTTCGGGCTGCGGTTTCTTGGTGACGATGTTGACCGTGCCACCCGGATCGCCTCGGCCGTACAGGCTGGCGGCCGGTCCTTTGAGCACTTCGATGCGCTCGATGTTGGCGGCGTCGGGTGTGCTCGGGTAACCACGGTTGGCGCTGAAGCCGTCCTGGTAAAACTCGGAGGTGGTGAAGCCGCGCACGCTGTATTCGTAAAGCGTCAGGCCGCCGAAGTTGTTTTGCTTCGACACGCCACCGGCGAAATCCAGCGCACGTTCGACGCTGGTGCTGCCCAGATCCTTGAGTACGCTGGCGGGCACCACGCTGATGGCCTGCGGAATATCGCGGATTGCGGTGTCGGTTTTGGTGGCGCTGGACGAGCGCGTGGCGCGGTAGCCATTGACCGGGCCAGTAGGGGATTCGTAATCGGAGGTGACGCTGATGGCGTCGAGTTCGAGCGTTTGCGGTTCATCGGCAAACACGGGATCGCCAAGCAGGCCAAGGGTCAGGCCGAGGAGGGAGGCCTTTTTTCGAGACGACATGTTATGTTGTTCCAATGTGCTAATTGAAACAATATAACATGCCTGTTGAGAATGTCTGTTATTCGCGCCAATGACGCGAACAAAGTCTTACTCTTCTTTTTCCTTCACCGGCGCTGGCGGCGGACGCAAGCCGATTTCAGCGGTCAGCTTCAACTCCTTGCCATTGCGCATCACCTGAATCGTGACTTTGTCGGTCGGCTTGATTCGCGCCACCTGGTTCATCGACTTGCGACCATCACCGGCCGGTTCGCCGTCGATGCTCAGGATCACGTCGCCCAGTTGCAGGCCGGCCTTCTGCGCCGGGCCGTCGCGGAAAATCCCCGCCACCACGATTCCCGGACGCCCGGACAGGCCAAACGACTCGGCCAGTTCCTGGGTCAGCGGTTGCACTTCAATGCCCAGCCAGCCGCGAATGACCTGACCGTGCTCGATGATCGACTTCATTACTTCCATCGCCAGTTTCACCGGGATCGCGAAGCCGATGCCTTGCGAGCCGCCGGATTTGGAGAAGATCGCGGTGTTGATGCCGGTGAGGTTGCCGTTGGCGTCGACCAGCGCACCGCCGGAGTTGCCCGGGTTGATCGCCGCGTCGGTCTGGATGAAGTCTTCGTAGTTGTTCAGGCCCAGCTGGTTGCGGCCGGTGGCGCTGATGATGCCCATGGTAACGGTCTGGCCGACGCCGAACGGGTTGCCGATGGCCAGGGCGACGTCGCCGATGCGGATGTTGTCGGAACGGCCGACGGTGATCGACGGCAGGGTTTTCAGGTCGATCTTCAGGACCGCGAGGTCGGTTTCCGGGTCGCTGCCGATCACCCGGGCCAGGGTTTCGCGACCGTCCTTGAGCGCCACGACGATCTGGTCGGCGCCGCTGGTGACGTGGTTGTTGGTCAGGATGTAGCCTTCCGGGCTCATGATCACGCCGGAGCCGAGGCTCGATTCCATGCGTTTCTGTTTCGGCGAGTTGTCACCGAAGAAGCGACGGAACTGCGGGTCTTCGAACAGCGGATGGCTTGGCTTGTTGATGACTTTGGTGGTGTAGAGGTTCACCACCGACGGCGCGGCGATGGTCACCGCGTCGGCATAGGACACCGGCCCCTGCTGCACGCTGGTGGTCTGCGGGGCCTGTTGCAGGTTGACGTCGAGGCTCGGAAGCCCGACCCACTGCGGGTAACGCTGAATAATCAACAGAGCGATAAGCACGCCGGCCAACAGCGGCCAGCCGAAAAAACGCAGCGCCTTGAGCATTAAGCACGTCCTGGAAAAGTTGCAGGCGGGGTCAGACCGCCCATAATGTCGCGCATTATACGAGGCCGCGCGTGCCTCTGAACGGGATATTTAGGAGTCTTTCATGGCCGTCGCCCTGAGCACCCTGGTCGAAGAAGCCGACCGTTACCTTGGCAGTGCGAAAATTGCCGATTATTGCCCCAACGGCCTGCAGGTCGAAGGCCGTCCGCAGGTGATGCGCATCGTCAGCGGCGTCACCGCCAGCCAGGCGTTGCTCGATGCCGCCGTCGAGGCCGAAGCCGATCTGGTGCTCGTACATCACGGCTACTTCTGGAAGGGCGAGAACCCGTGCATTACCGGCATGAAGCAGCGCCGTCTGAAGACGCTGCTCAAGCACGACATCAGTCTGCTCGGTTATCACCTGCCGCTGGATCTGCACCCGGATGTCGGCAATAACGTGCAACTGGCCCGTCAGCTGGACATCACTGTCGAAGGGCCGCTGGATCCGGACAACCTGAAGATCGTCGGTCTGGTCGGTTCGCTGAGCGAGCCGATGACCCCGCGTGACTTCGCCCGCAAAGTGCAGGAAGTCATGGGCCGCGAGCCGCTGCTGGTCGAAGGCAGCGCGATGATCCGTCGGGTCGGCTGGTGCACCGGTGGCGGGCAGGGTTACATCGACAACGCCATCACGGCCGGTGTCGATCTGTTCCTCAGCGGCGAAGCCTCCGAGCAGACGTTCCACAGCGCCCGTGAAAACGACATCAGCTTCATCGCCGCCGGCCACCACGCCACCGAGCGCTACGGCGTGCAGGCGCTGGGCGACTATCTGGCGAAGCGTTTTGCCCTCGAGCACATCTTCATCGACTGCCCGAATCCGATCTGACTTTTCCCTGAAAGCACCCGAACGGGCGGGCATATTCATATACCCTTTCGATCTAGTTGGCGTCCTGATTAGAAGAGGTCGCTGTGCTAGGATTCCTCGCTCGAACACGGCCCGCTGGCCGTTCATAAGAAAGCTTTCGTGAGTAGCCATGGTCGACAAACTGACGCATCTGAAACAGCTGGAGGCGGAAAGCATCCACATCATCCGCGAGGTGGCCGCCGAGTTCGACAACCCGGTGATGCTGTACTCCATCGGTAAAGACTCCGCCGTGATGCTGCATCTGGCACGCAAGGCGTTCTTCCCGGGCAAACTGCCGTTTCCGGTGATGCACGTCGACACCCGCTGGAAATTCCAGGAGATGTACAAGTTCCGCGACAAGATGGTCGAAGAGCTTGGCCTGGACCTGATCACCCACGTCAACCCGGATGGCGTTGCGCAGGGCATCAACCCGTTCACCCACGGCAGCGCCAAGCACACCGACATCATGAAGACCGAGGGCCTGAAGCAGGCGCTCGACAAGCATGGTTTCGACGCCGCTTTCGGCGGTGCCCGTCGCGATGAAGAGAAGTCCCGCGCCAAGGAGCGCGTCTACTCGTTCCGTGACAGCAAACACCGCTGGGACCCGAAGAACCAGCGTCCGGAGCTGTGGAACGTCTACAACGGCAAGGTCAACAAGGGCGAATCCATTCGTGTGTTCCCGTTGTCGAACTGGACCGAGCTGGACATCTGGCAGTACATCTACCTCGAAGGTATCCCGATCGTACCGCTGTACTTCGCGGCAGAGCGCGAAGTGATCGAGAAGAACGGCACGCTGATCATGATCGACGACGAGCGCATCCTCGAGCACCTGTCCGACGAGGACAAGGCGCGCATCGTCAAAAAGAAAGTGCGTTTCCGTACCCTTGGCTGCTACCCGTTGACGGGCGCGGTGGAGTCCGAGGCCGAAAGCCTGACGGACATCATTCAGGAAATGCTCCTGACGCGAACTTCCGAGCGCCAGGGCCGGGTCATCGACCACGATGGCGCAGGCTCGATGGAAGACAAGAAACGTCAGGGTTATTTCTAAGGGGTTGTCATGTCGCACGCATCTGATTTGATCAGCGAGGACATCCTCGCCTACCTGGGCCAGCACGAACGTAAAGAGCTGCTGCGCTTTTTGACCTGCGGTAACGTCGATGACGGCAAGAGCACCCTGATCGGGCGTCTGCTGCATGACTCGAAGATGATCTACGAAGATCACCTCGAAGCCATCACCCGCGATTCGAAGAAAGTCGGCACCACCGGTGACGACATCGACCTGGCATTGCTGGTCGACGGCCTGCAGGCCGAGCGCGAGCAGGGCATCACCATCGATGTCGCCTACCGCTATTTCTCCACCGCCAAGCGCAAATTCATCATCGCCGACACCCCCGGCCATGAGCAGTACACCCGCAACATGGCCACCGGTGCGTCCACCTGTGACCTGGCGATCATCCTGGTCGACGCCCGTTACGGCGTACAAACCCAGACCCGTCGCCACAGCTTTATCGCATCCCTGCTGGGCATCAAGCACATCGTTGTCGCTATCAACAAGATGGACCTCAAAGGCTTCGATCAGGGCGTGTTCGAGTCGATCAAAGCCGACTACCTGAAGTTCGCCGAAGGCTTGAAGATGAAGCCGACGAGCATGCACTTCGTGCCGATGTCCGCTCTGAAGGGCGACAACGTGGTGAACAAGTCCGAGCGCTCGCCGTGGTACACCGGCCAGTCGCTGATGGAAATTCTCGAGACCGTGGAAGTGGCGGGCGACCGCAACTTCACCGATCTGCGTTTCCCGGTGCAGTACGTCAACCGTCCGAACCTGAACTTCCGCGGTTTCGCCGGCACCCTGGCCAGCGGCATCGTCAAGAAGGGCGACGAAGTCGTGGTCCTGCCGTCAGGCAAGAGCAGCCGCGTGAAATCCATCGTCACCTTCGAAGGTGAGCTGGAACACGCAGGCCCGGGTCAGGCGGTAACGCTGACCATGGAAGACGAAATCGACATCTCCCGTGGCGATCTGCTGGTCCACGCCGACAACGTTCCGCCGGTGACCGACAGCTTCGAAGCGATGCTGGTGTGGATGGCTGAAGAGCCGATGCTGCCGGGCAAGAAATACGACATCAAACGCGCCACCAGTTACGTGCCGGGCTCCATTGCCAGCATCGTCAACAAGGTCGACGTCAACACCCTCGAAGAAGGCCCGGCGAGCGCGTTGCAGCTCAACGAAATCGGCAAGGTGAAGATCGCGCTCGACGCGCCGATCGCCCTCGACGGTTACGAAAGCAACCGCACCACTGGCGCGTTCATCGTCATTGACCGTTTGACCAACGGCACCGTCGGCGCCGGCATGATCGTCGCTCAGCCGGTGACCCATGGTACGGCTACGCACCACGGCAAGCTGGCCCATGTAGCGACCGAAGAACGCGCTCAGCGTTTCGGTCAGCAACCGGCTACCGTGCTGTTCAGCGGCCTGTCCGGCGCGGGCAAGAGCACCTTGGCGTATGCGGTCGAGCGCAAGCTGTTCGATCTGGGGCGTGCGGTGTTCGTGCTTGATGGCCAGAATCTGCGTCATGACCTCAACAAGGGGCTGCCGCAGGATCGCGCGGGTCGCACCGAGAACTGGCGTCGTGCCGCGCATGTGGCGCGTCAGTTCAACGAAGCCGGTCTGCTGACGCTTGCGGCGTTTGTGGCGCCGAGTGCTGAAGGTCGTGAGCAGGCGAAGGATCTGATTGGCAAGGAGCGTTTGCTGACGGTTTATGTTCAGGCTTCGCCGACTGTGTGTGCCGAGCGTGATCCGCAAGGGTTGTATGCTGCGGGTGGCGATAATATTCCGGGTGAGTCGTTCCCGTATGACGTGCCGCTGGATGCTGATCTTGTGATCGACACTCAATCGTTGTCGCTGGATGAAAGTGTGAAGCAGGTGTTGGAGCTGTTGCGTAAGCGTGGCGCGATTTAAGCGTTAGCTGCTGATAAAAGGCCCGCCGGTGAGTGATCATCGGCGGGTTTTTTTGTTGTGTGAATATCCGTTTTTTCGGGTGTTGCGGATTATGGTTCCGCCCTTACGGCGGGTCACTTTGGCAAACGCCCCAAAGTAACCAAAGGTCTGGGCCCC
>NZ_AKJQ01000033.1:0-131331 GCF_000282255.1 Pseudomonas sp. GM25 | reverse complement strand
TTTTTTTTAATGATACGGCGACCACCGAGATCTACACTCTTTCCCTACACGACGCTCTTCGGCCCAAGCCGCTGGAGCCGGGGTTGTTGAACGAACGTTTGTTGAGTGCTCGCTGGAGCATTTGAGCCACACCGAAACTTGAAGTACTCACCTTACTCAGCCGCCAACGGCCAAGCAGGTGCAGCCAAAACCCAACAGCAAAAAGGAGAGCGCTATGCGCACTGTATTTTTGCGTCGTGGTCTGGTCGCTCTGTTTGCTGCGGCTGTGTCCTTCGGCGCCATCACTCAAGCTCAAGCCGAAACCCTGCGTATCGGTTATCAGAAATACGGCACGCTGGTGCTGCTCAAAGCCAAGGGCACTCTGGAAAAGCGTCTCGCCGCCCAAGGCGTCGACGTGCAATGGACTGAATTCCCCGGCGGCCCGCAACTGCTGGAAGGCCTGAACGTCGGCTCGATCGACTTCGGTGTCACCGGCGAAACCCCGCCGGTCTTCGCCCAGGCCGCCGGTGCCGATCTGCTCTACGTGGCTTACGAGCCACCAGCGCCGAACAGCGAAGCGATCCTCGTGCCGAAAGATTCTCCGATCAAATCGGTGGCGGATCTCAAGGGCAAGAAAGTCGCCCTGAACAAAGGCTCCAACGTTCACTACCTGCTGGTGCGTGCGCTGGAAGACGCCGGCCTCAAATACACCGACATTCAAACCGTATTCCTGCCGCCGGCCGATGCCCGCGCCGCGTTCGAACGTGGCAGCGTCGACGCCTGGGTCATCTGGGACCCGTACCAGGCCGCCGCCGAGAAACAACTGCAAGCGCACACCCTGCGTGACGGCAAAGGCATCGTCGACAACCACCAGTTCTACCTGGCGACCAAACCCTACGCACAGAAAAATCCCGAGGTGATCAAGACCCTCGTGGAAGAAGTGCGCGCCGTCGGCGAGTGGTCCAAGGCCAACCCGGAAGACGTGACCCAACAGGTGTCGCCGCTGCTCGGCCTGCCGGCAGACATCACCCTGACCTCGGTGAAACGCCAGGGCTACGGCGCGCTGTTCCTGACCCCGGAAGTGGTCGCCGCGCAACAGAAAATCGCCGACACCTTCTACCAGCTCAAGCTGATTCCCAAGCCGTTGAGCATCAAGGACGTGATCTGGACCCCACCGGCCGCTGTGGCCCAAAGCTCGGTCACCCAAGCCCAGTAAATCGAATCCCCAAGGAGACCACTCCATGAGCCTCAACATCTTCTGGTTCCTGCCAACCCACGGCGACGGCCATTACCTTGGCACCGCCGAAGGCGCCCGCGCCGTCGACCACGGCTATCTGCAACAGGTCGCGCAAGCGGCGGATCGACTGGGTTTCGGCGGCGTGCTGATTCCCACCGGCCGCTCCTGCGAGGACTCGTGGCTGGTGGCGGCATCGCTGATCCCGGTGACCCAGCGTCTGAAGTTTCTGGTCGCCCTGCGCCCCGGGATCATTTCCCCGACGGTGGCAGCGCGTCAGGCAGCAACGCTGGATCGTCTGTCTGGCGGTCGTGCGCTGTTCAACCTGGTGACCGGTGGCGATCCGGAAGAGTTGGCCGGCGACGGTCTGTTCCTCGATCACGAAGCGCGCTATCAGGCCTCGGTGGAATTCACCCGGATCTGGAGCCGGGTGCTGGAAGGCGAAACCGTGGATTACGACGGCGAGCACATCAGCGTGAAGGGCGCCAAATTGCTCTATCCGCCGATCCAGCAGCCACGTCCGCCGCTGTACTTTGGTGGCTCGTCGGAAGCGGCGCAGGATCTGGCCGCCGAACAAGTGGAAATGGTTCTGACCTGGGGCGAGCCGCCCGCAGCCGTTGCCGAGAAGATCGAACAGGTGCGTGCCAAAGCCGCCAAGCTCGGCCGCACCGTGCGCTTCGGCATTCGTCTGCATGTGATCGTGCGGGAAACCAACGCCGAAGCCTGGCAAGCGGCAGATCGCCTGATCTCGCATCTGGACGACGACACCATCAAACGTGCCCAGGCTTCGCTGGCGCGCTTCGATTCGGTCGGCCAGCAACGCATGGCCGCGCTGCACGGCGGCAGCCGCGACAACCTCGAAGTCAGCCCGAACCTGTGGGCCGGCGTCGGTCTGGTGCGCGGCGGTGCCGGTACGGCGCTGGTCGGGGACGGCCCGACCGTGGCGGCGCGCGTAAAGGAATACGCGGATCTGGGCATCGATACCTTCATCTTCTCCGGTTATCCACACCTCGAAGAGTCGTATCGGGTGGCCGAGTTGCTGTTCCCGCACCTCGACGTCGAGCGTCCGGAATTGCCGAAAAGCGCCGGTTACGTCAGCCCGTTCGGCGAGATGGTGGCCAACGACATTCTTCCCAAAGCCGCGTCCCAGAGCTGAGGCGCCGCCATGAAGAAATTTATCCACAGCCTCGCGCCCTGGGCCTTGCCGGTGTTGTTGCTGGCGGTGTGGCAGTTGTCGGTGTCGGCCGGTTGGCTGTCGACACGGATTCTGCCGGCGCCGGTGGCGGTGATCGAAGCCGGTGTGAGCCTGGTGCGCAGCGGCGAAATCTGGACGCACCTGGCAATCAGCGGCTGGCGCGCCGCGCTGGGCTTCACCATCGGTGGCAGCATCGGTCTGGTGCTGGGCTTCATCACCGGCCTGTCGAAGTGGGGCGAACGCCTGCTCGACAGCTCGGTGCAGATGATCCGCAACGTGCCGCATCTGGCGCTGATTCCGCTGGTGATCCTGTGGTTCGGCATCGATGAGTCGGCGAAGATTTTCCTGGTGGCATTGGGCACGTTGTTCCCGATCTACCTCAACACGTATCACGGCATCCGCAACGTCGATCCGGCGCTGGTGGAAATGGCCCGCAGTTACGGCCTGTCCGGTTTCAGCCTGTTCTGGCAGGTGATTCTGCCGGGCGCGCTGCCCTCGATTCTGGTCGGCGTGCGCTTCGCTTTGGGCTTTATGTGGTTGACGCTGATCGTGGCGGAAACCATCTCTGCCAGCTCCGGCATCGGTTACCTGGCGATGAATGCCCGCGAGTTTTTGCAGACCGACGTGGTGGTGCTGGCGATTCTGATGTACGCGGTGCTCGGCAAGCTGGCCGACCTCGCGGCCCGTGGACTTGAGCGTGTGTGGCTGCGCTGGCATCCGGCGTATCAAGTGGCGAAAGGAGGTGCGGCATGACCGCTCAACAACCTCCACGCCTGCTGCGCGGGATTCCGCTGGCGGTGCGCAACCTGCAAAAGACCTTCGGCTCGCGGCAAGTGCTGCGCGGTATCGATCTGCACATTCCGGCGGGGCAATTCGTCGCTGTGGTCGGGCGCAGCGGATGCGGCAAAAGCACGTTGCTGCGCTTGCTCGCCGGTCTCGACCAACCCACCGGCGGCGATCTGCTGGCCGGTGCCGCACCGCTCAGCGATGCGCGGGATGACACCCGGTTGATGTTCCAGGAAGCACGGCTGCTGCCGTGGAAAAAGATCATCGACAACGTCGGGCTCGGCCTCAAGGGCAACTGGCGTCCGCAAGCCTTGCAGGCGCTGGATGCAGTCGGCCTCGCCGATCGCGCCAATGAATGGCCGGCGGCATTGTCCGGCGGGCAGAAGCAGCGTGTGGCGCTGGCCCGGGCGCTGATTCATCAACCGCGTCTGTTGCTGCTCGACGAGCCGCTGGGCGCACTGGATGCGCTGACCCGGATCGAGATGCAGCAACTGATCGAACGTCTCTGGCAACAGCATGGTTTCACCGTGTTGCTGGTGACCCACGACGTCAGCGAAGCGGTGGCGATTGCCGACCGGGTGATTCTGATCGAGGACGGTGAAGTCGGCCTCGACCTGCAAGTGGAACTGCCGCGCCCTCGGGTGCGTGGCTCCCATCGCCTGGCCGCGCTGGAAACCGAAGTGCTTAACCGTGTTTTGTCCCTGCCCGGCGAGCCGCCGGCGCCGGAGCCCGTTTCACCCTTGCCTACGCAACTGCGTTGGGCTCAATAACTCAAGCAAACGACAGGAATCAATGCCATGACTATCAAAGCCATCAACGTACGCAACCAGTTCAAAGGCGCGATCAAGGAGATCGTTCTCGGCGACGTGCTGTCGGAAATCGACGTGCAGACCGCTTCCGGCATCGTCACGTCGGTGATCACCACCCGTTCGGTCAAGGAGCTGGAACTGGAGGTCGGCAGCGAAGTGATCGCCTTCGTGAAGTCCACCGAGGTGTCCATCGCCAAGTTGTAAGGGCGTGGGACAAAAACAACCCCGAAGGGTGTGAGCCCTTCGGGGTTTTTTGTTGATCGCTGATGTTGATCGTTCCCACGCTCCGCGTGGGAATGCCTCTGGGGACGCTCCGCGTCCAGTGACGCGGAGCGTCACGGGCTGCATTCCCACGCAGAGCGTGGGAACGATCATGTCTCAGCGCTTGGGTAGATAGGGCGGCAGATAAAGTCCGATATAGGCATCGAACACCCGCATCCCTTCCTCGGCCATGCGCGGGGTGATCTGTCCGTGCTGCTGCACCGAACGGGCGTAGACGCGGTCGCCCAGCTCCATGGCCAGCGCGAATACGTCGACGTCATCCGGCAGTCGCGGCAGTTCGAAATGATGGTCGAACAGCTTGTGCATCAGGTCGCCGAGTTCGAGGTCGTGCTGGCGGTCGGCCTGAGTGACTTCGGTGAGGCCGTGCTGCGCGAGGATCAGCTGGCGGGCGGCGGCATCCTCGCCGTAGATTTCCAGCATCCGCTCTTCGACCAGCCGCGACAGGTCGCGCCAGTCGCGCAGGGCATCGTGATCGATCGGCGCTTGCAGGCAGGCGCGGAAGGCTGCGTGCACATCGGCCGTCAGGGCTTCGAGCAGCGCCGGGACACTGGCGAAGAAGTGGTAGACCGAGGAGGGCGGAATCTGCGCGCGCTCGGCCACGCTGTAGATCGACAGGCTCGCCACGCCCTCGGCGGCCAGCAGCGTGCGCGCGGCGTCGAGTATCGAATCGATCCGCGCCTGACTGCGGGCACGGGGTTTGCGGACGGGGGCGGGACGCGTCATGAAAGTCTCCTGCGGGGCAGCGGGCATTGTACGCAGAGCTTGAATCTCTGCCACAGAGGCCAATAAAAAAACGCCGCGGGCTGAGAAGCCAACGGCGTTTTCCTTTGCTGCAATCCGCTTAAACGGTGTGCAGGTACCAGTTGTACTCGAGGTCGGAGATGGAGTGTTCGAACTCCTCCAGCTCGCTCTCTTTACAGGCGACGAAGATATCGATGTATTTCGGATCGATGTACTTGGCCATCACCTCGCTGTCGTCCAGCTCGCGCAGGGCATCGCGCAAGTTGTTCGGCAGGCTCTGCTCGTTCTGCTCGTAGCTGTTGCCTTCGACCGGAGCGCCCGGTTCGATCTTGTTGACCAGACCGTGGTGCACGCCCGCCAGCACCGATGCCATCAGCAGGTACGGGTTGGCGTCGGCGCCGGCCACGCGGTGTTCCAGACGGACCGCGTCGGCGGAGCCGGTCGGTACGCGCAGGGCCACGGTGCGGTTGTCCAGGCCCCAGCTCGGCGAGTTCGGCACGTAGAACTGTGCGCCGAAACGACGGTAGGAGTTGACGTTCGGGCAGAGGAAAGCCATCTGCGCGGGCAGGGTCTCGAGCACACCGCCGATCGCGTGACGCAGCGCGGCGTTCTGCTCGGGATCCTCGCTGGCAAAAATGTTTTTGCCTTCTTTGTCGAGAACCGAAATGTGGACGTGCAGACCGTTGCCTGCCTGGCCCGGGTACGGCTTGGCCATGAAGGTGGTGTCCATTTCATGGTCGTAGGCGATGTTCTTGATCAGACGCTTGAGCAGGACTGCGTAATCGCACGCCTTGATCGGGTCGGCGACGTGGTGCAGGTTCACTTCGAACTGCGCCGGGGCACTTTCCTTGACGATGGCGTCGGCCGGGATGCCTTGCTCTTTGGCGCCTTCCAGAATGTCCTGGAGGCAGTCGACGTATTCGTCGAGGTCGTCGATCAGGTAAACCTGGGTCGAATGCGGGCGTTTGCCGGAGATCGGCGAGCGTGGCGGCTGAGGGCGGCCGTTCACGTTTTCCTGGTCGATCAGGTAGAACTCGAGTTCGAACGCGGCGCAGATGGTCAGGCCGAGCTCGTCAAACTTTGCAACAACTTGACGGAGCACTTCGCGCGGGTCGGCGAAGAAAGGGTCACCTTCGAGTTCGTGCATGGTCATCAACAGTTGCGCGGTCGGGCGCTTCTGCCATGGCTCGTTGCACAGAGTATCGGGGATTGGATAACAGATACGGTCGGCGTCGCCGATGTCCAGGCCCAGGCCGGTGCTTTCCACCGTCGAACCATTGATATCCAGAGCAAATAGAGAGGCCGGCAGGTTGATGCCTTTCTCGTAAACCTTGTGGAGGCTGGTGCGTTCGATGCGCTTGCCGCGCACCACACCATTCATATCCGCAATCAGAAGGTCAACGTACAGAACCTCAGGATGTTCCTTAAGGAACGCGTTCGCTTCGTTAAGCTGAACGGCACGCGGGGGTACCGACATGATGCAACACCTTTGTTGTTAAAAATATCAATCATTGATCTTTTCTGGTTTCAGTCAACCCGAACGGCCTGCCGAAGTCAAGCGAGGCCTTTTCTGCCCTGAAAAAGCGCCACGAGGGCATTTATGGGGCACTTTGGGGCATTTTTTTATCCGTGAAGGACGCGCCACCCGCAGGCTTGAGCAGGCCGTGTTGTATTTTTTACGGGGGTGTTGTGTAAAAAAATGAACAAGGCTAAGCTCGGATCAAACCCATAACAGCAATAATACCGGGGTGCTTCATGTCTCGCCTGCCGTTAATCGGCGTCACCGACTGCTCTTTGCAGTCCGGTCTGCATGCTTATCACATCAGTGGCGACACGTCCGTCCGCAGCGCGGCCAGCAAGGCCTGCAACGTGCCAGCGATCTTCCTGCCCATGGCAGATCGAGCGGCAGCGTCCGATATTCTGGACGTGTGCGAGGGCATCCTCTTTAGCGGTTCTCCTTTCAATATAGATCTCTTTCCCGCTCCCGGCCTGCACCGCGTTCGTCGCCGTGCCCGTGATTCTGCACGCCCGGGATGTGCACAGGAAATGCAACGCCAGCGTAAAGGGCAGGTAAGCTCCTCCTTCATTGTCTATGCGCGGTGCCGGGCGTAAGCCGGCACTGCGCGCAAGCAAGGCCCTTTAACGCGACGCCTGGTGCGTCAAACTTGCCTGACATGTGTCAGGAGACTCAGCCCAGAGGCATTTATGAGTAACAACCTCGACCAGCTCACCGATTGGTTGAAAGACCACAAGATCACAGAAGTCGAATGCATGATCGGCGACTTGACCGGTATTACCCGGGGCAAGATCTCGCCGACCAACAAGTTCATCGCCGAAAAAGGCATGCGTCTGCCAGAAAGCGTTCTGTTGCAGACCGTGACCGGCGACTACGTCGAAGACGACATCTATTACGAACTGCTCGACCCGGCCGACATCGACATGATCTGCCGTCCCGACCAGAACGCCGTGTACCTGGTGCCATGGGCCATCGAGCCGACCGCCCAGGTGATCCACGACACCTACGACAAGCAAGGCAACCCGATCGAGCTGTCGCCGCGCAACGTCCTCAAGAAAGTCCTGAAACTCTATGCCGACAAGGGCTGGCAGCCGATCGTGGCGCCGGAAATGGAGTTCTACCTGACCAAGCGCAGCGACGACCCCGACTATCCGCTGCAACCGCCGGTTGGCCGTTCCGGGCGTCCGGAGATCGGTCGTCAGTCGTTCTCCATCGAAGCGGCGAACGAATTCGATCCGCTGTTCGAAGACGTCTACGACTGGTGCGAATTGCAGGAGCTGGACCTCGACACGCTGATCCACGAGGACGGCACGGCGCAGATGGAAATCAACTTCCGTCACGGCGATGCCCTGTCGCTGGCCGACCAGATCCTGGTGTTCAAACGCACCATGCGTGAGGCCGCCCTCAAGCACAACGTGGCCGCGACCTTCATGGCCAAGCCGATGACCGGTGAGCCGGGCAGTGCGATGCACTTGCACCAGAGCATCATCGACATCGAGACCGGCAAGAACGTGTTCTCGAATGAAGACGGGACCATGAGCCAACTGTTCCTGCACCACATCGGTGGCCTGCAGAAACTGATCCCGGAATTGCTGCCGCTGTTCGCACCGAACGTCAACTCGTTCCGCCGCTTCCTGCCGGACACCTCGGCACCGGTAAACGTGGAGTGGGGCGAAGAAAACCGCACCGTGGGCCTGCGCGTCCCGGATGCCGGCCCGCAGAACCGCCGGGTGGAAAACCGCCTGCCGGGCGCCGACGCCAACCCGTACCTGGCGATTGCCGCGAGCCTGCTCTGCGGCTACATCGGCATGGTCGAAGGCATCAACCCGAGCGCGCCGGTCGTGGGCCGTGGTTACGAGCGCCGCAACCTGCGCCTGCCGCTGACCATCGAGGACGCCCTGGAGCGCATGGAAAACAGCGCGACCATCGAGAAATACCTGGGCAAGACCTTCATCACCGGCTACGTCGCGGTCAAGCGGGCCGAGCATGAAAACTTCAAGCGCGTGATCAGTTCCTGGGAGCGTGAGTACCTGCTCTTCGCCGTCTGATACGCCGGGCGCGGTGGCCAGCCGCCGCGCCTTCACCGATAACAAGGAGAATTGGCATGACCAGCAACAACCCGCAAACCCGTGAGTGGCAAGCCCTCAGCAGCGATCACCACCTGGCCCCGTTCAGCGACTTCAAGCAGCTGAAAGAAAAGGGTCCACGGATCATCACCAACGCCAAGGGCGTGTACCTGTGGGACAGCGAGGGCAACAAGATCCTCGATGGCATGGCGGGTCTGTGGTGTGTGGCGATCGGTTATGGACGCGATGAGCTGGCCGATGCGGCCGCCAAACAAATGCGCGAGCTGCCTTACTACAACCTGTTCTTCCAGACCGCGCACCCGCCGGCGCTGGAACTGGCCAAGGCGATCGCCGACGTGGCGCCGCAAGGCATGAATCACGTGTTCTTCACCGGTTCCGGCTCCGAAGGCAACGACACCATGCTGCGCATGGTTCGCCACTACTGGGCGATCAAGGGCCAGCCGAACAAGAAAGTCATCATCAGCCGCAAGAACGGCTACCACGGTTCCACCGTGGCCGGCGCGAGCCTGGGCGGCATGACTTACATGCACGAACAGGGCGATTTGCCGATTCCGGGCATCGTCCACATCGCCCAGCCGTACTGGTTCGCCGAAGGCGGCGACATGACCCCGGAAGAGTTCGGGATCTGGGCGGCCAATCAGCTGGAAGAAAAGATTCTGGAAGTCGGCGTGGACAACGTCGGTGCCTTTATTGCCGAGCCGATCCAGGGCGCCGGCGGCGTGATCATTCCGCCAGACACCTACTGGCCGCGCATCAAGGAAATCCTCGCCAAGTACGACATCCTGTTCGTGGCCGATGAAGTGATCTGTGGTTTCGGCCGTACCGGCCAATGGTTCGGCAGCGATTTCTACGACCTCAAGCCACACATGATGACCATCGCCAAAGGCCTGACGTCCGGCTACATCCCGATGGGTGGCCTGATCGTGCGCGACGAAGTGGTGGCGGTGCTCAACGAGGGCGGCGATTTCAACCACGGCTTCACCTACTCCGGTCACCCGGTGGCGGCAGCGGTGGGTCTGGAAAACATCCGGATTCTGCGCGAAGAGAAAATCATCGATCGCGCCCATGAAGAAACGGCACCGTATTTGCAGAAACGTCTGCGCGAACTGAACGATCACCCGTTGGTGGGTGAAGTGCGCGGAGTCGGTCTGCTGGGGGCCATCGAGCTGGTGCAGGACAAGGCCACTCGCAAGCGTTACGAAGGCAAGGGTGTGGGCATGATCTGCCGCCAGTTCTGCTTCGACAACGGGCTGATCATGCGTGCCGTGGGCGACACCATGATCATTGCGCCGCCGCTGGTGATCAGCAAGGCGGAGATCGACGAGCTGGTGACAAAGGCACGCAAGTGCCTGGACCTGACCCTGAGTGCGTTGCAGGGCTAAGTGCTAGGCTCTGAGCGATGGAGCTGTTGCGCTGTCGCTCGGAGCTGTCAGAAAGGCTGGTCTTTTCTTGAAAGACCGCCTCGGATCTTGCCAGACTAGCCGCGGTTCCAGTTGTCCGGGTTCGGCCGCTGAACAAAGTGGTTCAAAAAAGAAAAATTTGGAGCATTAACGCATGAAGGCATTAGGCAAAAAGCTCGCTGGCAAGACTCTGCTCGCCATGTCCCTGATGGGCGTGATGACGGGTGCGGTTCAGGCGGACGACAAGGTGTTGCACGTTTACAACTGGTCCGACTACATCGCGCCGGACACGGTTGCCAATTTCGAAAAAGAGACGGGCATCAAGGTCGTCTATGACGTTTTCGACAGCAACGAAACCCTGGAAGCGAAGCTGCTGGCCGGCAAATCCGGTTACGACATCGTGGTGCCTTCCAACAACTTCCTGGCCAAGCAGATCAAGGCCGGCGTTTATCAGGAATTGGACAAGTCCAAGCTGACAAACTGGAAGAACCTCGACGAAGACCTGCTCAAGGCCGTTGGCGACGCCAGCGACCCGGGCAACAAGCACGCGTTCCCGTACATGTGGGGTTCGATCGGCATCGGCTACAACCCGGAGAAGGTCAAGGCCGCGCTGGGCGTCGACAAGATCGATTCCTGGGACATCGTGTTCAAGCCTGAAAACATCGAGAAGCTGAAAAGCTGCGGCGTAAGCTTCCTCGACGCGCCGACCGAAATGATTCCGGCGGCTTTGCACTACCTGGGCAAACCGACCAACAGCAAAGACAAGGCTGACCTGAAAGCCGCCGAGGACCTGTTCCTCAAAGTGCGTCCTTCGGTTGCCTACTTCCATTCCTCGAAGTACATCTCGGACCTGGCCAACGGCAACATCTGCGTGGCGGTCGGTTACTCGGGTGACCTGGAACAATCCAAGACCCGCGCCAAGGAAGCCGGTGACAAGGTCAAACTGGCCTACACCATTCCGAAAGAAGGTGCCGGTACTTTCTACGACATGGTCGCCATTCCAAAGGATGCCGAAAACGTCGAAGCCGCCTACAAGTTCATGAACTACCTGCTCGAGCCGAAAGTGATGGCCGAAATCACCAACGCCGTGCGTTTCCCGAACGGCAACAAGGCGGCCACGCCGCTGGTGGACAAGGAAATCACCAGCGATCCGAGCATCTACCCTTCGGCTGAAGTGAAGAAGCAGCTCTATGCGATCAGCGATCTGGACGCAGCCACCCTGCGCCTGATCACTCGCAGCTGGACCAAGATCAAATCCGGTAAATAAGCCGGTTTGAAGCAGTCACCGCTGGCCGTCGCCTTCACCCGGGCGGTCAGCGGTGCAATTAAATGACAGAAAGTTTTGCTGGAACGGTTTTTCGAAGGTAAGTTGCGCGCCGGTTTTGTTGCCGGGCAACCGTGACTGTCATGCAGCACGGGGCAACTTGGGCCCAACTAAATCAGAGGACCTCCACTTGCCTATTTTTTCTTCTTTGCGCAATGCCCTGCTGGCCGCTGCCGGCCTGACGTTCGCTGTCGGTGCCCAAGCTGCCGGTACTGTGCATATTTATAACTGGTCGGATTACATCGGCGAGACCACTCTGGCCGATTTCCAGAAAGACACCGGGATCAAACCGGTCTACGACGTGTTCGACTCCAACGAAACCCTGGAAGGCAAACTGCTCGCCGGGCGTACCGGTTACGACGTGGTCGTGCCGTCGAACCACTTCCTCGGCAAGCAGATCAAGGCGGGCGCGTTCCAGAAGCTCGACAAGGCGCAGCTGCCGAACTATTCCAATCTCGATCCGGTGCTGCTCAAGCGCCTGGAACAGAACGATCCGGGCAACCTGTACGCCGTACCGTATCTGTGGGGCACCAACGGCATCGGCTACAACGTCGATAAAGTGAAGGCCGTGCTCGGCGTCGACAAGATCGACTCCTGGAGCGTGCTGTTCGAGCCGGAGAACATCAAGAAGCTGCACAGCTGCGGCGTGGCGTTCCTCGATTCGGCCGATGAAATGATGCCGACCGTGCTCAACTACATGGGCCTGAACGCCAACAGCACCGATCCCAAGGATTACGAGAAGGCCACGGCCAAACTGCTGGCGGTGCGTCCTTACGTGACCTACTTCCACTCCTCGAAATACATCGGTGATCTGGCCAACGGCGACATCTGCGTGGCCATCGGTTTCTCCGGCGACATCTTCCAGGCGAAGAACCGTGCCGAAGAAGCCAAGAAAGGCGTGAACATCGCCTACTCGATCCCGAAAGAAGGCGGCGCACTCTGGTTCGACATGCTGGCGATTCCGAAGGATTCGGCCAACGTCAAAGAGGCCCACGCCTTCATCAACTATTTGCTGAAACCTGAGGTGATCGCCCAGGTCAGTGATTACGTCGGTTACGCCAACCCCAACCCGGGTTCGGACAAGCTGATGGAGCAGTCCATCCGCACCGACGAGTCGGTTTATCCACCGCAGGCCGTGCTCGACAAGACCTACGTGTCGATCGAGTTGCCGCCGAACATTCAGCGTTTGATGACCCGCAGCTGGACCAAGGTCAAGTCGGGTAAATAGCTTCAAC
This sequence comes from Pseudomonas sp. GM25, assembly GCF_000282255.1. Lineage (NCBI taxonomy): Bacteria > Pseudomonadati > Pseudomonadota > Gammaproteobacteria > Pseudomonadales > Pseudomonadaceae > Pseudomonas > Pseudomonas sp. GM25. The sequence goes on along the minus strand of NZ_AKJQ01000033.1, from coordinate 118,743 downwards.
GTACAAACTATCCTGGGTTCGTCTTGCGTGGGCGAACTGCACTCTTTTTTTCTGGGAGTTTTGTAAATGGCAGTTGCCTCCGGCGCCTATAAGAAAGCCCTCGAGGGCGACCAGACACCGAAACAGGTGCTGGTCAAAATCGACCGGGTCACGAAGAAGTTCGACGAGACGGTTGCCGTGGACGATGTGTCCCTGGAAATCAAGAAGGGCGAGATCTTCGCCCTGCTCGGCGGTTCGGGATCGGGCAAATCCACTCTGCTGCGGATGCTGGCAGGGTTCGAACGGCCCACGGAGGGGCGCATTTTCCTCGACGGCGTCGACATCACCGACATGCCGCCGTACGAGCGACCGATCAACATGATGTTCCAGTCCTACGCCCTGTTCCCGCACATGACCGTGGCGCAGAACATCGCGTTCGGCCTGCAACAGGACAAGATTCCCAAGGCCGAGATCGACGCCCGCGTGGCCGAGATGCTCAAGCTGGTGCAGATGAGCCAGTACGCCAAGCGCAAGCCGCATCAACTGTCCGGCGGCCAGCGTCAGCGTGTGGCACTGGCGCGTTCGCTGGCCAAGCGGCCGAAACTGCTGCTGCTCGACGAGCCGATGGGCGCACTGGACAAGAAACTGCGTTCGCAGATGCAGCTGGAACTGGTGGAAATCATCGAGCGCGTGGGTGTGACCTGCGTGATGGTGACCCACGACCAGGAAGAGGCCATGACCATGGCCGAGCGCATCGCGATCATGCACCTGGGCTGGATTGCCCAGATCGGCAGCCCGATCGACATCTACGAAACCCCGACCAGCCGTCTGGTCTGCGAATTCATCGGTAACGTGAACATCTTCGAAGGCGAAGTGATCGACGACGCCGAAGGTCACGCGACCATTACCTGCAAGGACCTCGACCGGCAGATCTACGTCGGCCACGGCATCAGCACCTCGGTGCAGGACAAGTCCGTGACCTACGCGATCCGTCCGGAAAAACTGCTGGTCACCGCCGACCAGCCGACCTGCGAATACAACTGGTCGAGCGGCAAGGTGCATGACATCGCCTACCTCGGCGGCCACTCGGTGTTCTACGTCGAATTGCCGAGCGGCAAGCTGGTGCAGTCGTTCGTGGCCAACGCCGAACGCCGCGGCGCACGTCCGACCTGGGGCGATCAGGTCTACGTGTGGTGGGAAGACGACAGCGGCGTGGTACTTCGCTCATGAACATGCGCAAATTCAAACGCCGGCTCAATCGAATAATTCCCGGTGGCCGTCAGCTGGTCATCGGGGTCCCGTTCATCTGGCTGTTCCTGTTCTTCATGCTGCCGTTCTTCATCGTCCTGAAGATCAGCTTCGCCGAAGCGGACGTGGCCATCCCGCCGTACACCGAGATCTACACCTACGCCGAGCAGAAGCTGCAACTGCTGCTGAATCTGGGCAACTACGCGATGCTCGGCGACGACGAGCTGTACATCGCCGCGTACCTCGGCTCGCTGAAGATGGCGTTTTTCAGCACGCTGCTGTGCCTGTTGATCGGTTACCCGATGGCCTACGCCATCGCCAGTGCCCGTAAAGAGATGCAGACGGTGCTGGTGCTGCTGATCATGATGCCGACCTGGACCGCGATCCTGATCCGCGTGTATGCGTGGATGGGCATCCTCAGCAACAACGGCCTGCTCAACGGTTTCCTGATGAGCATGGGCCTGATCGACGAGCCGCTGCAGATCCTCAACACCAACCTCGCGGTGTACATCGGCGTCGTCTACTCGTACCTGCCGTTCATGATCCTGCCGCTGTACGCCAACCTGGTGAAGCACGACACCAGCCTGCTGGAGGCCGCTTCCGACCTGGGTTCGAGCACCTTCAACAGCTTCTGGAAAATCACCGTACCGCTGTCCAAGAACGGCATCATCGCCGGCTGCATGCTGGTGTTCATCCCGGTGGTGGGCGAGTTCGTGATCCCGGAACTGCTCGGCGGTCCGGAAACCCTGATGATCGGTAAAGTGCTCTGGCAAGAGTTCTTCAACAACCGTGACTGGCCGGTGGCGTCAGCCCTGGCGGTGGTGATGCTGGCGATCCTGATCGTGCCGATCATCCTGTTCAACCGCAGTCAGGCCAAGGAAATGGAGGGTAAAGAATGAAGCGCTTCCGTTTCTCCAGCCTGATGCTGGTACTCGGCCTGTTGTTCATCTACCTGCCGATGCTGATCCTGGTGATCTACTCGTTCAACGCCTCGAAACTGGTAACGGTGTGGGGCGGCTGGTCGGTGAAGTGGTATGTCGGCCTGCTCGACAACTCGCAACTGATGGGCTCGGTGGTGCGCTCGCTGGAAATCGCCTGCTACACCGCGATTGCCGCCGTGGCGCTGGGTACGCTGGCAGCCTTCGTGCTGACCCGCATCACCCGCTTCAAGGGGCGCACGCTGTTCGGTGGCCTGGTCACCGCGCCGCTGGTAATGCCTGAGGTGATTACCGGTCTGTCGCTGTTGCTGCTGTTCGTGGCCATGGCGCAGATGATCGGCTGGCCGCAGGAGCGCGGCATCGTCACCATCTGGATCGCTCACACCACGTTCTGTGCGGCGTATGTGGCGGTGGTGGTGTCGGCGCGTCTGCGTGAGCTGGACCTGTCGATCGAAGAAGCGGCGATGGACCTCGGCGCGCGTCCGTGGAAGGTGTTCTTCCTGATCACCATCCCGATGATCGCGCCGTCGCTGGCGGCGGGCGGCATGATGTCGTTCGCGCTGTCGCTGGACGACCTGGTATTGGCGAGCTTCGTCTCCGGCCCGGGTTCGACGACCCTGCCGATGGAAGTGTTCTCGGCCGTGCGTCTGGGCGTGAAGCCCGAGATCAACGCCGTGGCCAGCCTGATTCTGCTGGCGGTGTCGCTGGTGACCTTCCTGGTCTGGTTCTTCAGCCGCCGTGCCGAAGAAGCCCGCAAGAAAGCGATTCAGCAGGCCATCGAGGAGGGCGCTGCGGACTCGTGGAAGCAACCGGACGTACGCCGGGCGCCGACGCCGGAAGCGGCTTAAGTCTGCGGACACAAAAAACCTCGCGACCGAAAACGGTCGCGAGGTTTTTTATGCCGGTCAGGAAGCCCAGGGCGACTGACGAATCACCTCGACGAAGTTCATCGGCTTGAACCCCGGCGCCTGATCCTTCAGCACATCGGTCTTCACATTGCCGAACGTGGTCTGCGGACGATGGCGCAAGCCATCGGCGAACGCGCAGATGATGCACTCCTTGAAACCTTCGCCCCGTGGATGCGCATGCACCACCGCCTCGCGCTGCACCGTGGTGAACGCCGTGTAGTCCATGCCCAGCACGTCCATCTCGACGCCTGCGGTCACCAGCGCCACGGTCGGACGCAGATGCTTCGGTACGCCCGGTGTGGTGTGCAGGGCGATCGACAACCAGACCTGCTCAATGTCGTCGTCACTCAACCCGTACGGTTTTAGAAACGCGGCGGCTGCGTTGGCGCCATCGACTTCGAAGCGCTCGTCATCACTGCGGTGACCTTCGACCAGACCCAGGTCGTGAAACATCGCGCCGACGTACAGCAGCTCCGGATCGTAGGCCAGTTGCCGGCGCTCACCGCTCAAGGCTCCGAACAGAAACACCCGGCGCGAGTGGTGGTAAAGCAGGTCGGATTCGATGTCACGGATGTACTCGGTGGTGGCCCGGGCGAGGGCGCTGTCGGGGATCTGGATACCGGCGATGGTCGTGGTCATGTTGAGCTTCCTCGTCGAAAACGCCGTCACGGCGCTGATGGAGAAAGTCTGTTCCCGAGGGCAAAACCGGACAATCGATCCATGGCTGCGATCCTTGCCATTCCACCTGCAAATCGTGCCAGCTCGCTTCTGCGGCGAGGATTGGCTAGGGTTGGCGCTGATCCGCCATTCCCCGGGAGCCGACATCGCCATGAACAGAACCGTCGCCATCGTGGTGTTCCCCGGCGTGCAGGCGCTGGACGTCAGCGGGCCGATGGACGTGTTCGCCGAAGCCAACCGCTTCCTGGCGCCGGAGGATCATTACCGGCTCGACGTGATCGGTGTCGAGCGCGGGCCGATGGCGTGTTCCAACGGGCTGACCCTGAGTGCTCACCGACATTTCAGCGAAGCGCAGGAGGCTTATGACTTGCTGCTGGTGGCGGGCGGGCCGCAGTTGCCGTTCCTGGATTTCGGCGAGACGTTCGATGCCTGGCTGCGCGGGGCCAGTGGGCGGGCGCGGCGATTCGGCTCGATCTGCAACGGCGCGTTCATGCTCGCCCGTGCAGGATTGCTGGACGGGCGCACGGTCACCACCCACTGGAACGACGCTGAGGCGCTGGCGCAGTTGTGCCCGTCGAGCCGGGTCGAGGCTGATCGGTTGTACGTTGAGGATGGCCAGCTCTACACCTCGGCGGGGGTGACGGCGGGGATCGATCTGTCGCTGTACCTGCTGGCGCGTGATCACGGGGCCGAGGTGGCGCTGAGCGTGGCCAAGCGGCTGGTGGTGTTCACCCAGCGCTCGGGCGGGCAGTCGCAGTTCAGCCCGTTCCTCACGCCCCATGCCGAGCCGACGTCGGCGGTGGCGATGGTGCAGCTGTATGTGCTGGCCAATCTCACGGGCGACCTGACCATCGCCGACCTGGCGAACGCGGCGAACATGAGTGCGCGAAATTTCTCTCGGGTGTTTGCTCGCGAAGCGAAAGTCACCCCGGCGGAGTTCGTCGAACGGGCGCGGGTGGATGCGGCGCGGGTGATGCTCGAAAGCACCACGGCGCCGCTGAAGACGGTGGCGTATCAGTGTGGGTTTCGTGATGCGCAACATATGCGCAGCGTGTTCAACCGGCGGCTGGGGGTGACGCCGCAGCAGTTTCGGCTGAATTTTGCGGCGATGGTTTGAGCGGCGCCTATTGAGCCGCTCGCGCCGGCAACAGCTTCAGCGTACTCCGCGTATTCGCCGTAACCTCTTCCTCACTGAAATGCGCCTGCACATACATCCCGTCGACGTACGCTTCCGCCTGATCGTCATAGTGACTGTCGAACGGCACGCCGCTCTGGCCAACAGGGTTGATCGTCAGGCTGTGAGCCGGATCCGCGAAGTCCACCAGCCGCCGGGTCGACGGCCCGTACGTCACCGGCCACGGCGCGGGGCCGATCTTCGCCGAGAGGTTGTTTGGCACTTCATGGGAGCCCGGTGCGGCGAAGGGGCCGACGTTGAAAATGCGGTCCAGCGGTTTCTGCTGACCCAGCGGATGACCATGGGTCAGCGTGTGCGCCTTGCCCCATTGCCAGCCGGAAGCGTCGTCCCCGAGAGTCTGTTTCAAGTGCGCCATGCTTGCCCGCCATGCGGTGCGCACGGTGTCGGCGCGGGTCTCCTTGTTCGGCGTGCTGCGGTTGTCCCACCACGGTGAATCGGCATTCGCCGCGAGCCGGGGCAGGGCTGCATCGATCACCCGGGTCGACAGCAGGGTTTCGAAGAAATCATTGCCCAGCTCATCGCGCATCGCCGCGTCGGCGAGGTCGTAGAGGAACTGGTTGAACACCGTCGCACTGACCGAGTCCAGCGGATAGTCGCCTTGCCACTGAACCAGTTGCTCGACCAGTTTCAGCTGCGCAGGATCACTCACCACTTCACGCAATACCGGCAGTAACGGCGAAAGCAGGCGCGGGCCATAACCGGTGGTGGTGCCCAGTTGCAGCTTCTGGTTGGCTTCGTTGTCCCACTTCACGTTCTTGTCGGCGAGCTGGCGGTTGAGCTGCTGGCCACGGTCGGCGAGGTTGTAATAACCGGGAATCTCCATGCCGGTCGGCGACACGGGCTGGAAGTTGGCCGAGACGATATAGCCCCGCGCCGGGTTCTCTTCCTGCGGGTTGGCGCTGAACGGGAAGTAACCGTCCTTGTCCGTCTGATTGCCGCTGCCGTCGAGAATGAAACCGGGCTTCACCCCGGCCGGCCGCTTGGGCAGCAGGGCCGAGGCCCACCAGGCGATATCGCCCTTGGCGTTGGCGTAGACGATGTTCAGCCCCGGCGCCTGCACCTTGGCGGCAGCGGCACGAGCCTTGGCCAGGGTGTCGGCGCGGTTGAGCTGGTAGAAACCTTCGAGGATCGGGTTTGGCGTTTCGAGGAACGCCCACCACATCGCAATCGGGGTTTTCCCGGCGGCGCTGCCGAGGGCGTCGTTGACGATCGGCCCGTGGGGCGACTGGCGCAGGATGATGGTCACCGGCGTCTGGCCTTTCACCGCGATCTGCTGCTCGGTCTTGACCATGTCGGTCCACTGGCCGCGATACCAGACCTGATCCGGGTTATCCGGATTGACCTTCTCGGCGATCAGGTCGAGGTCATCGTTCTGGAACATGGTCAGGCTCCAGCCGAAATCCAGGTTGTGGCCGAGAAACGCAAACGGCACCAGCGCCTGATGATGGCCGTACAGTTCAAACCCCGGCGCCGACAACTGCGCTTCGTACCACACCGACGGCACCGAGAAGCGGATGTGCGGATCGCCCGCCAGCAAAGGCTTGGCGCTCTTGCTGTGGCTGCCGGCGATCACCCAGGCGTTGCTGCCTTCGAACTGCGGCAGACCGTTGTCGATCAGCGCCTGTTCGCTGACGCGGGCGAGGGTGTTCAGGTCTTTCCAGTCTTCGGCGGCGAGGGCCGGTGCGGTGCCGGCGTGGCCCTTGGCGAGCACGCCCTTGGGCTGCCAGTCGAGATCGAAGACGTTGAGGTAGTCGGCGCCCAGTTGATCGCGCACGTAGGTCAGCAGCGGTTCGGTGCGAAACGCGGAGGCAAAGCTGTAAGCCATGTAGCCGGCGACGCTGATGCTGTCTTCGGCGGTGAACGGCCGCTTGGGGATGCCCAGCACGTCGAACTCGACAGGGGCGGCGTGCGAGTCCTGATATTGATTGATGCCGTCCAGATAGGCTTGCAGGGCCTTCCACGCCGGTGACTGTTTGTCGAGGCTGGCCACGTAACTGGCGGCACGCTCGCGAATGCGCAGGCTGCGGAACAACTTGTCGGTATCGAGCAGTTTCGGCCCGAGCACTTCGGCCAGTTCGCCCCGGGCCAGACGGCGCATGGCTTCCATCTGAAACAGGCGATCCTGGGCGTGCACATAGCCGAGGGCGCGGTAGAGGTCGGTCTCGTTTTCGGCGCGGATGTGCGGCACACCGCGCTCGTCGTAACGCACGGTCACCGAGCCTTGCAGGTTGCGCAGTTCCACCTGGCCCTGACGCGTCGGTTGCTTGCTGTAGAGGTAACCGCCGACCCCGATGGCGGAAATGACGATCAGCAACGCAAGTACGGTCAGGCCTTTTTTCATGAAAAATCTGCTCCCTGTCGTTCTATTTATATGAAGGCATTGATGGTGCTGATCTATTTGAGGATCACAACCGGGATTTCATAACACAGTATTTCTTGAATAGGAAGTTTCCTTCAGGTTTTCGGGAAGTGCACTACAAGTTTGTTGTTGCTGCGTTTAACGGGGCGGGCCTATAAAAGACCTCGAGAAAAAGCAGAGGGCGAAAACAAAGTTCGCGAATTCAATACATGGAATAACTGACATGGAGAAGTCGTATGAGTGATATTGAAAATTATCTTGGACCTCACAGACAAACCGGGCCAGGCAGATATGAACTGGCCCCCATACCGGTTCGGGACAGGGCTCCGTCTCGATTGGGGCAGGGTGGGTTTTTCTCGGGAAGTTGGGGTTTGAATGAAGGACCGCATAGAGGAACAGGTCAAGGGTCTGGAAAACTTGATCCGTTAACTCCATTTATCTGGAATGATTTGATGCAGGAGCAACAGAATGCTCAGGCATATATTGATCTTGAGTACGCTGGAGTATTCAGCAATATCGGCGCGGCATCAAACAATGAAGTAGAGCAGGCCAGGCAAGCAGCCAGTGCTGGACTTTCTGCGGCTCAGAAGGTCAAGGCCGATCAAGAAGTAACTATTCAGGTTATTCATTCAAAGTTGTTGGAGTATCGGGCTCATACCGAGACCGCTTACTCGCTGTATGGACATAATCCATTTTTCCTGATGAAGGATTTGTCCTTCAAGAAGATAAGAGACAGTCTGGCATTGCCGGTTCCGGATGTTTCCGTCGCTTATGCGGCGATCGACAGGGCCTATCGCTCGGCAATGGAGCTCCGGCGCCTTTCGTGGGTGATGGCTATCATCGCCAATCAACTTCCGGAGTTGGCCACAAGAAGAGCCCAGGTTGAGGCCGCGACGCCAACCACGAGGGACGCCCAGCAGATTCTTTCTGCCGAAAGGCTATCCGTGGTGAATCTGGAAACGAATATCCGCCTGCACTTCCTGCCGGGTTTTCTGGTTGAAAAAATCGCCGCTGCAGCGGGCTCAACCGGAGGCAGTCTCTCCCAGACACTCACCAATTATAAAATCGCAGCGGACAGCATTCGTGCTGTCGAGCAGGCAGCCGTCCGGCCTTATGCAATCGCCAATCCGGCGATCAACGCCCCGTTGAGCAAGCCTGAGCTCGAAGCGCTGAAGAACCTGGTGGACTTGCAGGCCACGACCGAACTGGGCAAGCGCTGGCAGGACTATCACGCGTCACTCCTGCATTCGGAAAACGCCCGGCATATGGCAGCGGCGGCGGACGCATTTGCCGGTCTGATCGCCCGCGCCCAGGAGGCGGAGCGGTTGCAGGAGCAGATACGCGTTGCCCGGGAGCAAGAAGCCCGGCAGTTGCAGGAACAGGCACGTATCGCCGCGCAGGTTGAAGCCAGGCGTGTTGCCGATGAGCAGGCACGTATACGGGAGCAGGCTCGTATTGCCGCTGAAGCAGAGGCAAGGCGCCTTGCCGAGGAACAAGCACGCATAGCGGCAGAGGCCATTCGCAACGCCCATACCTTCCGCGCGCCAGGTGCCGCTTCGGCTACAGGGCCGTTGTTCATGACATCAGCCGGAGCCGTGGCGGTTGTCGAGGCCGCTTCGGCCAGTCTGCAAGCGGCCGTTCGCAGCGCCATCGCGGGGTTAGGCAGCCTTGCGGCCAGTGTCGGGGCTGGCGCGGTCGTCGGTGTTTCAGCGTTGGTCTACTCGTCGAAACTGGGCAACGGCGAATTGCCTGACCGTTACGCGTTCAGCACGCCGCTGTCGGACCTCGCACCAGATTTCGCACCCGATCTGCACGCCATCGCGGCGGCTGGCGGGACGGTTGATCTGCCTTTCCGCGTCAGTTCAAAGACCGACGCGAACGGGCAGTCAGAGGTTTTTGTCGTCAAGACTGATGGGCGGAATATTCCGTCGGCCGTCAGGGTGGTGGCGGCTGCCTACGACGCCGAACGCAACGTCTACACCGCGATCACCACCGATGTTCCGCCACGCACCCTGACGTGGACCCCGATCGTCAATCCGGGAAACAGCTCGACGACCTCACCGGCCGGCCAGCCGGATGTGCCTGCCTATACTGGCTCGACGGTGGTCCCGGTAGAGGGACGCCTCGATTCGTTCCCGGGCGTTTTCGAAGCTGGATTCGATGACTATGTGCTGGTGTTCCCGCAGGACTCCGGGCTGCCGCCGAACTACACGATGTTTCGGGATCGGCGGGAGGATCCGGGCGTCGCGTCAGGTGTGGGGCAGGCGGTATCGGGCAACTGGCTCGGGAGTGCATCGCAGGGTGAAGGCGCGCCGGTGCCGACGCAGATTGCCGATCAGTTACGAGGGCGGGAGTTCAGGAATTTTCGGGCGTTTCGAGAGGCGTTTTGGAAGGCGGTGGCTGGGGATCCGGAGTTGGCGGCTCAGTTTAAAAAGCAGAGTCTGTCTGCGATGGAAAAAGGAAAGTCCCCTTATGCACCTGAAAAAGAGTGGGCGGGCGAAACAGGGAAGTTTGAGCTTCATCACAAAATATATATATCGAATGATGGCAGTGTGTATGGTTTAGAAAATATCAGTGTTGTTACGCCAAAGCGTCACAAAGATATTCATGGCAGGGGATGGTGAGATGAGAGTTAGGTCAATTTCTGATTATACAGAACAAGAGTTCTTAGAATTTGTGATTTCAGTCTGTGACAGCGGCGCGCGCACGGAGGAGGATGACGTGAAGATGGTTTTGGAATTTAGGCGTTTAACAGAGCACCCAGATGGCGCGGACCTGATTTACTACCCTAGAGATGATAGAGAGGACAGTCCTTCAGGGATCGTTGAAGAAGTAAAAAAATGGCGGGCGGCAAATGGTAAGCCGGGTTTTAAGGAATAGTGATTTTTAGTTGAGGTCGTGCTCTTGCATATTTAGTGCAAGGGCACTATTTGATTTGGGTGGTGAGATGAAAAATAGGTTGATCTCTAGTTTTACTGAGAAAGAGTTTTTGTTGTTCGTTAAAGGTATATATGAGTCATCGTATTCGACTGAGAAGGAGCAAATTGAAGCCGTTTTTGAGTTTGAGAATTTAACAGAACATCCAGATGGATCGGATCTGATCTACTATCCAAAAGACGGTAGGGAAGATTGCCCTGAAGCGATTGTGAAAGAAGTTAAGGCGTGGCGGAGCGCCAACAGCAAGCCTGGTTTCAAAGTAGTTTAGTTTTGGAGTATGGCGAAAGTCTCACTCCCCACTCAACCACGGGCAATAACACCCAACCGCCAACGTATGAGTCGCATTGACCGGGCGATCATCACTCAACGCTTGCAGGATCGGTTCGATAAAACTGTTGCTGGAGTTGCACGTCAGGCCTTCGCTGTACGGGCCGAAGTACGCCAGTCTGCCGCTGCGGTCCCAGATCGCCACGGCCGGGCTGGCGGGAATCTGTTCGGAGCCGGGCAGGACCGCGATGGTTTTGAGATTGCTGAGGGTTGCCGGCAACTGGCCGTGGCTGCCAGCCTTCTGCACCGCAAAGAACTCCACGCCCTTGGGGCCGAACTGTTCGACCATCTCGGTCAGGTGCTGTTGGTTGCCGACGTTGCACGGGCAGGCGGGATCCCAGAAGTGCACCAGACGGATGTTGCCGGGGCCGGCGAGGTCGTCGGGCAGGCGCAACGGGTCACCGGAAAACACCGCGGTGTGTTCGCTGAAGGCGCGCAGGTAGCGGCCCTGAAACCAGTCGTACGCGGCCCACAGCACGCCGGCACACACGATGGCGAGCAGGCTGGCAAACAGTGCGGTGCGGTAGGGCGAACGCATGGTTTTCGATCCTCAGAGGCGCGCTAGCTTGCCATGCTTGCCGCGACAGATGAATATCGCAGGCCGATAAAGTCCGTTTACCGTTCTGGAATTGCCCATGTCTGTTGCTTTCGATCCCGATCATCTGCGTGCGAGCCTCAAGCCTCTGGCCGAGTGGCAGCCGTTGTCCGAGGAGGCGAAGGCGTATCAGCGGTTCTACAAGACCGACTTTCCGGAGCGTGATGTCTGGCGTGGCATGGGCCGGTTCGACATCAATGGCTATCAACTGGTCAGCCATTGCTGGTGGCCGGCGGAAACGGCCAGGGCCACGCTGTTTCTGGTGCACGGTTTTTATGATCACACCGGCCTGTACCGGCATGTGATCGAGTGGGCGCTGGATCAGGGCTTCGCGGTGATTGCCTGCGATCTGCCGGGGCATGGTCTGTCCAGCGGCGAGCGGGCGAGTATCCGCGATTTCTCGGAATATCAGGATGCGCTGCAAGGCCTGTTCGCCGAGGCGCGCTCGATTGCCCTGCCGCAGCCGTGGCACCTGTGCGGGCAAAGCACCGGCGGCGCAATCATTGTCGATCACGTGCTCAATCATGGTGAAAACAGCCCGGCGCAGGGGCAACTGATTCTGCTGGCGCCGTTGGTGCGTCCGCGTGCCTGGGGCTGGTCGCAGTTCAGTTATTACCTGCTGCGGCCCTTTGTCAGGGGCATCGCCCGACGTTTCAGCGAGAACTCCAACGACCCGGATTTCCTGCCGTTCCTGCAAGCCGATCCGTTGCAGCCGAAACGCTTGCCGACCGCGTGGGTCGGGGCGTTGTCACGCTGGATCAACCGGGTTGAATACGCGAAGAAAAGTCCGCGCCGGCCACTGATCGTTCAGGGCCAGGCGGACATGACCGTGGACTGGCAGCACAACCTGCAAGTGATGAAATGGAAGTTCGACCGGCCGCAGATTCTGTTGCTGGCCGAGGCACGGCATCACCTGGCCAACGAGACGGCGGAAATGCGCGAGGAATATTTCGAGTTCTTGAGCAAACGGATCAAGGGCCGGAATCACTCGTGATCCTGAGGGCCCCTTCGCGAGCAAGCTCGCTCCCACAATAGATCGCAATCCTTTGTGGGAGCGAGCTTGCTCGCGAAGGCGGTCGGTCAGGCAGCAGAGATCTATTGATTCAGGTTCGAGGTGCTCTGGCCCACGGCCAGCCCGGCGCGGATTGCTGCCAGTGCGGCCTGATAGTAGGCCTTGCCTTCGGTGGATTCGGCAAAGGTCGCGAACTCTTCCAGTTCTTCATCCGACAGGTCGCGATAGACGTACAGCAGCGTGTTGTTCAGATCGGCACCGATCTGATCCATCAGACGCTGGCGTTGACCATTCAACATGCCCTGGGCCTGACCGCCGCCGAGCAGGCCGGGGATCATCGAACTCAGGCTGTCCGCCGCCACGCCGGCAATCGCCAGGCTGACTTCGGCACCGGCTTCACGGGCGGGCAAGGCTTGGGCGAGGTGACCAATGATCAGCAAACGACTGTCGCTGGCCGGCATCTTCGGCAGGCCCTTGGCGTTTTTTGCCAGTTGATCGCGGCGGGTCGCCAGCAGTTCGGCGGCGACGATCTTCTTGCCCAACGGAGACTGAAAGAACGACAGGGCCGGTTTCGGATCGGCGAGGTTCTTACGCAGTTGCGCTTCGGCGCGTTGATCCACGGCCTGAGGGGCGAAGCGCTGGTTGCTGTTGTTCACCAGCGCCTGAAACACCGCCGGCGGCAGGCTGTTCTGGTAACGCTGCTGCGCGGCACTCAGGGCGTCGTTGAAATGCGCGCGTTGTTCTGGCCAGCCGGCGACCTTGTACAACTGGTCGTGGCCGTCCGCCCAGGCGGGCAAAACGCAGAACATCAACAGTGAAAAAAGCAAACGGCGCATAAGGACTCCTGTCGGCAGCCGACTATTCTCCGTGCGGTGCCAGTACTTGTCGAGAATTCGTATCAAGCCGCCGCGTGGCTCTGTCGGATTTCTTGCCGCAGGCATACTATGCGCGCCATGCAAATATCCTCTGATCACCCGCTGCTGTTACGTATCGTCGACGACCTGGCCGAGCGCGGCTGGTCGCAGCAGAACATTTTCCTGCCTGCGGATTTGACCCGCGCACTGGCGGCCGAGTGCCGCAAACGTGACGCCGAAGGTGAACTGGCGCCGGCGGGGGTCGGACGTGGCCCGTTTTCGGAGATCCGCGAGGGGATTCGTGGCGACCATATCCAATGGATCGACCCCGGTCAGGCCGAGGCCAGTGACCGCTACCTGAACCTGATGGACAGCCTGCGCGAGGCGCTCAACCGGGGCCTGTTCCTGGGGCTGGAAGACTTCGAGTGCCACTTCGCCCTGTATCCGCCGGGTGCTTTCTATCGCAAGCATGTCGACCGTTTCCGCGACGATGACCGGCGCATGGTTTCGGCGGTGATCTACCTCAATGACGGCTGGCTGCCGGAGGATGGCGGGCAGCTGCGCATGTACCTGGAGAATGACCGCGTTCATGACGTACAGCCTACGGGCGGTTGTCTGGTGGTGTTTCTCTCCGGCGAAGTCCCTCATGAAGTGTTGCCAGCCAGCCGCGAGCGGCTGTCGCTGACAGGCTGGTTCCGCCGCCGTGGCAACGAGCCGTTCTGAGATGCACAGGATTCTGGTCAGTCGCTGCCTGCTGGGCCATCGCGTGCGTTACGACGGTGGGGCCAGCGGGCCGTTCGATCTGCTGGAACAGTGGATTGCCGAAGGGCGCGTAGTGCCGCTGTGTCCGGAAGTCGCCGGTGGTTTGCCGACGCCACGGGCAGCGGCAGAGATTCCGGGCGGGCAGGGCAGCGAAGTGCTGGACGGACTCGCCTCGGTGATCACCACCGAGGGCGAAGATGTCAGTGCGCAGTTTCTCGACGGCGCGCGGCAGGCGCTGGCGCTGGTGCAGAAGCACGGGATTCGGGTGGCGGTGCTCAAGGCCAACAGTCCTTCGTGTGGGAATCTGTTGACCTATGACGGGACGTTCAGTGGGGTGAAGGTGAGTGGCGAGGGCGTTACCGCCGCGTTGCTGAAGCGCCATGGCGTACAGGTCTTCAGCGAACTCGAACTGCCGCAAGCCGCACAGGCCCTCAACTTGCTTGACTAGTCACGCTCACTTCAGTTTTCCGTAGCCTGCACACTCAACCACTTCTTCGATAACGCCTCCAGCCGTCCATCCGCCCTGATCCGCTGCAAGGCATTCTCCAGGCTCGCGTGAAACGCCGGGTTACCCTTCTGAAACGGAATCGCCAGATCCACCGGCGGAAGGACCTTCGGTTTCTCTTCCGTCAGCGCCTGCACCAGCACCAACGGCCGGGGTTGCTCATCTTTTTTCGCCAGCAATCGCGCATTGACCTGCGTGTAAGGCTCGCTCACGTCGAAACGATCCTTGAGTTCCGGGGTCAGTGCTATGTGGTTGAGCGCGACGTCGTACTTGCCGCTTTCAACGCCCTGGAGCAGATCGGCTTCGTCAGTGACGATGAAGTCGGCGCGCACATCCAGTTCGTTGGCCAGCAGTTGCCCAAGCTCGACCTCGAACCCCGTGAGCGTGTCGCCGTCCTTGAAATTGAAGGGCGGTGTATTAGCCTCAAGGGCTATGCGCAACTCGCCTCGGTCGTAGACGTCATCAATCAGTTCGGCGTGAGCCAGAGGGCTCAGAAGGGGAAGCAGGCAGATCAGGCCAGGCAGAAAACGCATGGTCACTCCTTTGAAATCGATATCGGCCTGTTTTCCAGGCTCGCTTTGCTATGGTTGTCGAGTGCCTTCGACAACGAATGGTCATGAAGTTGTCATGACCGTGCGGATTTTACGGAAAAACTGGAGAAGAAAATGAAAAGCTTTATGTCACGTGCAGCGTTGGCCGGTGTGCTGATGGGTGTTTCGGTACTGGCCAGTGCGGCCACACCGGCACCGAAGGGCGCCGAAGTGTTCATCGTTTCTCCCGAGGACGGAGCCACGGTTCCGCAGACCTTCACGGTCAAGTTCGGTGTAAAGGACATCGCGCTGGCACCGGCCGGTGACGTCACCAAGAACACCGGTCATCACCATCTGCTGATCGATGCCAAGGAAATCGTTCCGGCCGGCTCCGTCGTGCCGACCGACGCCAACCACATGCACTTCGGCAAGGCGCAGACCCAGGCCGACATCAAGCTCGCGCCGGGCAAGCACACCCTGCAGCTGGAGCTGGGTGACAGCGGCCACATGGCGTTCGATCCACCGATCGTGTCGAAGAAGATCACCGTCAACGTCGAATGACGTTTTCGCGTGCATGAAAAAGGGAGCCCGAAGGCTCCCTTTTTTGTCGCTCAACGCTTGATCAGAACAACACGCGGCTACGGATGGTGCCGTTGACGTGTTGCAGCTTCTCTTGCGCCAGCTCCGAGTACTCGGCGTCGACGTCGATCACCACGTAGCCGACCTTCTCGTTGGTCTGCAGGAACTGACCGGAGATGTTGATGCCGTTTTCGGCGAAGACCTTGTTGATCTCGCTCATCACACCCGGGATGTTCTCGTGGATGTGCAGCAGGCGGTGCTTGCCAGGGTGAGCCGGCAGGGCCACTTCCGGGAAGTTCACGGACGATACCGAAGTACCGTTGTCGCTGTACTTGACCAGTTTTTCTGCCACTTCCAGGCCAATGTTGGCCTGCGCTTCAGCGGTGGAACCGCCGATGTGCGGGGTCAGGATCACGTTGTCCAGGCCACGCAGCGGGCTTTCGAACTCTTCGTCGTTGGAGCGCGGCTCGACCGGGAACACGTCGATGGCGGCGCCGATCAGGTGCTTGTCCTTGATCGCAGCGGCCAGGTGATCCAGCTCGACCACGGTGCCGCGTGCAGCGTTGATCAGGATGCCGCCCTTCTTGATGGCGCGGATTTCCTTCTCGCCGATCATCCACTGGGTCGCAGCGGTTTCCGGAACGTGCAGGGTGACGATGTCGGACATGCCCAGCAGTTCGTGCAGGTTGCCGACCTGGGTCGCGTTGCCCAGTGGCAGCTTGGTCACGGTGTCGTAGAAGAACACCTGCATGCCCAGGCCTTCAGCCAAGACCGACAGCTGAGTACCGATCGAGCCGTAGCCGACGATGCCCAGTTTCTTGCCACGGATCTCGAAGGAGTTGGCTGCGGACTTGATCCAGCCGCCACGGTGGCAGGAAGCGTTTTTCTCAGGGATGCCGCGCAGCAGCAGGATCGCTTCGGCCAGCACC
The DNA here is from genome assembly GCF_000282255.1 of Pseudomonas sp. GM25. Taxonomy (NCBI): domain Bacteria; kingdom Pseudomonadati; phylum Pseudomonadota; class Gammaproteobacteria; order Pseudomonadales; family Pseudomonadaceae; genus Pseudomonas; species Pseudomonas sp. GM25. The sequence goes on along the minus strand of NZ_AKJQ01000033.1, from coordinate 102,408 downwards.
AGCTCAGCAACGGAGCGGGTGTTGGAGTACGGCGCGTTGAACACGGCGATACCGCGCTCGCGGGCCGCTTCCAGGTCAACCTGGTTGGTGCCGATGCAGAAACAGCCGACCGCGACCAGCTTCTTCGCGTGATCGAAGATCTCTTCGGTCAGTTGGGTGCGCGAACGAATGCCGATGAAGTGAGCGTCAGCGATCTTTTCCTTGAGCTGGGCTTCCGGCAGGGAGCCTGTCAGGTATTCGATGCTGGTGTAGCCCGCCGCCTTGAGGACGTCGACAGCCGATTGGTGGACGCCTTCGAGAAGAAGGAACTTGATCTTGCTCTTATCGAGAGAAGTCTTGCTCATCTGCGTAAACCTGTATCCCGGAGAAAAATGGCAGGAAATGGTCAACAGACATTGACCTGGACGACAAGAAAGCCGTCACCGCAGAACCGGCCTTGGGCACTGGCCTGCGGGGTCGGTATGCTAGCATAGCCACCCCGCTAAACACTCATTCCTGCGACGTGAAGCGTTCTCAGGATGACCATGAATTGTTCGAGAGTTCCGTCGATGACCAATCCTGCCCTGATTGATGAACTGAAGACCCTGGTCGAGCCTGGCAAAGTCCTGACCGATGCCGACTCCCTGAACGCTTACGGCAAGGACTGGACCAAGCACTTCGCCCCGGCGCCCAGCGCCATTGTGTTCCCCAAGACCATCGAGCAGGTGCAGGCCGTCGTCCGCTGGGCCAACGAACATAAAGTGGCGCTGGTGCCGTCGGGCGGGCGCACCGGTCTTTCCGCCGCGGCCGTGGCCGCCAATGGCGAAGTGGTTGTGTCGTTCGACTACATGAATCAGATTCTGGATATCAACCTGACCGACCGCACCGCCGTCTGTCAGCCGGGCGTGGTCACCGAACAATTGCAGAACGCCGCCGAAGAACATGACTTGTATTACCCGGTGGACTTCGCTTCGGCCGGTTCCAGCCAGATTGGCGGCAACATCGGCACCAATGCCGGCGGAATCAAGGTCATTCGCTACGGCATGACCCGCAATTGGGTGGCGGGCATGAAAGTGGTGACCGGCAAGGGCGATGTGCTGGAACTCAACAAAGACCTGATCAAGAACGCCACCGGTTATGACCTGCGCCAGCTGTTCATCGGCGCCGAAGGCACTCTCGGTTTTGTGGTCGAGGCCACCATGCGCCTGGATCGCTCGCCGAAAAACCTGACCGCGATGGTCCTCGGCACCGCCGATTTCGATTCGATCATGCCGGTGCTGCACGCCTTTCAGGGTCGACTCGACCTGACCGCGTTCGAATTTTTCTCCGACAAGGCCCTGGCCAAGGTCATGGGCCGTGGTGATGTTCCGGCGCCGTTCGAAACCGACTGCCCGTTCTATGCCTTGCTGGAATTCGAGGCGACCACCGAAGAAGTGGCCAACACCGCCCTGGAAACCTTCGAGCATTGCGTGGAGCAGGGTTGGGTGCTGGACGGCGTGATGAGCCAGAGCGAAACCCAGTTGCAGAACCTGTGGAAGCTGCGCGAGTACATCTCCGAAACCATCTCCCACTGGACACCGTACAAGAACGACATTTCGGTCACCGTCTCGAAAGTCCCGGCGTTCCTGCAGGAAATCGACGCGATCGTCGGCGAACATTACCCGGATTTCGAAATCGTCTGGTTCGGCCATATCGGCGACGGCAACCTGCACCTGAACATCCTCAAGCCGGACAACCTGAGCAAGGACGAGTTTTTCGCCAAGTGCGCCGCCGTCAACAAGTGGGTGTTCGAAACCGTCGAGAAGTACAACGGTTCGATTTCCGCTGAACACGGCGTGGGCATGACCAAGCGCGACTACTTGACCTACAGCCGCTCGCCGGTGGAAATCGAATACATGAAAGCGGTCAAGGCGGTGTTCGACCCGAACGGCATCATGAACCCGGGCAAGATCTTCGCGGTTTGATTGGCAATCCCTGATGAATCAATGAAGGCAGGAGTCGGTAATGAGCTATCAGCACCAGTATGTCGACGGTACGCGGATTCATTTTCCGCTGGGGAAAGTGGTGTGCATCGGCCGTAACTACGCCGAACACGCCAAGGAACTGGACAACCCGGTACCTACCGAGCCGTTGCTGTTCATCAAGCCCGGCAGTTGCGTGGTGCCGCTGGAAGGCGGTTTCAGCATTCCGACCGAGCGTGGCTCCGTGCATTACGAGGCGGAAATCGCCGTGTTGATCGGCAAACCACTGTCGACCAAGCCGAGCCGTGAAGAAGTGCTGGACGCGATCTCCGGTTTCGCCCCGGCGCTGGACCTGACCCTGCGCGACAAGCAGGCCGAGCTCAAGTCCAAGGGGCTGCCGTGGGAAATTGCCAAGTCGTTCGACGGCGCGGCGGTGATTGCGCCGTTCGTGGTGGGCAGCACCTTTGCCGACCTGACCGACATCGGCATCCGCCTGACCATCAACGGCGAAGTGCGCCAGGACGGCAACAGCAGCGCAATGCTCAACCCGATCGTGCCGATGATCCAGCACATGGCCGGCTGCTTCTCGCTGCAGGCCGGTGACGTGATCCTGACCGGCACGCCGGTGGGCGTCGGCCCGCTGAACGTTGGCGATGAGATCGTGCTGGAACTGCCGGGCGCCAGTCGCTTCACCAGCAGCGTTCGCTGACTGCAACTCTGAGTAAAACTGTGGGAGCGAGCTTGCTCGCGAATGCGGTAGATCAGTTAACGACGATGTCGACTGACCTGACGTATTCGCGAGCAAGCTCGCTCCCACATTTGTTTTTGTGTTGCAGCTCGCAAACACATAAGGCATTCCGGCCATTTGCCGTTTTTTTCACATTTTGTCCGGATAATTCCGGTCATTCTGGCGTCTGAGCCGGCCTCTTTGTGCTATTACCCGTAGCCTGAATTTTCGGAACGCGTCCTTCGATGTCATCTCAAACTCAGCTCAAACCCGCCCGCCGTTCACGTTTCGCCCTGCGTTGGTATTCCTGGCTTTTGTTGGCAGCCGCGGCTGCGTACGGGCTAGCGTTTGCCATGCATTGGGATGACCGTGGCCTGTTGTGGGTGCTGGAGCGTTTCGAAAGCCCGGCCGAGAAACAGGAAAGCGTCTGGCTCCCGGACTACCGGGTGGTCATCGACGCCAAGCTGCTGCCGGGCATGGAAAAGGACGAAGCTTCGGACCTCTCCTATAACCCGCAGACCAAAACCCTGTTTTCGGTGATGGGCAAGAATCCTTTCCTGGTCGAACTGACCCTGCAGGGTGACGTGCTGCGCAAGATGCCGCTGGTGGGCTGGAGCAATCCGGAAGGCCTGACCGTGATGGAAAATGGCTTGATGGCGATTGTCGACGAGCGCGAGCACATGCTCTCCATCGTCAAGGTTGATGCCGAGACCCGCGAACTGAAGCGCGACGATTTCCCGAAATACGACCTCGGCCCGTCGAAAGACCAGAACAAGGCCTTCGAAGCCATCACCTGGGACGCCCGCAACCAGCAACTGCTTCTGGGCGAAGAGCGTCCGCCTGCGCTGTTCACCTGGAAAAGCGACGGCAGCCAGACGCTCAAGGGCGACAAGCAGAAACTCGACAGCGACGAACTGGACCTGCGCAACCTTTCGGCTCTGTCGATTGATCCGCGCACAGGTCACACCCTGGTGTTGTCCGCCGATTCGCATTTGCTGCTGGAACTGGACGAGAAGGGCGAACAGGTCAGCTTCATGACCCTGCTCGGCGGTTTCAACGGTTTGAAGAAAACCATTCCCCGCGCTGAAGGCGTGACCATGGACGAGGCCGGCACGCTGTACATGGTCAGCGAGCCGAACCTGTTCTACCGCTTCGAAAAGCAGAAGTAACGACTCCTACAGCAATTGCAGATCTGTGCAGTTGTGGCTTGAGGCAAGTGGCCATTAAGCTTCAGTTCAGACAGGCGTGATATTTCATCCGCCTGTTTTGACTCCGAGCCTGCCCGAATGCGTCGACTTGCCCGTCCCAAGCCTCTATTTATCATCCTGTTGGTGATTGCCCTGATCGCGTTGATTGCGATCGGGCAATACATGCGACTGTTCGAGCGTGCCTGGTTCAACCTGCATACGCTCTGGCAGCCGATGAGCAGCGAGGCCATCGGGCTGGACCAATATCGGGTAGAGATCGAGGCGAAAGTCATCGACGGGCTGAACGACGATGTCTCGGCGCTGACCTACGATCCGGTGCGCAAGAGTCTGTTCACGGTCACCAACAAGAATGCCGAGCTGATCGAGCTGTCGCTGGACGGCGCGATCCTGCGCCGTGTCGCCTTGATCGGCTTCGGCGATCCCGAGGCGGTGGAGTTCATCAGCGCCGACACCTATGTGATCACCGATGAACGCCAGCAACGGCTGATCAAGATCCACCTGGAACACGACACCACGTTCCTCGATGCGGCGGACGCCGAGCAAATGACCCTCGGTGTGCACATGAGCGGCAACAAGGGCTTTGAAGGCCTGGCTTACGACTCGGTGGGCAAGCGCCTGTTCGTGGCCAAGGAGCGGGATCCGATGCTGATCTATGAAGTGCACGGTTTTCCGCACTTCAACCCGGAAAAATCCTACGCGGTACACGTGATCAACAATCCCAAGCGCGATGCCGGGATGTTCGTGCGCGATCTGTCGAGCCTGCAATACGACGAGCGCAGCGGCCATTTACTGGCGCTGTCCGACGAGTCGCGGCTGATTCTGGAACTGGATGTGGACGGGCGCCCGTTGAGCACCCTGTCGTTGAGCGGTGGCCGGCAGGGCCTGAAGAAAACCGTGCCGCAGGCGGAAGGTATCGCGATGGATGACGACGGGACGCTGTATCTGGTGAGCGAGCCGAACCTGTTTTATGTCTTCAGGAAGCCTGCGCAGAATTAACCAACACCACAAAACACTGTGGGAGCGAGCTTGCTCGCGATGAGGGAGGGTCAGTCGCCAAACATGTCGACTGACACACCGCTATCGCTAGCAAGCTAGCTCCCACAGGTTTTTCATCTGCCCACAAATATGTGGCAGCCTGGTTTATTCAGCTTTGAGGGTCTTCACGCCTTCGCTGGTACCCAGCAACAGCAGATCCGCCGGACGCGCCGCGAACAGGCCGTTGGTGACCACGCCGACGATCGCGTTGATCTGCGCTTCCAGCTCCACCGGATTGGTGATCTGCAGGTTGTGCACGTCGAGGATGATGTTGCCGTTGTCGGTCAGCACGCCTTCGCGGTAAACCGGGTCGCCGCCCAGTTTCACCAGTTGGCGGGCCACATGGCTGCGGGCCATCGGGATCACTTCCACCGGCAGCGGGAACGCGCCGAGCACCGGCACCAGTTTGCTGGCGTCGGCGATGCAGATGAAAGTCTGGGCCACGGCCGCGACGATCTTCTCGCGGGTCAGGGCTGCGCCGCCGCCCTTGATCAGGTTCAGGTGTTCGTCGCTTTCATCGGCGCCGTCGACGTAGAACTCCAGGTTGCTCACGGTGTTCAGCTCGTACACCGGAATCCCGTGGCCCTTGAGGCGCGCGGCGGTGGCTTCGGAGCTCGCGACCGCGCCATCGAACGCGCCCTTGTGCTGGGCCAGGGCGTCGATGAAGCAGTTGGCGGTGGAGCCGGTGCCGACGCCGACGATGCTCTTGTCGTCGAGTTTCGGAAGGATGAAGTCGACGGCGGCCTGGGCCACGGCCTGTTTGAGTTGATCCTGGGTCATGCGGGCTCCGGAAGCGGGCAAGGTAAGAACGGAAAGGCCGGCATTATAGCCTCAAGCCGGGCTAAAACCTCTGCATTCGTGTGGTCGTCCGGCCGAAAGCCGGGTTAGACTCGCTGGTCCCGCCCAACCGCCAGTGATGCTTTCCGATGCTCGAACAGTACGTCAAGAAGATCCTCACCTCGCGCGTTTATGACGTTGCCGTAGAAACCCCGCTGCAGAACGCCCGCCAGCTCTCCGAGCGGCTGGGCAACGACATCTGGCTCAAGCGCGAAGACTTGCAGCCGGTGTTCTCGTTCAAGATTCGCGGCGCCTACAACAAGCTGACCCAGTTGAGCGACGAAGAGCGCGCTCGCGGCGTGGTCACCGCGTCGGCGGGCAACCATGCGCAGGGCCTGGCCCTGGCGGCGAAAGTGCTGGGCGTGAAAGCGACCATCGTGATGCCCAAGACTACCCCGGAGATCAAGGTCGAAGGCGTGCGCTCACGTGGCGGCAAGGTGGTGCTGCACGGCGATTCCTTCCCGGAAGCCCTGGCCTACTCGCTGAAACTGGTCGATGAAAAAGGCTACGTCTACATCCACCCGTACGACGATCCGCACACCATTGCCGGGCAGGGCACCGTGGCGATGGAAATCCTGCGCCAGCACCCGCAGCCACTGGACGCGATCTTCGTTCCGGTGGGCGGTGGCGGTCTGATCGCCGGCATCGCGGCGTACGTGAAATACCTGCGCCCGGACATCAAGGTCATCGGCGTCGAGCCCGATGACTCCAACTGCTTGCAAGCGGCAATGGCCGCAGGCGAGCGCGTGGTACTGCCGGCCGTGGGCATCTTCGCCGACGGCGTGGCGGTGGCGCAGATCGGCCAGCACACTTTCGACATCTGCAAGGATTACGTCGATGAAGTGATCACCGTCAGCACCGATGAAATCTGCGCGGCGATCAAGGACATCTACGACGATACCCGCTCGATCACCGAACCGGCCGGCGCCCTGGGCGTGGCCGGGATCAAGAAGTACGTCGAGCAGCGCGGTGTCAGCGGCAAGACCTTCGTGGCCATCGATTCCGGGGCCAACGTCAACTTCGACCGCCTGCGCCACGTCGCCGAGCGCGCCGAGCTGGGTGAAGGCCGCGAAGCGATCATCGCCGTGACCATCCCGGAGAAGGCCGGCAGCTTCAAGGCGTTCTGCGAGGCCATCGGCAAGCGCCAGATCACCGAATTCAACTACCGCTACAACAATGGCAGCGAAGCGCACATCTTCGTCGGCGTGCAGACCCACCCGGACAACGACCCGCGCAGTGCGCTGCTGGCGAGCCTGACCGAGCAGGGTTTCCCGGTGCTCGACCTGACCGACAACGAACTGGCCAAGCTGCATATCCGTCACATGGTCGGCGGGCGCGCAGCGCACGTGGTCGATGAAGTGGTGCTGCGCTTCGAGTTCCCGGAGCGTCCGGGCGCGCTGTTCAACTTCCTCAACAAGCTCGGCGGGCGCTGGAACATCTCGATGTTCCACTACCGCAACCACGGTGCGGCGGATGGCCGTGTGGTCGCCGGTCTGCAAGTGCCTCACGACGAACGTCATCTGGTGCCCGCAGCCCTTGAGGAAATCGGCTACCCGTACTGGGACGAAAGCGACAACCCGGCCTATCAGCTGTTTCTTGGCTGAACGGCTACGCTGATGGGCAGGCCATAAGGAAATCGGATCATGGAAACGTTAACCGCCCTGAAAGCGGCGCACATGCTGGCGACTGCGGTGCTGTTGCTCGGTGCGCTGGGCCTGGGAATCTGGGTCTGGCGCGCACGGCGCAACGGTGACGCGACGGCGGGCAGCCGCACGTTGCAGCGGCCATGGCTGTTTGTCTGGCTGTTGATCGTGCTGGCGCTGGTGAGCATGCCGTTCACTGGCTGGTGGATGGTGCATCTGGTGGGCTGGCCGCTGGGGCAGACGTGGATTCTGGCCTCGAGCGTGCTCTACACCGTAGCGGCGCTGGCGTGGTTCTGGCTGCTGGTGCGTTTGAACCGGTTGCGCAAGGCGCCGGGCGGCGTGGGCCGGTTCAGTCTGGGGCTGGCGTTGTTCGGGCTGGTCTGCTTTATAGCGATTGCCGGGTTGATGGGCGCCAAGCCGGTTTAAGACTCTGGACCGAGTCGATCCCATCGCGAGCAGGCTCGCTCCCACATTGGATTTGTGTGCGACACAGATCCAATGTGGGAGCGGGCTTGCTCCGGGCGGCGTTCCGACGAAGGCGTAGTCAGTCGCGCAGACTGATCACCGGCCAGCCACGCTTCTCAGCCTCGGCCCGCAGGTTCGGATCCGGGTCGACTGCCACCGGATTCGCCACCTGCTCCAGCAGCGGCAGGTCATTCATCGAGTCGCTGTAGAAATAGCTGCCCTCCAGCGAATGCCCGGTTTCTTCCAGCCAGCGGTTCAGGCGCGTCACCTTGCCTTCGCGGAAGCACGGCACATCGGTGCTGCGCCCGGTGTAGCGGCCGTCCTGCATCTCGCACTCGGTAGCGATCAGGGTTTCAACGCCCAGGCGCACGGCAATCGGCGCGGTGACGAAGCGGTTGGTGGCGGTGATGATCACCAGTTTGTCGCCGGCATCACGGTGCTTTTTCAGCAACTCGAGCGCCTTCGGCAGCACGATCGGCTCGATGCAGTCGCGCATGTAGTCGTTGTGCCATTGCTCAAGCACGGCCATCTCGGTGCGGCCGAGAATTTCCAGGCAGAAGTTCAGGTAGGCCGCGTTATCCAGTTTGCCGGCCAGGTAATCCTGATAGAACTCGTCGTTGCGCGTCTTGTAGGCGATCGGGTCGAGGAAGCCGCGTTCGCACAGATAATCGCCCCAGGCGTGATCGCTGTCGCCGCCCAGAAGGGTGTTGTCCAAATCGAATAAAGCCAGGCGCATTGCAGTTACCCGCTGAAAAGTCAGTAAAAAGGCCACAAGAATACGGTCTTTTCACAAGAGTGCACATAAGCTCGGAACCTTCGTTGCCGCCTTCACAACCTTTGTGGAACAATGCGGCGACATGCGTTTGCGAGGTTGTTGCCGTGATCGACCCCGATGGTTTCCGCCCTAATGTCGGGATCATTCTGACGAATGACGCCGGCCAGGTGCTATGGGCTCGCCGTATCAATCAAGATGCCTGGCAGTTTCCGCAAGGGGGAATCAATCCCGAGGAGACGCCGGAAGACGCCTTGTACCGCGAGCTGAACGAAGAAGTTGGCCTGGAACGCGAAGATGTTGAAATACTGGCCTGCACCCGGGGCTGGTTGCGCTATCGTTTGCCGCAACGTCTGGTGCGAACCCACAGCCAACCGCTGTGCATCGGCCAGAAACAGAAATGGTTTCTCCTGCGCCTGATCTCCAACGAGCAGCGGGTGCGGATGGATTTGACCGGTAAACCGGAGTTCGATGGCTGGCGCTGGGTCAGTTATTGGTATCCGTTGGGCCAGGTGGTGACATTCAAGCGCGAAGTGTATCGCCGCGCTCTCAAAGAGCTTGCCCCGCGCCTTTTAGCGCGCGACTGACGACGGAGTTCGACCCCGAGCCATGCTCAATACGCTGCGCAAGATCGTCCAGGAAGTTAACTCCGCCAAGGATCTCAAGGCGGCGTTGGGGATTATTGTGTTGCGCGTCAAAGAGGCCATGGGCAGCCAGGTCTGCTCGGTCTACCTGCTTGATCCAGAGACCAACCGCTTCGTGCTGATGGCCACCGAGGGCTTGAACAAGCGCTCGATCGGCAAGGTCAGCATGGCACCCAACGAAGGTCTGGTCGGCCTGGTCGGCACGCGTGAAGAACCCCTGAACCTCGAAAACGCCGCGGATCACCCGCGCTACCGCTACTTCGCCGAAACCGGCGAAGAGCGCTACGCCTCGTTCCTCGGGGCGCCGATCATTCACCACCGCCGCGTCGTTGGCGTGTTGGTCATCCAGCAGAAAGAACGCCGCCAGTTCGATGAAGGTGAAGAAGCCTTCCTCGTGACCATGAGCGCGCAGCTCGCGGGCGTAATCGCCCACGCCGAGGCCACCGGCTCGATCCGTGGCCTGGGCCGTCAGGGCAAGGGCATCCAGGAAGCCAAGTTCGTCGGCGTGCCGGGTTCGCCGGGCGCGGCGGTCGGTACCGCGGTGGTCATGCTGCCACCGGCGGATCTGGACGTGGTGCCGGACAAGACCATCACCGACATCGACGCGGAACTGGCGCTGTTCAAGACCGCCATCGAAGGCGTGCGCGCCGACATGCGTGCGTTGTCGGCCAAACTGGCGACCCAGTTACGTCCGGAAGAGCGCGCGCTGTTCGACGTCTACCTGATGATGCTCGACGATGCCTCGCTGGGCAGCGAAATCACCAACGTGATCAAGACCGGGCAGTGGGCCCAGGGCGCGTTGCGTCAGGTCGTGACCGATCACGTCAACCGTTTCGATTTGATGGACGACGAGTACCTGCGTGAGCGGGCGTCGGACGTCAAGGACCTGGGCCGCCGCCTGCTCGCCTACCTGCAGGAAGAGCGTCAGCAGAACCTGGTCTACCCGGAAAAGACCATTCTGGTCAGCGAAGAACTGACGCCGGCGATGCTCGGCGAGGTGCCGGAAGGCACGCTGGTCGGTCTGGTGTCGGTGCTCGGTTCGGGTAACTCCCACGTCGCGATCCTGGCCCGGGCCATGGGTATCCCGACGGTGATGGGTGTAGTCGACTTGCCATACGCCAAGGTCGATGGCATTCCGATGATCGTCGACGGGCTCAAGGGCGAAATCTACACCAACCCGAGCGAAGTGCTGATCAAGCAGTTCGCCGAGGTGGTGGAAGAAGAGAAACAACTGGCGCTGGGTCTCGACTCCCTGCGCGACCTGCCGTGCGTGACCCTCGATGGCCACCGCATGCCGCTGTGGGTCAACACCGGCCTGCTGGCCGATGTGGCGCGGGCACAGAAGCGTGGCGCCGAAGGTGTCGGTCTGTACCGCACCGAAGTGCCGTTCATGATCAACCAGCGCTTCCCGAGCGAGAAGGAACAACTGGCGATCTACCGCGAGCAGCTTGCCGCATTCCACCCGCAACCGGTGACCATGCGCAGCCTGGACATCGGCGGCGACAAGTCGCTGTCGTACTTCCCGATCAAGGAAGACAACCCGTTCCTCGGCTGGCGCGGGATCCGCGTCACCCTCGACCACCCGGAAATCTTCCTGGTGCAGACCCGCGCGATGCTCAAGGCCAGCGAAGGCCTGAACAACCTGCGGATCCTGCTGCCGATGATCTCCGGCATCCACGAGCTCGAAGAGGCGCTGCACCTGATCCACCGGGCCTGGGGCGAAGTGCGCGACGAAGGCACCGACGTGCCGATGCCGCCGGTGGGCGTGATGATCGAAATTCCTGCGGCGGTTTACCAGACCAAAGAGCTGGCGCGGATGGTGGACTTCCTGTCGGTCGGCTCCAACGACCTGACCCAGTACTTGCTGGCGGTGGACCGCAACAACCCACGGGTGGCCGATCTCTACGACTACCTGCACCCGGCGGTGCTGCAAGCCCTGCAAACCGTAGTGCGCGACGCCCATGCCGAAGGCAAGCCGGTGAGCATCTGCGGCGAGATGGCCGGTGACCCGGCAGCAGCGGTGCTGTTGATGGCGATGGGTTTTGACAGCCTGTCGATGAACGCCACCAACCTGCCGAAGGTGAAATGGATGCTGCGTCAGATCAACCTGAGCAAGGCCAAGGATCTGCTGGCGGAACTGATGACCATCGACAACCCGCAGGTTATCCACAGCTCGCTGCAACTGGCGCTGAAGAACCTTGGGTTGGCGAAGATGGTCAATCCGGCGGCGGTCAAACCCCTCTAGAAAGACAAGATCGCAGCCTTCGGGCTGCGATCTTCATAGGTTGATCTCCACTTCCCCCAGATGCCCGCCATACGGCCCAAAACTGCGCTCCACCATCCGCCGCGTCCCGTCCGCCTGCACAATCAACGCCGTACTCGCCCGAGTCCCATAGCTCTGGCTGGCAATAAACACACTCGACAACAACGACTCGGTCGCCAGGCCCACGCCGGTGTCCGGCAGGTCAGCAAACGGAGCCGTCTGGGCATCGCTCAATAAAGCCAACAACCGCTCGGGCTGCGGATCATCCAGCACCGCACTCAATGCCGTCTTGGCCTTGAGCAGTTTCGGCCACGGCGTGTCCAGCCCTGCGTTGGACAGGCCATAAACGCCAGGCTGCAACATCACCGGTTCCGAAGACCGCGCATTGAAGTGCCACAGCTCGTTGGCATTGCCCAGCAGCAGGTTGAAGCCGGCATATTCCGGCGAACGGGCGACAACGTCGGACAAATAGTCATCGATCGACAGGTTTCCGGTCAGAAAACCCGCCACCAACTCGCCCCGAGAGCGTCGCGCCGGCGGCTGATGGGGATCGCGAATGTTGGTCAGCGCCGCAAAACGACCGTTGGCACCAAGACCGAGCCAGGTGCCCCCGGCCTCAAGATCGCGACCGGCGTGAACGTGCGGCGACTCGGGCCACTGCCCCAGCGGCAAGCTGGGCCGGGCGTAGAATTCGTCGCGGTTGGCCGCGACGATCAGCGGCTGGGCATGCCCCGGTCGCCAGGCGAAAACAATCAGGCACATAAGGTGGTCCTTGTGTGTTTTTTGCCCACTCTACGCAGACATCGTCCGTGCATCCATCGCCAGTGGAGCCGAAGGGTATCCATCCGTTACCATGCCGCTCCGGTTTTGGGGATGCGCCTTGGGAGGCAGTCATGGAATTTCTGCTCTATCTGGCGCTGGGCGCCTGTGCGGGCGTATTGGCCGGGCTGTTCGGGGTGGGCGGCGGGATCATCATCGTCCCGGTGCTGGTGTTCAGTTTCACCTTGCAGGGCTTCGATCCGTCGATCCTGACCCATCTGGCGGTCGGCACGTCCCTGGCGACGATCATCTTCACGTCGGTCAATGCCGTGCGTGAACACCATCGACGCGGCGCCGTGCGCTGGCCGATCTTCAAGTGGATGACCGTCGGCATCCTGCTCGGCGCCGGTTTCGGGGCGCTGACCGCCGAAGCGATCTCCGGGCCCAACCTGCAAAAAATCATCGGTGTGTTCGCCCTGGTGATCGCGGCGCAGCTGGCGCTGGACGTCAAACCCAAGGCCAGCCGAACGGTGCCCGGCAAACTCGGTCTGACCATGGCCGGCAGTGTGATCGGCTGGGCCTCGGCGATTTTCGGGATTGGCGGCGGCTCGCTGACCGTGCCGTTCCTGACCTGGCGCAGCGTGCCGATGCAGCAGGCGGTGGCGACCTCGTCGGCCTGCGGTCTGCCGATTGCTGTGGCCAGTGCAATAAGTTTCATGATTCTGGGCTGGCATGATCCGTTGCTGCCGGCCCATAGTCTCGGGTTTGTGTATCTGCCGGCGCTGCTGGGCATTGCCCTGACCAGCATGGTGTTCGCCCGTCTCGGCGCGCGGCTGGCGCACAGGTTGTCGCCGAAGTTGCTGAAACGGCTGTTCGCGGCTTTGCTGTTTTGCGTGGGCCTGAGCTTTCTGTTCTGAGCCGTCTGTTTTGGCCGGTCGCAATCCTGGCTTAATCCTGAGGTGACAGCGTCGCCCGGGAATTTTTGAAGATTTGAATGCTAACGAGGAGTCGCAATGCTGCCTTACCCGCAGATCGATCCGGTGGCCCTGGCCATCGGTCCGCTGAAAATCCACTGGTACGGCCTGATGTACCTGGTCGGCATCGGCGGCGCGTGGCTGCTGGCATCGCGCCGGCTCAACCGTTTCGACCCGACCTGGACCAAGGAAAAACTCTCCGATCTGGTGTTCTGGCTGTCGATGGGGGTGATTGTCGGCGGGCGTCTGGGCTATGTGCTGTTCTACGACCTGAGCGCCTACATCGCCAACCCGACGCTGATTTTCGAAGTGTGGAAGGGCGGCATGTCGTTCCACGGCGGTTTCATCGGCGTAATGCTGGCCGCGTTGTGGTTCGGCAAGCGTAACGGCAAGTCGTTCTTCCAGCTGATGGACTTCGTGGCGCCGATGGTGCCGATCGGTCTGGGCGCCGGACGCATCGGCAACTTCATCAACGCCGAGCTGTGGGGCAAGGCCACCGACGTGCCGTGGGCCATGGTGTTCCCACCGTTCAGCGACCCGGCGCAACTGCCGCGTCACCCGTCGCAGCTGTACCAGTTCGCGCTCGAAGGCGTGGCGCTGTTCCTGATCCTCTGGCTGTTCTCGCGCAAGCCGCGGCCAACCATGGCGGTGTCGGGCATGTTCGCGCTGTTCTATGGCATCTTCCGTTTCATCGTCGAATTCGTCCGCGTGCCGGACGCGCAACTGGGCTATCTGGCCTGGAACTGGCTGACCATGGGTCAGGTACTCTGCGTACCGATGATCATCGGCGGGCTGTTCCTGATCTGGCTGGCCTACCACCGCGCCCCGGCGGCGCCGGTTGCACCGACAGCTTAAATATTCGAACCCCGGCGCCGTTTGCCGGGGCTCAAGGACACAGGTAACTCATGAAGCAATATCTCGATCTGGTGTCGCACGTCATCAACAACGGCACCAAACAGGCCAACCGTACTGGCGTGAACACCATCAGCTTTCCGGGCGCCATGCTGCGCTTCGATCTGCAGGAAGGTTTCCCGGCGATCACCACCCGCAAGATGGCCTTTAAATCGGCCATCGGCGAGATGTGCGGCTTTCTTCGTGGCGTGAACAACGCCGCCGAATTCCGTGCACTGGGCTGCAAGGTCTGGGATCAGAACGCCAACGAAAACGCTCAGTGGCTGGCCAATCCGTTCCGCCAGGGCGAAGACGATCTCGGCGAAATCTACGGCGTGCAATGGCGCAAATGGCCGGCATACAAGCAGATCCCGCTGAGCAACACGGCGGCCATCGAGCAAACCTTGAGCAATGGCTACAAGCAGATTGCCCAGGGCGAAGAAGACGGCCAGGCCTACGTGGTCTTGTACAAAGCCATCGATCAGGTGCGCCAGTGCATCGACACGATCATCAAGGACCCGGGCAGCCGCCGCATCCTGTTCCATGGCTGGAACTGCGCCCAACTCGATGAAATGGCCCTGCCGCCGTGCCATCTGTTGTACCAGTTCCACCCGAATGTCGAGACCAAAGAGATTTCTCTGACCCTCTACATCCGCTCCAACGACCTGGGCCTGGGCACACCTTTCAATCTCACCGAAGGCGCCGCGCTGCTGAGCCTGATCGGTCGCCTGACCGGCTACACGCCGCGCTGGTTCACCTATTTCATCGGTGACGCCCACGTCTACGAAAACCACCTGGACATGCTCAACGAACAGCTCAAGCGCGAGCCGTTCGCCATGCCGAAACTGAAGATTTCGGACCGCGTGCCGGAGTTTGCCAAGACGGGTGCGTACCAGCCGGAATGGCTGGAGCTGGTGGAGCCGAGCGACTTCTCGCTGGAAGGCTACGAGCACCATGCGCCGATGACTGCGCCGATGGCGGTCTAGTCGGCAGGATCGTTCCCACGCTCTGCGTGGGAATGAATCCCGTGACGCTCCGCGTCACTTTGGACGCGGAGCGTCCATGGCGGCATTCCCACGCGGAGCATGGGAACGAGCGTCAATCGTTAGTGCCCGTGACTGCGGCCCACATGCGAATGCTCAACCTCCGCCGCCACAACCCCGCCACTCACCTCCAGCCGCTGCAAAATCCCGCACTGATCCGCTTCCGGCCCCTCGCCACAGCGCTGGCGCAGGTCGAGCAGTTGCGTCTGCAATGCCAGTAACCCATCGATCCGCGCCTTGACGTGCTGGATATGCTCGTCGATCAGCGCATTCACGCTTTCGCACTGGTCCTGCGGGCTGTCGCGCAAGGCGAGCAGGCTGCGGATTTCTTCGAGGGTCATGTCGAGGGTGCGGCAGTTGCGGATGAAGGTCAGGCGCTCGGCGTGGGCCTGGGTGTAGACGCGGTAGTTGCCGTCGCTGCGGGCCGGTTCCGGCAGCAGGTTTTCACGCTCGTAGTAGCGGATGGTTTCCACGGCGCAATCGGTCTGTTTCGCCAGTTCTCCGATCTTCATGACGGCAATCTCCAAAAGGGTGCTTGACCCTATAGTGGCTACAGGGTCTTTACTTGGCAACAGGCACCTTCATGGACGCGACCAATGAGCGATTCCCTGCACACCCACAAGCCCGGCGACGGGCACGATCACAGTCACAAACTGCAGCCTGTGCATAAACATGCCCACGGCGGCGATTCCTGCTGCGGGTCGAAAACCGTTACGCCTGCGCCGGCTCATTCGAGTGCAGACGCCTGCTGCTCGTCGAAAGCCGCCGCGCCTTCACTGGTGCAACTGAGCGAGGCAAAAAGTGCCGACGCCCGGCTGAGCAGCTTCCGCATCGAGGCGATGGACTGCCCGACCGAACAGACGCTGATCCAGAACAAGCTCGGCAAACTGGCCGGGATCCAGCAGCTGGAATTCAACCTGATCAACCGCGTGCTCGGCGTGACCCACAATCTGCCGGACACCGCGCCGATCATCGACGCGATCAAATCCCTCGGCATGCAGGCCGAGCCGCTGGAGGCGGGCGTCGACGCGCCAACGCCGGCGCCGGTGAAAAAACACTGGTGGCCGCTGGCGCTGTCCGGCGTCGGTGCGCTCGCTGCCGAAGTGATCCACTTCACCAGCGCCGCCCCGACCTGGGTGGTGGCGATCATCGCGCTGATCTCCATCCTCAGCGGCGGCCTCACCACTTACAAGAAGGGCTGGATCGCCCTGAAGAACCGCAACCTCAACATCAATGCACTGATGAGCATCGCCGTGACCGGCGCCGTGTTGATCGGCCAATGGCCGGAAGCGGCGATGGTGATGTTCCTGTTCACCGTGGCCGAGTTGATCGAAGCGCGCTCGCTGGATCGCGCGCGCAACGCCATCAGCGGCCTGATGCAGATGACGCCGGAGCAGGCGACCGTGTTGCAGGCGGACGGTAACTGGGTCGAACTGGACGTCAAAAGCATCGATCTCGGCGCCCGCGTGCGGGTAAAACCTGGCGAGCGTATCGCGCTGGACGGTGAAGTTGTCAGCGGCAGTTCGACTATCGATCAGGCGCCGATCACCGGCGAAAGCCTGCCAGTGGAAAAAACCGTTGGCGACAAGGTCTTTGCGGGCACCATCAACCAAGCGGGTTCACTGGAATACGCGGTGACGGCAGCGGCGAACAATTCGACTCTGGCGCGGATCATCCACGCCGTGGAACAGGCGCAAGGCGCGCGGGCGCCGACTCAGCGCTTCGTCGATCAGTTCTCGAAAATCTACACCCCGGTGGTCTTCGTTCTGGCCCTGGCCGTGGCGATCATCCCGCCGCTGTTCATGGGTGCTGCGTGGTTCGACTGGATCTACCGTGCGCTGGTGCTGCTGGTGGTCGCTTGCCCGTGTGCGCTGGTGATTTCCACTCCTGTGACCATCGTCAGCGGCCTCGCGGCGGCGGCGCGCAAAGGCATACTGGTCAAGGGCGGCGTGTACCTGGAGGGCGGTTTCAAGCTCGACTATCTGGCCCTCGACAAGACCGGCACCATCACCCACGGCAAACCGGTGCAGACCGATTACCTGTCCCTCGACCCGACCGCCGACGCCACGGCCCCGGCGATTGCCGCCGCGCTGGCCGGGCGCTCCGATCACCCGGTGTCGCTGGCCATAGCCAATGCGGCTGTGGATAAGGGGTTCGCAGCGCTGATTGTGGATAACTTCGAAGCGCTGGCCGGCCGTGGGGTAAAAGGTGAGGTCAATGGTCAGGTCTACCACTTGGGCAACCATCGTCTGGTTGAAGAACTGGGCCTGTGCTCGCCGCAACTGGAAGAAAAACTGTTCGCGCTGGAGAAACAGGGCAAGTCCGTGGTGTTGCTGCTCGATAGTTCCGGCCCGCTGGCGCTGTTTGCCGTGGCCGACACGGTCAAGGAAACCAGCCGCGAGGCGATCCGCCAACTTCACGAACTGGGCGTGAAAACCCTGATGCTGACCGGCGACAACGTCCACACCGCGCAGGCGATTGCGGCGCAGGTCGGGATCGATCAGGCCAAGGGCGATTTGCTGCCGACCGACAAATTGCAGGCCATCGAAGACCTGTACGCGCAGGGCCGTCGGGTCGGCATGGTCGGTGACGGCATCAATGATGCACCGGCACTGGCTCGGGCCGAGATCGGTTTCGCCATGGCGGCGGCCGGCACCGACACGGCGATCGAAACCGCCGATGTCGCCCTGATGGACGACGATCTGCGCAAGATTCCGGCCTTCATCAGCCTGTCGCGCCATACCGCCGCTATTCTGAAACAGAACATCGCGCTGGCGCTGGTGATCAAAGCGATCTTTCTTGGGGTAACCTTCGCCGGGCTCGCCACCATGTGGATGGCGGTGTTTGCCGACATGGGCGTGAGCCTGCTGGTGGTGTTCAACGGTTTGCGCCTGTTGCGCAAATAGAGGAAGAGGGGCGGTTGTGCTGAGTGCCGAGCTGAAAGCGTTTTACATGGTGGCCCGCCTGGGCAGCATCACGCTGGCGGCGAAAAAGCTCGGCCTCAGCCAACCGACTGTCACCACCCAGATCCGCAATCTGGAAAGCCAGTATTCGGTGGAGCTGTTCTACCGCGGCGGCCGGCGCCTGAGTGTCAGCGACGAAGGCGCGCGGCTGTTGCCGATGGTCAAAGCCTTGTTACAGCAGGAAGCCGATATCGAATTCTTCCTGCGTAACAGCGGCCAGGTGCAGGGCACGCTGCGCATTGCCGCCACCGCGCCGTATTACATCCTCGATCTGGTGAAGACCTTCCGCGAGCGCTTGCCGCAAGTAGAAGTCTCGGTGGAAATCGGTAATTCACAGCAAGTGCTCGAAGCGCTGGAGGATTACCGGGTGGATGTCGCAGCATCCTCGCAGTTGCTCGACGATGCACGGCTGATCCGTCGGGTGTTGGGCAGCGATCCGCTGGTGCTGGCGGTGCATCGCAATCATCCGCTGGCGGCGCACGACCATGTGACGCTGAGTGCATTGGCCGGGCATACCTTGCTGATGCGCGAATCCGGCTCGACCACCCGTCGCCTCACCGAAGAATTGCTGGCCAGCGCCGGGGTCAGTTTCGGCCCGTTGCTGGAGATCGGCAGCCGCGAGTCGATCCGCGAGGCGGTGTTGCGCAATATCGGTATCAGCATCATTGCCCGCCAGGAAGTGCCGCATGATCCGCAGTTGCGGGTGCTGACCCTGGAGAATGCGCCGCAGATTCCCGAATACCTCTACTGCCTCAAGGAGCGCAAGAATGCGCGCTTGCCGGCAGCGTTTCTCGGACTGGCGCAGGAAATGTCCCCGGCTTGATCGTAATGATCGTTCCCACGCTCTGCGTGGGAATGCCTCATTGGACGCTCTGCGTCCGCTCTTGGGACGCGGAGCGTCCCGGGCTGCATTTCCACGCAGAGCGTGGGAACGATCCGCGATCCGCGGTGAACCAAAATCCTTGAATACCACTATCGGTCGATTTTGCCTTGTTGCCATATGACCGACGCATTACAACTCTAGGATTCGTCTCATCTGCTTGATGAGGCCTGTCCATGAACCCTGCAATCGCAACTGCCCTGACCAACCCCGGCGCACCGATGAAAGTGCGCGGCGTGCAGAAGCGCTTCGGCGCCTTCACTGCGCTGGATAACGTCTCCCTCGATGTCGCGGCTGGTGAGCTCGTTTGCCTGCTCGGCCCGTCGGGCTGTGGCAAGACCACGCTGCTGCGTTGCATCGCCGGTCTGGAAAAGCAGGATAGCGGCGAGCTGTACCTCGGCGAGCGCGACGTTTCCCACCTCGCCCCGCAGGCTCGGGACTACGGCATCTTGTTCCAGTCCTACGCGCTGTTTCCCAATCTGACTGTCGAAGCGAACATTGCCTACGGTCTTGCCGGCAGCGGTCGCGACGAAGTGCGCCGTCGTGTTGGTCAGATGCTGGAACTGGTCGGCCTCACCGGCAGTGAGAAAAAGTACCCGGGCCAGTTGTCCGGCGGCCAGCAGCAACGGGTGGCACTGGCCCGGGCTCTGGCACCGGCGCCGTCGCTGCTGTTGCTCGACGAACCGATGTCGGCCCTCGACGCCCGGGTTCGTGAGCATCTGTGCACTGAACTGCGCCAGCTGCAACGCAACCTCGGCATCACCACCCTGATGGTCACCCACAATCAGGACGAAGCCATGCTGATGGCCGACCGCATCGCCGTGATGAACAACGGCAAGGTCGAGCAGTACGCCACCCCGCAGGAAATCTACAACCGTCCGGCCACGCCGTTCGTGGCCGAGTTCGTCGGCCAGGGCAACTGGCTGCCGTTCCAGCGCAGCAGCGACAGCCACGCCAAGGTCGGCGGGATGAACCTGCGCCTGGCCGACGGCAGCGTCCACAGCCCGTCGGGCCGGCTGTTCTGCCGCCCGGAAGCGATCAACGTCAATCCGTTGGTGCACGAGGAAAACCTGTTTCCGGCCAAGGTCCGCGAGATCACTTTCCTCGGCAACCGCTGCCGCATGAGCTTCGAGCTCGATCAATTGCCCGGCCACGCCTTGCTCGCCGAACTGGCGCCGGAAGCCATGCCGCGCCTCGGCGCCCAGCAGATCATGGTCGCCTTGCCGCCACGCAGCCTGCAGGTGTTTGCCTGATGAACAGCAACCTCGCACTGCCGCTACCGCAAAAGCAGGCGCGGCAGGTGTCCGGGGCCGAGGTCGGCGACCGGATCTTCGTCCTCGGCGGCAAACTCCTGCTGCTGGTATTGCTCGGCGTCGCGGTGCTCTTGCCCTTGCTGGCGATCTTCTGGCGCGGCTTCAGCAGCGAAGCCGGGCAGGGCGGTGGCTGGCTCGCCGCGAAAGAACTGGTGACCAGTGACAATTTCCACTGGCTGCTCGGCAACAGCCTGAAAGTTTCCCTCAGCGTTGCGGCCATCGTCGTACCGCTGGCCTACCTGTTTGCCTACGCCTTGCAGCGCACGATGATTCCCGCAAAAGGCATCTGGCGCGGAATCTCCCTGCTGCCGCTGATGGCGCCGTCGATGCTGCCGGGGATCGCGCTGGTCTATCTGTTCGGCAATCAGGGCATGTTGCGCGGGCTGCTGTCGGACAACATCTACGGTTTCTGGGGGATTGTTCTGGGTGAGGTGATCTACACCTTCCCACACGCCTTGATGATTTTGCTGTCAGCCCTGTCGCTGGCGGATGCGCGACTGTTCGACGCCGCGTCGAGCATGGGCGCCAGTCCGGCAAAGGCCTTCCGCAGCATCACTTGGCCCGCGACCCGCCAGGCTGTGTTCGCCGCGTTCTGTCTGGTGTTCACCCTGACCATCACCGATTTCGGTGTGCCGGTGGTGGTCGGTGGCGACTACCAGGTGCTGGCGCTGGAAGCCTACAAAGCGGTGGTCGGCCAACAGCAGTTCGGTCGCGGCGCGTTGATCGGCATGGTTCTGCTGCTGCCGGCGCTGTTCAGCTTCGGCGTCGATGCCTGGCTGCGTCGCCGTCACGGCGACTCGATGAGCGGCCGCGCTCAGGTGTTCAAACCGGCACCGTCGAAGAAGCGCGATGCCTTTTATCTCAGCGTGGTCCTGCTGATCAGCGCCGCGTTGCTGCTGGTGTTCGGCATGGCGGTGTTCTCGTCGCTGGTGAAGTTCTGGCCGTACAACCTGTCGCTGTCGCTCAACCACTACCAGTTCAACGAGACCGCTGGCGGTGGCTGGCTGGCCTACGGAAACAGTTTGAAGATGGCGCTGGGCACGGCGCTGATTGGCAGTGTGCTGATCTTCACGGGCGCCTACCTGATGGAAAAGACCCGCAGCCAGCGCGGGCTGAATCTGACGCTGCGCATGCTCAGTTTCGTACCGATGGCGGTGCCGGGGCTGGTGCTGGGTCTGGGTTACGTCTTCTTCTTCAACCTGACCGGCAACCCGCTGCACGTGCTGTACGGGACCATGACCCTGCTGATCGTCTGCACCATTGCTCACTATTTGACCACTGCGCAGATGACTGCCACCACCGCGCTGCGTCAGCTCGATGCCGAGTTCGAAGCTGCCGCGCTGTCGCTCAAGGCGCCGCTGTACCGGCATTACCTGCGGGTCACCGTGCCGATCTGCCTGCCGGCGCTGCTGGACATCGTGCGCTACCTGTTCGTCTCGGCCATGACTACCGTGTCCGCCGCGATCTTCCTCTACAGCCCCGACACCATCCTCGCGGCGGTGGCGGTGCTGAACATGGATGACGCCGGCAACGTCGGCGGCGCGGCGGCGATGTCGACCCTGATTCTGTTCACCTCGGCGGGCGTGTCCTTGCTGCTGGCGTGGGCTTCGCGCGGCTTGCTGCGCCGTTCCCAGGCTTGGCGGCAAACGGCGCCCGGCCACTGATCCACGACTTATCCCTTCAGCCTCAACTCACCGACAGGAAAACGATCATGTTCAAGCCTATGGCCCTGGCCGCTGCTGTGCTCGCTACTTTCAGCCTGAATGCCTTCGCGGCAAAAACCGAGTTGACGGTGTACACCGCCCTCGAAGCCGAGCAGTTGAAGTCCTACAAAGAGGCCTTCGAAAAGGCCAACCCGGACGTCGAGATCAAGTGGGTGCGCGACTCCACCGGGATCATCACCGCCAAACTGCTGGCCGAAAAGGATCGCCCGCAGGCTGACGCGGTCTGGGGCCTGGCGGCTTCGAGCCTGGCGATCCTCGATCAGCAAGGCATGCTGCTAAGCTATGCGCCGAAGGATCTGGGCAAGATCGGCGCGAACTACCGCGACGCCGCCAACCCGCCAGCCTGGGTCGGCATGGACGTCTGGGCCGCAACCATTTGCTTCAACACCGTCGAAGCCGAAAAGCAGGGCCTGACCAAACCGGTGAGCTGGCAGGACCTGACCAAGCCTGAGTACAAGGGCAAAATCGTGATGCCGAACCCGGCGTCGTCCGGCACCGGTTTCCTCGACGTCAGCGCCTGGCTGCAAACCTTCGGCGAGAAACAGGGCTGGGCCTACATGGACGGTCTGCACCAGAACATCGGCCAGTACGTTCACTCCGGCTCCAAGCCTTGCAAACTGGCGGCAGCGGGCGAGTTCCCGATCGGGATTTCCTTCGAGTACCCGGCCGTTCAGCTGAAGCGTCAGGGCGCGCCGCTGGACATCATCCTGCCGAAGGAAGGCCTCGGCTGGGAGATCGAAGCGACTGCCGTGATCAAAGGCACGCCGCATGAAGAAGCCGCGAAGAAACTGGCCGACTTCTCCGCCAGCGCCCCGGCGATGGATCTGTACAAGGAGAACTTCGCCGTCCTCGCACAGCCGGGCATCGCCAAGCCGCAGACCGAACTGCCGGCTGATTACGAGCAGCGCCTGATCAAGAACGACTTCGCCTGGGCCTCGAAGAACCGCGACGAGATCCTGACCGAATGGCGCAAGCGCTATGACGGCAAGTCCGAGAAAGTCGCTGCCAAGTAAATCTTCTTACCCGATCGTTCCCTGACGGAGTGTTGATCGTTCCCACGCTCCGCGTGGGAATGCAGCCAAGGACGCTCTGCGTCCTCTGTGACGCAGAGCGTCACGGTATTCATTCCCACGCAGAGCGTGGGAACGATCATTGAGGTAGCTACATGACACAACACAAAGACTTGCTGATCGTCGGCGCCGGCATCCTGGGCCTGTCCCACGCCTATGCCGCCGCCCGGCGCGGTCTCAAGGTCACGGTTTTCGAACGCACCACCACGCCACTCGGCGCCTCGGTACGCAACTTCGGCCAGGCACTGGTCACCGGCCAGCCACCGGGCCCGATGCTCGAACTGGCCAAGGCCAGCCGCGACATCTGGGGTCAGTGGGCGCAGCTCGCCGGCCTGCAACTCAAGCGCAACGGCTCGTACCTGTTCGCCCGCACCGAGGCCGAAGAGCACTTGCTCGAAGCCTTCTGCGCCGGGCGCGCCGTCGAGCACGACTACCGCGTCGAACTGCTGCGCGGTGCCGCGTTGCGCGATCTGTACGGCGGCCAGTTCAGCCATCACCGCGCCGCGCTGCACGGCATGGACGATCAACAGCTGTATTCCCGGGAGGCGATTCCGGCGCTGATCGAATACCTGCGCCGCGAACTCGACGTCGAGTTTCACTTCTCGACGCTGGTGCGCGACGTCGAACCGGGACGCCTGCAAAGCACTACCGGCACTTTTACCGCCGAGCAGATCATCGTCTGCTCCGGCCACGATTATCAGACCCTGCTGGCCGAGCCGATTGCCGCCCTCGACCCGCAAATCTGCCGCCTGCAAATGCTCCGCGCCCGGCCGCAGATCGACCTGAACTTGCAACACGCCTTGCTCACCGGCCTCAGCTGCGTGCATTACGGCGCCTTCGCTGACCTGCCGGAAGCGGCCGCAGTGCAGGCGCAAATCCTGCGCGAGCAACCGCACCTCCAGGAAAACGGCATTCACCTGCTGATCAGCCCGACGCCGTATGGCGAACTGATCATTGGCGACTCGCACCATTACGGCAGCGATCCGTCGCCGTTCAACGCCGAGCAGGTCGACAACTGGATGCTCGAACTGGCCGAACAGACCCTCGGCTGCAAGGTGCAAGTGGTCGAGCGCTGGCAGGGTGTCTATGGTTCTCGCGGGCCGGGGCCTTTTTCGTTTCTGCGTCCGGCGCCGGGGCTGAGTGTGGCGCTGATGCACAGCGGCGTCGGCATGAGCGTCGGCCCGGCCATGGCCGAGCGCAATGTTGCACAGCTTTTTGGAGAGAACGGATGTTGAGTCAGCAGCAAGTCGTCGACCGGGTGTTCGGCCTCTATGAGCGCTTCGGCGCCAGCGACTACATCGGCGAACCGGTGTCGCAGATCGAGCACATGTCCCAGGCGGCGCAACTGGCCATCGCCGAAGGCTTCGACGACGAAGTGGTGCTCGCCGCGTTCTTCCACGACATCGGCCACTTGTGTGCCGAAGGCGCGGAGAACATGGGCGGTTACGGCGTGGTCAGCCACGAACGTCTCGGCGCGGACTATTTGCGTGAGGCCGGCTTCAGCGAACGTTTGGCGCGGCTGGTGGAATATCACGTCCAGGCCAAGCGCTATCTGACGCTCAGGGAGTCGGGCTATTACGACCGCTTGAGCGAAGCCAGCCGCCGCACCCTGGAATATCAGGGCGGGGTGATGACCGAGGCTGAAGCGGATGCGTTCGAGCAGGATCCTTTGTGCGCCGTCAGCTTGCGGATGCGCCAATGGGATGAACTGGCGAAGGAAATGGCCGTGCCGGTGATGGATCTGTCTGTTCTCAAGCGCAAGGCTGAAGTTTTGTTGTCGACCGGGTGAGGGCGCGGATCTAAAGCTCAAGCACCTTCCCGACCAACAACTCAATCTGCTCCTGCCGCTCCGCCTGATTCAGCTTCGGATGCGGATTGAGCGAAGACCATTGCGGATGCGCGCGCGCCTTGTTCAGCGCCTCCGGCAGCTTGCCTTCGCGCCAGGTCTTGTCCTGCGGCGTCGCCACCTGAACGGCATCCAGCGCCGCATGGCCTCGGGCATTCAGCGCTTGCAGCAGTTGCCGCTGACGCAGTGCCAACAGGCGCAACACGTTGTCGTCGACCGTCAGCTCTCGCTGCCCTTTGATCTTGCCCAGCAGGCGGTTGCCATAGCTGCGGGCGGTTTGCAGGGCACCGCCGGCAATTGCACCGGCCAGAGCAGCGGCACCGAGGGTGATGCCGCCCACCAGCAAATCCACACCGGCACCGGCTGCGGCACCGGCGGCAATTCCGCCACCGACCCGCACGCCGAGTTGCTTGAGGGTTTCCGGGTTGAACAGGTCATCGCCCCAACGGCCGTCGAGCAACGGCAGATCGCTGGCGGCGGCGTCCTGCGGGCGGAAGGCGTAGAGCTTGAGCAGCGCTTCGACGCAGCGTTGTTCGCGCTGGCGCACGGCTTTGCGCAGTTCGCTGATGGCCTGTTGTTCCTGCTCGGCATTGCTCGCCACACTGCGTCGGCACGCGGCGCAGTCGATCAGCAATTCGGCGATCAGGCGCGCGGCGCTTTGCTCGCGGGCGAGGCGTTGGGCCTGTTGATCGGCGATCAGGCGTTCGAGCTGAGGGCGGGCGTTTTCCAGCAACAGTGCGAGGCTTTCATACAGCCGCCGCTCGCCATCTTCCGGCGGGGCGACGCTGTCGAAACGCACCAGCGCATGCAGGCCCAGACGCGCCAGTGCTTCGCGCCAGTCCGGTTCGCGGTTGTTGGCGCTGCTGACGAAATTCAGCACCGGCAGCAACGGTTTTCCGCAACTGGCCAGCACCTCCAGTTCGTCGCGGTACTTGGCCAGCACCGGTTCGCGGGCGTCGATCACGTACAGGCCGGCATCGGAATCGAGCAGTTGCCGCAGCACCTTGGCTTCCTGTTCGAAACGCTGGCGCGCTTCACTGCCGTCGAGAAACCGCGCCAGCCGTGCCGGGCCGTCGAGGCGTTCGCCGGGACGTTCCAGGCGCTCGAGAAAATCCAGCAGGGCGATGGCATCTTCCAGGCCCGGCGTGTCGTAGAGGTCGAGCAACGGTTCGCCATCCACCGACAAGCGCGCGCCTTCGACATGCCGGGTGGTGCTCGGGCGATGGGAGACTTCGCCGAAGCCGACGTCGCGGGTCAGGGTGCGCAACAGCGAAGTCTTGCCGACGTTGGTATGGCCGACCACCGCCAGTTTCAGCGGCGCTTTCCAAGCATCAGTCATGTCCGTGCTCCAGCCAGTTCAACGGGGCGCAATCGGCAAACGGCAGCTCAAGCTGTTGCAGCGCCACATGCCAGTCACCGAGGCGTTCGGCGTCCAGCGCCTGTCCTTGCGGCGCCTGCAATAGCCAGACGCGGGTCGCGGCGGCATTGCGCGCCAGTTCTGCAATCAGCGCCAGACTGCCGCGATCCGGCGACCGCCGTGGGTCGCAGGCGATCGCGAGGCGCGCCGGCGGGAAGCGGCTGAGTTGTTCGAGCAGTTTGTTGCGCGATTCGCGACTATCGAGGATGCCGGCGTTGCTGACGTTTTTCGGCAGCGTCGGCGGCCATGAGTGTTGATCGTCGAGTTCGATTGCCACGAGTAATGCGCCTTCGCTGGCGTGTTCGCCGACGGTGCTTTCGACACGGTGCAATTGCGCAGGCTCTGGGTCGGTGATGCCGAGGCGTTCGCTGGTCGGCATCAGGCGTTCGCGCAGTTGGGCGTAACCGGGCAGGTTGAGGTCCAGACGCAATGCGGCTTTGCCGCTGTTCCAGCGCCAGAAGCAGAACAGCGCCAACAGCAGACGCGGCAGCACGCCGTACACCACCAGCACGCCAACCAGCCAGGTCGCCCAGGCCTGACGGGCGCTTTCGATGTTCAGCGCGGTGTCGCCGCTGGCGCGGATCATGTCCACGGTCGGCACGTTGAATCCCAGCAGCGCCGGCAAGGCACCGAGGGCCTGGGTCATGTTGATGAACGTGTCGGCACTGAGAATCGTGGTTTCCCAGACGAAGCCGTAGCGCCGGGTCGCCATCAGCGTCAGCAGCAAAACCAGCGCGCTGAACATCGCCAGCAACCACAAGCCATTGACCAGCGTACCGAGCGCCCAGCGATTGAGCTTCTTGCGTTGCAGCATCAACAGCAGGGCCGGCGCCAGTTGTGCCGCCTTGGCATCGCGGGCGAGTTTTTCACTGAGCCACAGCCACAAGCGGCCGAGAGTGGCGCCATGTTCGCCAGCGAAGATCAGCCCCAGCGCCCAGCTCAACAGCAGAATCAGGTTCAGCCCGAGCAGACTGCCCAAGGCCCAGAACACATTGACCGGCGTCTGGCCCAGTGCAGCGAAGGCCAGGCCGGCGCCGCTCAGTACCGCGAAGATCGCCAGCAGCACCAGCGCCAGACGTGCGCCTTGCAGCCAGTGCTTGAGCGCCGAGGTCAGGCCGTCGCGCTCGGCCAGCCACAGGGCGCGGCGTTGAATGCGTCCCGGCAGATCGCCGCCGGCCGCGCGGGCCAGGCGATTGGCTTCCAGATCGTCCAGCGGACCTGCGTGTTCTTCGCGCAGGCGCACGGTTTCGGTGAGCCAGAGGTTTTGCAGTGAAGTCAGTTCAGTCACGCGGCATCCCGTTGCTTGATTGAGCCGTGAGCATAACCGCTGTGGCGCTTATCGGGGTAAGCGCGGCTCTGGTATCCTCGCCGGCATGACTAAATCACTCCCCCTCAGCCTGATCGCAGCCCTCGGTGAAAACCGTGTGATCGGCGTCGACAACAGCATGCCCTGGCACCTGCCGGGGGACTTCAAATACTTCAAGGCCACGACGCTCGGCAAGCCGATCATCATGGGTCGCAAGACCTGGGATTCGCTGGGTCGTCCGTTGCCGGGGCGCTTGAATATCGTGGTCAGCCGTCAGGCCGGTCTGGTGCTGGAAGGCGCGGAAGTCTATCCGTCGCTGGAAGCTGCCGTGGTTCGCGCCGAAGAGTGGGCGAAAGAGCAGGGCGTCGACGAGTTGATGCTGATTGGCGGGGCGCAGTTGTATGCGCAGGGGCTGGCGCAGGCGGATCGTTTGTATCTGACCCGTGTGGCACTGAGCCCGGAAGGGGATGCGTGGTTTCCGGAGTTCGATCTGAACCAGTGGAAGCTGGTGTCGAACGTGCCGAATCCGGCTGAAGGCGACAAACCGGCTTACAACTTCGAAGTCTGGGAAAAAGCCTGAATCTGTGGCGAGGGAGCACGCTCCCTCGCCACAACGTCAATCAAGCCTGAGCAAGCTCCGCATGCTCATCGGCATCCAGCAGTGCCTTGTCGGTCTGCTGCATCGCCTGGCTGGTAATCGCGCCAGCGGTGATCGAACCGCTCACGTTCAGCGCCGTACGACCCATGTCGATCAGCGGCTCGACCGAAATCAGCAACGCTACCAGCGAAACCGGCAAGCCCATGGCCGGCAGCACGATCAGCGCGGCGAAGGTCGCACCGCCACCCACGCCCGCCACACCGGCCGAACTCAAGGTTACGATCGCCACCAGCGTCGCGATCCACAGCGGATCCAGTGGGTTGATGCCCACGGTTGGCGCAACCATCACCGCCAACATTGCCGGGTACAGGCCGGCGCAACCGTTCTGGCCGATGGTCGCGCCGAACGATGCGGCGAAGCTTGCCACCGATTGTGGGATGCCCAGACGACGGGTCTGTGCTTCGATGCTCAGCGGAATGCTCGCGGCACTGGAGCGGCTGGTGAACGCGAAGGTCAGCACCGGCCAGATCTTGCGGAAGAAACGCAGCGGATTGATCCCGGCGGCCGATACCAGCAAGCCATGCACCACGAACATCAGGCCCAGACCGAGGTACGACACCACCACGAAACTGCCGAGCTTGATGATGTCCTGCAGGTTGGAACCGGCGACCACTTTGGTCATCAGCGCCAGCACGCCGTACGGGGTCAGCTTCATCACCAGACGCACCAGACGCATCACCCAGGCTTGCAGGGTGTCGATGGCGTTGATCACTTTCTGACCTTTCTCGACGTCATCCTTGAGCAGTTGCAGCGCGGCAACCCCCAGGAACGCGGCGAAGATCACCACGCTGATGATCGAGGTCGGTTTGGCCCGCGCCAGGTCGGCGAACGGGTTCTGCGGTATGAACGACAACAGCAGTTGCGGCACATTCAGGTCGGCGACTTTGCCGGCGTAATCGGTCTGAATGGTTTGCAGACGGGCCATTTCCTGCGTACCGGCGACCAGGCCTTCGGCGGTCAGACCGAACAGGTTGGTCAGGCCGATACCGATCAGTGCCGCAATCGCGGTGGTGAACAGCAGCGTGCCGATGGTCAGGAAGCTGATCTTGCCCAGCGACGATGCGTTGTGCAGACGGGCCACGGCGCTGAGGATCGAGGCGAACACCAGCGGGATCACGATCATTTGCAGCAGTTGCACGTAACCGTTGCCGACCAGATCGAACCAGCCGATCGAGGCTTTCAGCACCGGGTTGCCGGCACCGTAAATCGTGTGCAGCGCGACGCCGAATGCCACGCCCAGCACCAGCGCGAGCAGGACTTTTTTCGCCAGGCTCCACGAGGTGTGACGGGTTTGCGCCAGGCCAAAGAGCAGGGCGAGGAACACCAGCAAGTTGAGAATCAGGGGCAGATTCATGAGGACTCCAGAAAAGACTGTGCCAACAACCTTCCGGGGCTGTTGCGAACCGGCAAGCCTAACAGTTTGATTTCCAATGATTTAATACCGAAATCAAAGGTTGTCCGTCGTTTTTGGAATAAGCGGGTGTCGCTCTCGGGGATGCAGCTGGCGCGAAACGGACGTGGACGGTCGCTGACAGACGGGGACTGTCACATTTATTTGTTAGCGTCGATTTCTTTGACTCAGGGAGAAGCGCCAATGAAGTTTGCACCGAAATTTCTGGCTGTCGCACTGACTGTGGGGATGGGCCTGGCCACTCAGGCATTCGCCACCGACCTGAAACACTGGCCGGCGGATCAGGCCAAGGCGCTGGATGCGATGATCGCCGCCAACGCCAACAAGGGTAACTACGCGGTGTTCGACATGGACAACACCAGTTACCGCTACGACCTCGAAGAGTCGTTGCTGCCGTTCATGGAAAACAAGGGCCTGATCACCCGCGACAAGCTCGACCCCTCCCTGAAACTGATGCCGTTCAAGGACTCCGCCGACCACAAGGAAAGCCTGTTCAGCTACTACTACCGCCTCTGCGAAGTCGACGACATGGTCTGCTATCCATGGGTCGCGCAGGTGTTTTCCGGCTTCACCCTCAAGGAACTCAAGGGCTACGTCGATGAGCTGATTGCCTCGGGCAAACCGGTGCCGGCGACCTATTACGAAGGTGACGTGGTCAAGAACCTGGATGTGAATCCGCCGAAGATCTTCACTGGCCAGAAAGAGCTGTACAACAAACTGATGGAGAACGGCATCGAGGTCTACGTGATGACCGCCGCCTCCGAAGAACTGGTGCGCATGGTCGCGGCCGATCCGAAGTACGGCTACAACGTCAAACCGCAGAACGTGATCGGCGTGACCACGTTGCTGAAGAACCGCGAAACCGGTGAGCTGACCACCGCGCGCAAGCAGATCACCGCCGGCAAATATGACGAGAAGGCCAACCTCGGCCTCGAACTGACCCCGTACCTGTGGACCCCGGCGACCTGGATGGCCGGCAAGCACGCGGCGATCCTGACTTACATCGACGAGTGGAAAAAACCGGTACTGGTGGGTGGCGACACGCCGACCAGCGACGGCTACATGCTGTTCCACGATGTGGACGTGGCCAAGGGCGGTATTCACCTTTGGGTCAACCGCAAGGACAAGTACATGACCCAGATCCAGGGCATGATGGCCAAGCACGCGGCGGCCCAGGCGAAAGAAGGTTTGCCGGTGACGGCGGACAAGAACTGGGTGATCGTGAAGCCGGAAGAAATCCAGTGATCCTTTCTACGATGATCGTTCCCACGTCGAGGCGTCGAACCGTCCGCGTGGGAATGCCTACGGGGACGCTCCGCGTCCAGTGACGCGGAGCGTCACGGGCTACATTCCCACGCAGAGCGTGGGAACGATCAAACTGAAGGAAAAAAAATGCCCCGCACTTGGCGGGGCATTTTGTTTCTGCGATTTGACGCTTACAGCCCGTCGAGCATCGCCTTGTTGCGCACTGCACCCTTGTCGGCGCTGGTCGCCAGCAGGGCGTAGGCCTTGAGGGCGGTGGTCACTTTGCGTGGACGCTGTTCGACCGGCTTCCAGCCTTTCTTGTCCTGCTCGACCCGGCGTGCCGCCAGTTCTTCGTCGCTGATCAACAGGTTGATCGAGCGGTTTGGAATGTCGATCAGCACCTTGTCGCCGTCCTGTACCAGACCGATCGCGCCGCCGGCCGCAGCCTCTGGCGAAGCGTGGCCGATGGACAGACCGGAAGTACCGCCGGAGAAACGGCCGTCGGTCAGCAGGGCGCAGGCTTTGCCCAGACCTTTGGATTTCAGGTACGAGGTCGGGTAGAGCATTTCCTGCATGCCCGGGCCGCCTTTCGGGCCTTCGTAGCGAATGATGACGATGTCGCCTTCCTTCACTTCGTCGGCGAGGATGCCGCGTACGGCGCTGTCCTGGCTTTCGAAGATCTTCGCGTTGCCTTCGAACACGTGGATCGACTCGTCGACGCCGGCGGTTTTCACCACGCAGCCGTCCAGGGCGATGTTGCCGTACAGCACGGCCAGGCCGCCTTCTTTCGAATAGGCGTGTTCGAAGCTGCGGATGCAGCCGTTTTCACGGTCGTCGTCCAGGGTTTCCCAACGGGTCGACTGGCTGAACGCGGTCTGCGTCGGAATGCCGGCCGGGCCTGCCTTGAAGAAATGGTGTACGGCTTCATCGTCGGTCTGGGTGATGTCCCACTTGGCGATGGCTTCTTCCATGCTGCGGCTGTGCACGGTCGGCAGGTCGGTGTGCAGCAGGCCGCCACGGGCCAGCGAGCCGAGGATGCTGAAGATGCCGCCGGCGCGGTGCACGTCTTCCATGTGGTACTTCTGGATGTTCGGCGCGACCTTGCACAGCTGTGGCACAACGCGCGACAGGCGATCGATGTCGCGCAGGTCGAACGCAATCTCGGCTTCCTGGGCAGCGGCCAGCAAGTGCAGGATGGTGTTGGTCGAACCGCCCATGGCGATGTCGAGCATCATCGCGTTCTCGAACGCCTTGAAGTTGGCGATGTTGCGCGGCAGTACCGATTCGTCGTTCTCGCCGTAGTAGCGTTTGCACAACTCGACGATGGTGCGGCCGGCCTGCAGGAACAGCTGCTCGCGGTCGCTGTGGGTGGCCAGGGTCGAACCGTTGCCCGGCAATGCGAGGCCCAGGGCTTCGGTCAGGCAGTTCATCGAGTTGGCGGTGAACATGCCGGAGCACGAACCGCAGGTCGGGCAGGCGCTGCGCTCGTACTCGGCAACCTTCTCGTCAGAAGCGCTGGAGTCGGCGGCGATGACCATGGCGTCGACGAGGTCGAGACCGTGGCTGGCCAGTTTGGTCTTGCCGGCTTCCATCGGGCCGCCGGAAACGAAGATCACCGGGATGTTCAGGCGCAGGGCGGCCATCAGCATGCCCGGGGTGATCTTGTCGCAGTTCGAGATGCAGACGATGGCGTCGGCGCAGTGGGCGTTGACCATGTACTCGACGGAGTCGGCGATGATCTCGCGGCTCGGCAGCGAATAGAGCATGCCGTCGTGGCCCATGGCGATGCCGTCGTCTACGGCGATGGTGTTGAATTCTTTTGCAACGCCGCCAGCGCGTTCGATCTCACGGGCAACCAGTTGACCCAGGTCCTTCAGGTGAACGTGGCCCGGTACGAACTGGGTGAAGGAGTTGGCAATGGCGATGATCGGCTTCTTGAAGTCGTCATCTTTCATCCCGGTGGCGCGCCACAGTGCGCGGGCGCCGGCCATGTTGCGGCCGTGGGTGGATGTTTTCGAGCGGTAATCTGGCATGGAGCACTCCGGGCGGCTAATCAGGTATCAAAAGGGAGTGAGCTTCTATTGACGTCTGGAACACTCAGAAATGGCCGTGTGTCCTGATGTTGCCGATGACGTTGCGGGATCGCCGCTGGTCTCAGCCTGAGCTCATAAACCCGCCGGGGATGAATGGCGATGAATCTCGCGATTCTACACCGCTGGCGTCAGGAGGGAATGGCGCAAAGCGTTGTTCCAGTGCTGACGAAGCGTGCGGGATGACGACCGGCAGGATTAATCGCTGTCCGGTTGCCCCACCAGATCGTTGCGCCGACTGATCCGCGCGTTCAACGCCAGTGCCACCCCGCTGAGTATCACGAAGCTGTAGCCCAGCGTGGATTGCAGATTGGTCGGGCTCAGGCTGATCAAGGCACTGATCAAGCCGCCGCAGATGAAAATGATCGTGCTGCCGGCCGAGGCCGAGGTGCCGGCGTTTTCCGGAAACAGACTCATGGCCCGGGACGTGGCGGCCGGCCGGGCAATGGTGGTGCCGGCGGTACAGATCAGCATCGGGATCAGCACGGTCGCCGGAGCCAGTGCAAGGTTCGACGACAGGTACAGCATGGTCACGCCGGCGAACAGGATCAGGCTCAGGCCGACGACCATCTGCTGGCCGCTGTTGATGCGCCTGCTCAGCACGCTGGCGAGGATCCCCCCGGTGACGTAAGCCGCACCGTAGATCAACAGGATCAACGAAAATTCGTAAGCGGACAGTTGCAGTCGATCCATGAAGATCAGCGGCGAGATCACGATGAATGAAAAGTGGCAGGCGAAGGCAAACGCTGAAATCAGCCAGTAACCGACGAAGTCGAAATCTCCCAGAACCCGTCGATAGGCCGTGAGGAAGTTCGTACGTGTGCCACTGGCGGTCGGTCGGGTTTTCTCCAGAAACAGCCAGGCCTTGAGCAGCACTGCGGCTGATAATGCGATGAACACCCAGAAGCTGCCGCGCCAGCCCAGCGTCGCCTGAAGAAAGGTGCCAGCCAGCGGCGATACCGAGATGAAAATCCCGCCGGCGGTCACCATCAGGATCCGCAGGCGATCACGCTCCTCGCCTTCAAACAGGTCCTGCACCAGCGCCTGTGACAGCACGAAGCAACCGCACCCCAGCGCCTGCACCACCCGGAACATCAGAAACAGCGAATAGTCCGAGGTCATCACGCACCCGAGGGCGCCGAGTATTGAAACGCTCATGCCGGCGAGTAGCAGCCCCTTGCGCCCGATCACATCCGACAGCGGCCCGATCAGCAACTGGGCGAAGGCAATTCCGACCGCGAACAGGCTGATCGACAGGGCGATGTCCGCCGGGGTGCGGCGAAAGTGTTCGGCCAGTGCCGGGAACGAAGGCAGCAGGACATCCAGTGGAAAGACGCCGAGCAACACCATTGCCAGCAGAAGACTGACAGCCCCGCGCCGCTGTCGTCGGGTCACCACAGATTGTCCGTCATCCATCGATCAGTCCTGCCCTGGCAAATAATGTCTGGTTTTGAGGTTCGGCAAAAAATCCGGCTTTTTTCAATGCGTTCAATGTAGCGAGGCTGCCGGCGCGTGACCGCCGTCGACTGGCCTGGGTCGATGTCATCGTGCCGAGAATGTCCATCACCGTCGTGTTTGCAATGCCCGCGCCACCGAGGCTTTCCTGCAGCCAGTGCTCATCCACTTCGAAGAAGATTTCCAGAATGTCGAGCAGGGTCGTCGCGGTGAACGTTCGCTGTCGCGGGTTCAGGTGCAACCAGAGGTAGTGGAACACTTCGGTGAAATAGCGGCTGTGGCGCGCTTCGTCGGTGAGGTGATCGCGCAACATGTCGTTGACGCCGGACACCAGGCTGTCGCGGCAGACATCCAGCAGTTCACGGGCAATGATCGTTTCCGAGACGAAGCCCAGAAGAAAGCACGCCAGCGGCCGGTGCTCCTGCCCGGTGCGAGCAATCAGCAGGTTCATCCGGGTGATTCGTCTGGGTATCACGGGGCGCCCGGTGATCGTGTAGATATTGGCGATCTGCTCTGCCACCTGACTGGAAAACAGGGCGTGATAGCCCTCGTCGGTGTAGAGCTGGAGTGCGGCGGTTTTCATCGGCGCAGGCACCGCGACCGGCAGCTCGCCGTGGACGATGGTTTCGACGGCGCGATTGACGATTCGGTGTTCGAGCAGCGTTGTGTAGTCGAGAAAATGCACCAGATGCCGGGCCGTAAGCCGGTGCAACATCGAGCGGCCCGCTGCTTCAATGGCTGGGTGGGCCAGGTAGGGCAGGAACGCCGGCGGAAACCAGTGCCGGGTCTCCAGTTGTTCCTGCACGTTGTCCGGCAAGCGGTAATCGTGGGGGCTGGTGCGAACCGAGGCGCGGATGTTCCAGTCACTCAGGGTGAACTGAAAGACCGGTTCCGGGGCGAGGGCGCTCATGCTTGTGCCTCACGCAGCAGGTCGCGCATTTCCTGACACATCGCCTGACCGTCGCTTTCCCCGCAACCGACGAAGAACAAGGGTTGCTCCGCACTGTTCTCGAGCTTCAGCAACGTTTCGACCTGATCGTCGGAAAACGCGCCCGTGAGCCAGGTGTTCATGCCCAGCGCTGTAGCCACCAGTTGAAATGTCTGCGAAAGGTGCCCGGCTTCGACGAACGCCATTCGATAGGCGCGTGAGTGCGGGTATTTCCACCAGAGCCGGTCGAAGCGGGCGGTGATGAACAGCCCCAATGGCAGGTTATTGATGAAATGCTGGCCCCCCAGCAGATTGCCGGGCTCGGTGTCGGGCAAGGGGTTGATGAAGCTCAAGGCGTGTTCGACGGGGTGGTAGGCATAAACGCCGGGCGCCAGTCCGTCGACGTTCTGTACAAACACGAACCCGGCGCAGGCATTGAGCCCGCCTCCGGAAGGACTGCTGCGCCGTGCGCCAAGTCCGTCGGCAATGCTGTCGTCGCAATCGGCATCGCGTTCTCGCAGGTAACCGAGTGACAGGTAGAGCAAGGTGCCGACATCGTCCAGCGACACGGCGGCGCCGGTGAAGGATCGGCAGGTCTTTCGCCGGGTCAGTGAACTCGACAGGCTGTCGTCATTCAGTGCCAGCGGTTCGGGCAGGGCGATGAGTGGGGTCGGACAGGTATCTGCAGGGATGTCGGCCGGCGGTGGGGTGGCAAGCACTGTGTTGCAGTGTTCGAGGTATTGCCTGGACCATTCCTGAATGTTTCGGGGAGTGTGTTCGCAAGGAATATCCCGAGTCCCGATATGGTAGATCCTGGACAGTTCATCCCAGCCCCAGACAGGCGCTGAGATTTTTGAAGAAGTCAGTATTCCGGCAGTTAATAACTGTGTGTCTATTATGTTGCTGCTGTCATATGAATCAGGGTCGTGAATAAGTTGCGCCAATCGGGAGGAGTACTCAAGATCAAGTTCATGTTGAGTATGGTTTTTGTAGTTCCAGACTATCTGGCCGGGCGTTCGTGGCAGTATGAATAAATAAGGATTTATATGCATGTTGGGGCACGCTGCTCTGGATAGGTGCTTTGTCAGAGGCGCTGGATAGCCGGCTATACCCAGCACCCACCTTACTTAACGGGCTTTAGGTGCGACCAGAAAAGCCAGGTTTGCGAGGGTGCGGGATTCCAGGGTAATTGCTTTCATGATTGAACTCCTTGTTCATTTTTGCTTCGTGGTTAGTTGGTGTCACCTCCGTGGTGACGACTTAATAATAGTTTGTAATGGGTTAATCGCAAGCAAATATTAAGTAGGAATAGTCCAGTAATTTTGTCGGAGTGATCTTTGGCTGGAAGTCAGTGTGTAAGTTAGATATCGATAAATAAAGTATTCGCGGAAATATCCTGCACGTCGGCAGGACGATAAATGTAGGAAAGCAAAATCAAAGGCAAAAAGAAGGGGAGCCCGTGGGCTCCCCTTCTTTATACGCATCGATACCGTTAGCTGTTGGGCAGCAGGCGGCAGGTGATGCTCTTGATGTAGCGGGTTTCCGGGATGGCCGGGTGTACCGGGTGATCCGGGCCCTGACCGCCGCGCTCCAGCAGCTGGATGTTGCGGTCCAGGTGACGGGCGCTGGTCAGCAGGATGTTCTGCAGGTCGTCTTCCGGCAGGTGCATCGAGCACGAAGCGCTGAACAGGATGCCGTCCTTGGTGAGCAGGCGCATGGCTTGCTCGTTCAGGCGACGGTAGGCGCCTTCACCGTTCTTCAGGTCTTTCTTGCGCTTGATGAACGCAGGCGGGTCGGCAACGATCACGTCGAAGCGCTCTTCGCTGGCCTTGAGTTCCTTCAGGGCTTCGAAGACGTCGCCTTCGATGCAGGTCATCTTGTCGGCGAAACCGTTGAGTGCGGCGTTGCGCTCAACGCCGTCGAGGGCGAAGCCCGATGCGTCGACGCAGAACACTTCGCTGGCGCCGAATGCGGCGGCTTGCACACCCCAGCCACCGATGTAGCTGTACAGATCGAGCACGCGTTTGCCCTTGGCGTATGGGGCCAGGCGGGCGCGGTTCATGCGGTGGTCGTAGAACCAGCCGGTTTTTTGGCCCTGAATGACCGGGGCTTCGAATTTCACGCCGTTCTCTTCCAGCGCCACCCACTCCGGCACCACGCCGAACACGGTTTCGGTGTAACGCTCGAGGCCTTCGGCATCGCGGGCGGCGGAGTCGTTCTTGAACAGGATGCCGCTTGGCTTGAGCACTTGGGTCAGTGCCGCGATCACGTCATCTTTATGGGCTTCCATGGTCGCCGAAGCGAGCTGGACCACGAGGATGTCGCCGAAGCGGTCGACTACCAGACCCGGGAGCAGGTCGGAATCGCCGTAGACCAGGCGATAGAACGGCTTGTCGAACAGGCGCTCGCGCAGCGACAGGGCCACGTTCAGGCGGTGCACCAGCAGCGACTTGTCCAGCGGCAGCTTGATGTCGCGCGACA
The DNA here is from genome assembly GCF_000282255.1 of Pseudomonas sp. GM25. Taxonomy (NCBI): domain Bacteria; kingdom Pseudomonadati; phylum Pseudomonadota; class Gammaproteobacteria; order Pseudomonadales; family Pseudomonadaceae; genus Pseudomonas; species Pseudomonas sp. GM25. Next base: position 64,420 of record NZ_AKJQ01000033.1, on the reverse strand, counting down.
GCAGACGTGCGCAGATCAGGTTGTTCGGGCTCATGGCGACGATGCCCAGAGGCTTGCCGCCGGCGGCTTCGAGGATCGCCTGGTCGCCGGCCTTGAAGCCGTGCAACGGGGTGGCGGCCACGTCGATTTCGTTGCTGTAGACCCACAGGTGGCCGGCGCGCAGGCGACGGTCGGCGTTGGCTTTGAGGCGCAAGCTAGGCAGGGACATGACGTCGCTCCGGAAAAAAGAGCGGGAGTATACCGTGTTGCGCCGCACGCGGGTTCGACGCTGGACACGCGGCGCGTCAGCCCGGCCTGCAAATGAATGAAGGCAGAATTGGCCAGATGGTCTTGAATGAAAGTTTCCGCCGATCTGCCCCCGATGTGTCGTCCGTCGGTTTTTAGAGGTTAGAATCGCCGCCTGTCCCAGAGTGTGTACTTATGTCCCAAGAGCTGACCACCGAACAGATTCAACAGTCCCTGCAAGGCATCAGCGTGCCTGCGCAGCCGCAGATCATGGTGGATCTGCAAATGGAGCAATACATGCCCGACCCGGATCTGGAGACGATCGCCAAGCTGATCTCCCAGGATCCCGGCCTGTCCGGCTCGCTGCTGAAAATCGTCAACTCGCCGTATTACGGCTTGAGCAACAAGATCACTTCGATCAAGCGCGCGGTGAACCTGCTGGGCAGCCGTTCGATCGTCAATCTGATCAACGCCATGTCGATCAAGGGCGAGATGAATGACGACACCATCGTCACCCTCAACCGTTTCTGGGACACCGCCCAGGACGTGGCCATGACCTGCCTGACCCTGGCCAAGCGCGTCGGCACCGAGGCCAGCGACGAGGCTTACGCCTTGGGCCTGTTCCACGACTGCGGCGTCCCGTTGATGCTTCAGCGTTTCCCGGATTACATGACGACGCTCGAAAAGGCCTACGCCAACGCGAGTGCCGAGCGCCGGGTCGTGGACACCGAGAACGATGTCTACAACACCAACCACTCGGTGGTCGGTTACTACACCGCGAAGTCCTGGCGCCTGCCGGAACACGTCAGCGCGGCCATCGCCAATCACCACAATGCCCTGGCGATCTTCAGCGACGAGACTTCGCGCAACAGTCAGATGAAAAACCTGCTGGCGATCCTGAAGATGGCCGAGCACATCTGCGCGTCGTACCGGGTGCTGGGCAACCAGACCGAAGACTTCGAATGGCAGGCGGTCGGGCCGCTGGTGCTGGAATACATTGGCCTCTCGGATTACGACTTCGAAACGTTGAAGCAGACGATCCGCGAACTTGGCGCGCACTGATTTAGCAAACTGATTCGAGACCCCCATGCCTGAATTGCCGGAAGTCGAAACCACCCGCCGCGGCATCGCCCCGCACCTGGAAGGCCAGCGCGTCAGCCGGGTGATCGTGCGTGACCGGCGGCTGCGCTGGCCGATTCCCGAAGACCTCGATGTGCGCCTGTCCGGGCAGCGCATCGTGCTGGTCGAGCGGCGCGCCAAGTATCTGCTGATCAACGCCGAAGTCGGCACGCTGATCAGCCACTTGGGCATGTCGGGTAACTTGCGGCTGGTTGAGGTCGGGATGCCGGCGGCCAAGCATGAGCATGTCGATATCGAACTGGAGTCGGGCCTGGCACTGCGCTACACCGATCCACGGCGTTTCGGGGCGATGCTCTGGAGCACCGACCCGCTCAATCACGAATTGCTGATCCGCCTGGGCCCAGAGCCGTTGACCGACCTGTTCGATGGCGAGCGCTTGTATCAGCTGTCACGCGGGCGTTCGATGGCGGTCAAGCCGTTCATCATGGACAACGCGGTGGTGGTGGGGGTCGGCAATATTTACGCGACCGAAGCACTGTTCGCCGCCGGCATCGATCCGCGTCGCGAAGCCAAGGGCATTTCCCGGGCGCGCTACTTGAAGCTGGCGATCGAGATCAAACGCATCCTCGCTGCCGCCATCGAGCGCGGCGGCACCACGTTGCGTGATTTCATCGGTGGCGACGGGCAGCCGGGCTATTTCCAGCAGGAACTGTTTGTCTACGGTCGCGGTGGCGAGCACTGCAAGGTCTGCGGCACGGGCCTGCGGGAAATGAAGCTCGGCCAGCGCGCCAGCGTCTGGTGTCCGCGCTGCCAGAGCTGAGCAAAGCCTCCGAATAAGTCCTACGGTCTATAGTGAGTTGTCTCACTGTTCAGCCCGAAGGATCGTGCCATGAAGTCCTTGCAAACCCTCATCGTCGCCCTGCTGCTGTGCTTCAGCCTGACCGTTCAGGCCACTGAAGGCGGCAGCGGTGACCCTCGCTACGCCATCCAGAATCCACCGGCCTACGCCATGCTCGGCGACCTGCTGATTGCCCGACCATTGCTGGTGGTGGCGACGGTGATCGGTGCCGGGGCGTTCGTCGTGTCATTGCCGTTCACCGCGCTGGGTGGCGGGATTGGCGATGCGGGAGAGGCGTTGGTGGTGGCGCCGGCGAAAGCGGCGTTCGTGCGTTGCCTGGGCTGCACAGGGGAGGGATTCGAGCAGCGTGAATGACGCGATCGCAGCCGGGAGCTGCGATCGGATTCAGTGGCTCAAGCCTTGCCGGTGATCTTGCGGTACTTCTCCATCAACTGTTCTTCAGTCTCCGGATGGGCTTCGTCCAGCGGAATGCAATCCACCGGGCAGACCTGCTGGCACTGCGGCTCGTCGTAGTGGCCGACGCACTGGGTGCACAGGTTCGGGTCGATCACGTAGATCTCTTCGCCTTGGGAAATGGCGGCGTTCGGGCACTCGGGTTCGCAGACGTCGCAGTTGATGCAATCGTCGGTGATGATCAGGGACATGCTAACTCCAGCCGGGGCGGGGAGCCCGGGCGCTATGAATCAATGCGCGCAATTGTGCCGCATTGGCGCCCGTAGTGCACGCGGGCGCCGTTTGAACGGTCGTTACTTCTTGAAGCGCAGGGTCAGGGCTTCGGCCACCGCCGGGTGGACGAACTTGCTGATATCGCCGCCCAGGGCCGCGATTTCCCGCACCAGGGTCGAGGAAATGAACGAATAACGCTCGGACGGGGTGAGGAACAGGCTCTCCACATCCGGGGCTAGCTGGCGGTTCATGTTGGCCAGCTGGAATTCGTATTCGAAGTCCGACACCGCGCGCAGGCCACGCAGGAACACGTTGGCGTTCTGCTCTTTGGCGAAATGCGCCAGCAGCGTCGAGAAGCCGACCACTTCCACGTTCGGCAGGTGTTTGGTGACCTCGCGGGCCAGCTCGACCCGTTGTTCCAGCGGGAACAGCGGATTCTTCTTGGGGCTGGCGGCGACGGCGATGATCACGTGGTCGAACAGGCGCGAGGCGCGTTCGACCAGATCGCCATGGCCCTTGGTAATAGGGTCGAAGGTACCTGGGTACAACACTCGGTTCATCGCGTCGTCCTGGCGGGAATCCGTTGGGGAGTCGGATGGTATCGCAGCCGTCCCGGTCGGGAAAGTCGCCTGTTGGGTAAGAAAGCACTATAGACGATCGGAATTTTCGTCTTTTTCACGGGTTTCTCAACCGTTCGCCGAGGGATGTCGCCAGTTGCGCCGTCAGACCATACACCGACAACTGCGGGTTGGCGCCGATGCTGGTGGGGAACAAAGAGCCGTCATGGATCGACAGATTGCTCAGTTGATGATGGCGGCCGAGGCTGTCGGTGACGGCGGTTTTCGGGTCCTCGCCCATGGCGCAACCGCCCATGACGTGGGCGCTGCCCAGGCGGGTGCGATACAACTCCAGACTCAGGCTGTCGATCAACGAGCGGGCCTCGGCCAGACTGTTCACGTAGCGCGCATCGGCGTGCATCGGCATTACCGCCTTGGCGCCGCCGGCGAACTGGATCTCGGCCATGCTGTGGAATGAGCGACGCAAGCCCTCCCAGGTGTAAGGCGACACCTGATAGTCGAGCACCGGCGAACCGTCACCGCGCAATTCGACGCTGCCGCCCTGACTGTCCGGGTGAAAACCGTCACGCAGCAAGGCGAGCATCGCGTGGGTGTGCGGCAGGTCCGCCATGTGTTGCGCGCTTTCCTGACCGAAACCACCGAGCAACGTGGCGGCCAGCGCCGGGTGCAGCGGCGGCACTTCGAGTTTGTAGGCCATCGGGCCGGTGGTGCCGTCCTTCCACTGGAAATGGTCCGAGTAGATCGACTGCGGCGCACCGTAGAACGGGTTGATGACCTCGTCGAAACGCCCGGCGGACATGTTCACCAGATGCAGGAAAGTGCGCTTGCCCAGCCGTTTGTGCGGATCCGGTGCATCCGAACGCATCAGCAGCGCCGGGCTGTTGATCCCGCCGCCGGCCAGCACGTAATGCCGCGCCTTGACGGTGATCGTGCGTCCAGTCGGCTCGACGCAGCGTTCGTCCATCGCCACGCATTGCAGGCCGGTGACCTTGTCGCCGCTGATCAAAAGCTTTTCGGCCCGGGCCAGATACAGCAGCTCGCCGCCCTTTTCCAAAGTCGCCGGAATGGTCGTGACCATCATCGATTGCTTGGCGTTGGTCGGGCAGCCCATGCCGCAGTAGCCCAGATTCCAGCAGCCGCGCACGTTGCGCGGGATCACGTGCCAGCTGTAGCCGAGTTGTTCGCAGCCTTTGCGGATCACGTCGTTGTTGGCGTTGGGCGGCACCATCCACGGGGCGACGCCGAGACGCTGCTCCATTTTTTCGAACCACGGGGCCATGTCGGCGGGGCTGTGGCCTTTGACGTTGTGCTCTTTGGCCCAGTGTTCGAGGGTCGGCTCGGGGGTGCGAAAACTCGATGTCCAGTTGATCAGGGTGGTGCCGCCGACCGCGCGGCCTTGAAGGATGGTGATCGCGCCGTCCTTGCTCATGCGGCCGATGCCTTCCTGGTAGAGGCTGCTGTAGGCCTGGTCTTCCAGCAGTTTGAAATCGCTGCTGGTCTTGAGCGGGCCTTCTTCGATCAGCAGCACTTTGTAGCCGGCGGCGCTGAGGATTTCCGCCGTGGTGCCGCCACCGGCGCCGCTGCCGATGATGGCGACATCGGCTTCCAGGGTCAGGTCATCGGTGAGTTGCGCGCCGTTGTAGGTTTTCCAGCCACGGGCAAGGCCTTCGCGAAACGGGTCGGGTACGGGCATCGATCAGGTTCTCTTATTATTGTTTTGGATGGGTCGCCAGGCTCAAACGGCGGGCGGTCCGGGATAACCGCAATGGGCCCAGGATTCGGCGCGGGTGTACCAGGCCATCATCACCATTTGCAGCAATGAGCTGTGGCCCATGCGCAGCAGGCTCAGCGAGCTGTTTTCCCAGCGTTCGAGGAAGTGGCGGATTGCCTCGGGGCTGGCGTTTTCCCAACTGCCCCAGATTCCGGTCAATGGCCCGCGCGTCACGGCCATGCCCAGGACATCGAACAGTTGCCGGGTGAGCTTGAGCATTTCCGGCGACAGGTGATCGAGGCTGTAATCCAGCGACTTCAGGGTTCCATCGACAGCGGCGGGCAGCTTTTCCACAGCTACGGCGCCCTCCAGCAGCACTGGAATCAGCGCGCGCAGAAACAGCAGATCACCGCTGCGCAACGTGGTGAATCCGTTGGCTGAAACGCTCGACGAACAGCCGCTGAGGCTGGCACCAAGGCCGGCGGTGGCGAGAAAAGCCGTGGCGCCCAGGCTGAATTTCAGCAGGCCACGGCGCGACAGGGCAGGTGTTTCGGTCAGGCTTGGGTGCATTGTTGTTATTACCCGGCGGTGACGTTAGCGAATGAACAGTTTCTGGATCAGTTTCTGAATGGATTTGCCGTAGGGCGGGTAGATCAGCTTCGCCGCGTTGAAGCGCTGTTTGACCAGCACGCCCTTGGCCTTGCTGAACGTCAGGAAACCTTCGTGTCCGTGGTAATGGCCCATGCCCGACGGGCCGATGCCGCCGAACGGCATGTCGTCCTGCGCCACGTGCAGCAGCGTGTCGTTGAGGCAGACGCCACCGGAATGGGTTTCGCTGAGTACGCGCTTCTGTTCGCGCTTGTCGTAGCCGAAGTAGTAAAGAGCCAGAGGACGTGGCCGCTGATTGATGTAAGCAAATGCCTGATCCAGATCCTGATACGGCACGATCGGCAGCAGCGGGCCGAAGATCTCGTCCTGCATCACCGTCATCTCATCGCTGACATTCAGCAGCAGGCTGTGCGGCATGCGTCGACCCTGGCCCTGGTCGAACAGCGGAATCAACAGCGCGCCCTTGCTGGTGGCGTCGCTGAGATAGCTGTTGAGCCGCGCCAGTTGGCGCTCGTTGATGATGGCGGTGTAGTCCGGGTTGTCGGCGAGTGTCGGATAAAACCCGCGCACCGCCTGGCGATAGGCTTCGACGAAACCGCCAATGCGCTCTTCCGGCACCAGCACGTAGTCCGGGGCCACGCAGGTCTGGCCGGCGTTGAGGGTCTTGCCGAAGGCGATGCGTTCGGCGGCGTCCTTGAGCGGTACGTCGTGGGAAACGATGGCCGGGGATTTGCCGCCCAGTTCCAGCGTCACCGGTGTCAGGTTTTCCGCCGCTGCGCGCATCACATGCCTGCCGACGCTGGTGGAACCGGTGAACAGCAGGTGGTCGAAGCGCATCTTCGAAAACGCCACGCCGACATCGGCCTCGCCGAGCACCACGCACACCAGATCTTCGGGGAAGATCCGCGCCAGCAATTCCTTCAGCAGCAGGCCGGTGGCCGGGGTCGATTCGCTGAGTTTCAGCATCACCCGATTGCCGGCCGCGAGCGCGCCGGTCAACGGGCCGATGGCCAGGAACAGCGGGTAGTTCCACGGCACGATGACGCCGACCACACCGAGCGGCTGATACACGACTTTCGCCGACGCCGGCTGGAAAGCCACACCGACTTTGCGCCGCGAAGGTTTCATCCACTGGCTGATGTGCTGGCTGGCGTAGTGAATGCCGTGCAGGCTCGGCATCAGTTCGGCGAGCAAGGTTTCATCGGCGCTGCGGTGGCTGAAGTCGGAGCTGATGGCGTCGATCAGTGCCTGCCGTTCGCTGCTCAGCAAATCGCGCAGGGCCTTGAGCCATTGCTGGCGCTGGGCCGCAGGCGGCATCGGGTTGGCGGCGTAGGCGGCACGCTGCGCATCGAACAGCCGGTTGAGCTCTTCCAGCGGCTGTTGCAGCGTTTGCAGGTAGGCAATATCGGCAGTCATCGTCAGCTCCGGAGATGTTGTTGTGAGGAACTTTTTAGAGTCTATGCTCTAGAAAGTCAAATGGCTTCCTTGCGCATCCTGGTTTTATCCCGTTCCGGTTAGGTCGTAAGATGCCCCCCAACGCACTCTGAATTAAAGCTCAAGCCATGGCCCCACGGATCAAAACCAGCGAGCGCATCGTGCAGAACAGCCTCGAGCTGTTCAATCAGCAGGGCGAGCGCAGCATCAGCACCAATCACATCGCCGCCCACATGGAGATTTCTCCGGGCAATCTGTACTACCACTTCCCCAACAAGCAGGCGATCATCGCCGTGCTGTTCAGTGAGTACGAAAGCTTGGTGGACAGCTTCCTGCGTCCGCCCCAGGGCCGTGCCGCGACGGTCGAAGACAAGCGTTTCTATCTCAAGGAGCTGCTGTCGGCGATGTGGCGCTACCGGTTTCTGCACCGCGATCTCGAGCATCTGCTCGACAGCGATCCGGACCTGGCCGGGCGTTACCGGCGCTTCTCCCAGCGCTGCGTGATCCAGGGCGCGGCGATCTACGAAGGCTTCGTTGCCGCCGGGATCCTGAAGATGGACCGGGTGCAGATCGAATCCCTGACCCTCAACGCGTGGATCATCCTCACCTCGTGGGTGCGCTTCCTGTGCACGACCCGGGAGAATTCCAATCACCTCAGCGAACAGGCCATCAAACGTGGCGTGTATCAGGTGCTGGTGCTGGAAGCAGGGTTCGTTACCGAGCAGGCCCGCGATGAGGTCAACGCCTTGTTCGAAGAGTTTTACGTGCCGCTGGCCCAGGCCCTCGAAGAAAGACCGTAATTCCATTTCCTCACTGGAGTCGTTCGCTATGCCGATTGCGCAACTGATCAGCCCGACCGCACTGGATGCCCGCAAGGCGCAACCGGGGCTGGTGATTCTCGATTGCCGTTTTGCCCTCGAAGACCCGGATTACGGCCAGCGCAGCTACGCCGAGGGGCACATTGCCGGGGCACATTTCGCCGATCTTGAGCGCGACCTCAGCGGCCCGGTGACCAAGGGCGTGACCGGTCGTCATCCGCTGCCGGAGCCGGCGGCGCTGGTCGAACGGCTGCAAGCTTTCGGCATCGACAACGACAGCGACGTGGTTCTGTATGACGACGGCCCGGGCGCCTATGCGGCGCGGGCCTGGTGGTTGCTGGCGTGGCTGGGCAAGCGCGACGGCGTGTTCATTCTCGATGGCGGGCTCAAGGCCTGGCATGCGGCGGGGCTGCCGCTGAGTCTCGATCCCCCGTCTGCGGCACGGGGCAACTTCAGCGGCCAGCCGGACATGAGCCTGCTGCTCAGCGCCGAGCAATTGCAGCAGCGCCTCGGCCAGCCGGCCCTGACCCTGCTCGATGCCCGTGTCTTGCCACGCTTCAAGGGCGAAGTGGAGCCGATCGACCCGATCGCCGGGCACATTCCCGGCGCACAATGCGCGGCGTTCACCGACAACCTGGGCAGCGACGGGCGTTTCCTGCCGGCCGATCAGCTCAAGCAGCGTTTCGCCGCGAAACTCGGCGAGCGTTCCCCGAACGATCTGGTGGCTTACTGCGGCTCCGGGGTGACGGCGTGTCACAACCTGTTCGCCCTGTGCCTGGCGGGTTATCCGTTGGGTTCGCTGTATGCCGGATCGTGGAGCGAGTGGATCAACGATCCTGCGCGTGGAATCGCGACGGGCGAATAAGCGCTCAGCGATCCAGCCGCGCGCTGCGATAGGCCGCCGGCCCCACGCCATAAACCTGTTTGAATTGCCGGCTCAGATGGCTCTGGTCGGCAAATCCCAGCTGCGTGGCGACTTCCACCGGCAGGCAGCCGCTCTGCAACAAACCCCGCGCGCAGGCGATCCGCTGCTGCATCAGCCAGCTGTGCGGCGGCATGCCGGTGGCGCGGCGGAACACCCGGGCGAAATGGAAAGGCGACAGGTTCACGGCCGCCGCCAGTTCTTCCAGTGAGGGCGGCGCTGCCAGCTGCGCGTGCAGCAACTCCTTGGCCATCGCTACCGCGCGGTGCTCTTTGCCGGGATTACCGTTGATTTGCACCGCCGCGTGACGCTGCAACAGCAGCATCATCATTTCACGCCACACCGTTTGCTGCTGCAACGCGGTGGCGGGACTTTCCAGCAAACGATGCAACTGACAGAAACCGTTGACCAGGTCCGGATCGCGATACAGCGTCGCGCCGAAAGCCGGCATCGGTGCGGTCGGCAGTTCCAGTTCATTCAGCAGCGCGACGATCTGCCCGGTGTCGGGATAAAACGCCCGGTACAGCCAGCCGTCGTCGGTGCCCTTGTGGCCGTTATGCACTTCGTCCGGATTAATCAGCACCAGCGTGCCGCTGCCCGCCAGGTGTTCGGCGCCGCGATAACGGTAGCGCTGAGCGCCGGCCATGATCATGCCGATCACATAACCGTCGTGGACGTGCGGGGCGAAACGATGCTCAATGTAGCGCGCGGTCAACAGCTCGACCCCAGCCAGGGGCGCGGCTTGCCAGAAACGGATCGACTCGCCCTGATCGCTCATGACCTCACCCGTGCCCCGCGTCGGCCAGCCACTGCGGAATCCGTCGTTCCAGGTAATAACCTGGCTGGCGGAGCGTGCCGTCGACGAAGCCGACGTGCCCGCCCTTGTTCTGTAATTCGAACGCGGTCGAGCTCGACAACTCACTGGCCTGCGGCAGGCTGTGGGGAAACACGAACGGGTCGTCAGCCGCCTGAATGATCAGGGTCGGCGTGCGGATCTCGCCGAGAAAATAGCGGCTCGACGCGCGGCGATAGTAATCCTCGGCATCGGTGAAACCGTGCAGCGGCGCGGTCACCCGGCCATCGAAATCCCAGAAAGTGCGCATGTTTTCCAGCGAGCCGAGGGCGGCCAGTGCGGCGAGACCATCCTCGCGCCCATCGTGCTGGAACTGGCGCTGCTTGTTTTTGATGTAGGCGACCATCTCGCGCATGAAGTGCGCCTGATAGACCTTCGAGAAACCCTGGCCAATACGATCGGCGCATTGATCGAGGCGAAACGGCACCGACACCGCCACTGCACCAAGCACGCCGCTGGCGCTGCCGGTTTCCCCCAGATGCTTGAGTAGCACATTGCCGCCGAGGGAATAGCCGACCGCATACAGCGGTGCCAATGGCCGCTTGGCTTTGAGGTGGCGGATGGTTTCGGCGAGGTCTTCGCTGGCGCCGGAATGGTAGCTGCGCGGCAACAGGTTCGGTTCGCCCGAGCAGCCGCGCCAGTTCAGCGCAACACTGGCCCAGCCTTGCGCGGCGAGCGCTGCCTGGATCCCGGCCACGTAGGGCGAATTGGAAGAACCGGTCAGCCCGTGCAGCACCAGCACCAGAGGCGCTTCGGCGCTGTGGGGGCCGTGCCAGTCGAGGTCGAGGAAGTCGCCGTCATCCAGCCACAGCCGTTCGCGTTGGCGATCAAGGTGCACGGTCTTGCGCCACAGCGGCCCCCACAGGGTTTGCAGGTGCGGATTGCCGAGGCCGAAGGCGGGGATGAACGGTTTTGACGAAGGGGGCACGATTGCTCTCGATGCAGCGCAGCGAGCCTCGGCTGAGACTCGCCGCTTTTTCAGGCCGGTCGGTTAACCGGCGATCACTGCCATACGTTGCCACAACGCGTAGTACACCCGCCCGGATTTCTGCTCGCGGTGCAGGCGCCAGTTGCCCGGCAGGCCGAGGGTCGATGGCGCGGTTTCGCTTTCAGTGTAGATCCACGAATCGTCGGCCAGCCATTGGCGCTCTTCCAGCAGCGTGCACACGGCGGGCAGCAGGTTCTGGTTGAACGGTGGGTCGAGGAACACCAGATCGAACGCCGTTGCGGTCTGGGTTTCCAGGTAGCGCAGCGCATCGGCGGTTTGCACGTGACCGTTGGTGCAGCGCAGCGTGCCGAGGTGTTCTTTCAGGCTGGAGACTGCGACGTGGCTGGCATCCAGCGCCTGGCCCATGGCCGCGCCACGGGACAGCGCTTCCAGAAACAACGCGCCGCTGCCGGCGAACGGGTCGAGCACCTTGGCCCCGGCAACGTACGGCGCGAGCCAGTTGAACAGGGTTTCGCGCACCCGGTCCGGCGTCGGACGCAGGCCCGGCGCATCAGGAAAGCTCAGCTTTCGGCTGCGCCATTCGCCGCCGATGATGCGCAACTGGTTCACACCGTTGTGCAGTTTTTGTACAGGTTTCTTTGGACTGGCCATTAATGCTCCGGAACCCCGAGCGGCTGCTCGGCAGGTTTATCAGATGGGGCCGGTAACGGCTTTTGCGGCACGGTCGGGCCAGCGCTGACGATGACCAATTTATCCGTGCTCAAGTGTTTGTTCAGAACGTCACGAACCTGCTCGACTGTCAGGCTCTGGGACTGACGCATGAAGTCATCCAGATAACTCAGCGGCAGGTTGTAGAAACCCATGGCGCCGAGCTGGCCGACGATATCGGCGTTGCTCGCGGTGGACAGTGGGAAGCTGCCGGCCAGTTCGCGCTTGGCGTCGTCGAGTTCTTTCTGGGTCGGGCCGGTCTTGAGGTAATCGGCGAGCACGTCCTGCACCAGTTTCAGGGTGCCTTCGCTCATTTCCGCGCGGGTCTGCAGGTTGATCATGAACGGGCCGCGAGCCTGCATCGGGCTAAAGGCCGAATACACGCCGTAGGTCAGGCCGCGCTTCTCGCGGACTTCGCTCATCAGCCGGGTGCCGAAACCACCGCCACCGAGGATCTGGTTGCCCATCGACAGCGCGGCGTAGTCCGGGTCATCACGGTCGATGCCCAGTTGCGCGATCATCAGGTTGGTCTGCTTCGACGGAAACTCGATGTGGCCGATGCCGGCTTTCGGCTCGGTCGGTTGCTCGACCTTCGCCAGCGCCGGGCCTTTTGGCAGCGCAGAAGACACTTGATTGGCAATCGCCTCGGCCTCGCTGCGGGACAGATCGCCCACCAGCGCAATCACCACGTTGCCGGCCGCATAGGCCTTGGCGTGGAACTCACGCAGTTGCGCCAGCGTGATCTTCGGCACGCTTTGCGCGTTGCCGTCGCTGGAATGGGCGTACGGGTGATTGCCGTACAGACGCTTCATCAGCTCCAGGCTGGCGAGTTTGCCGGGGTTCTGTTTCTGGTACTCGAAACCGGCGAGCATCTGGTTCTTGATGCGCGCGAAGGAGTCGGCCGGGAAGGTCGGTTTGCCCACTACTTCCGAGAACAGCTTCAGCGCCGGCTCACGTTTGTCGGCGGCGCTCAGGCTGCGCAGCGACGCGATGGCCATGTCCTTGTAAGCGCCGTTGCCGAAATCCGCGCCCAGGCCTTCGAAACCTTGGGCGATGGCGCCGACATCCTTGCCCGCCACGCCTTCGTTGAGCATGGCGTTGGTAAGCAGGGCGAGACCCGGCGCGTTGCCGTCCTGGCTGCTGCCGGCGGAAAAGATCAGGCGCATGTCGAACATCGGCAGTTCGCGGGCTTCGACGAACAGCACCTTGGCGCCTTCGGCGGTGTTCCAGGTCTGCACGTCGAGCTTGCGACTGGCCGGGGCCTTGCCGTCGAGTTCGGCCAGCGATTGCAGCTTCTGGCTGGACTTGGCGTTATCCAGCGCTTCGCTGGCCTTGGTGTTGTCGCTTGGTACCAGGTAGAACGCGGCGGAGCCGATGACAGCCACGGCGATCAGACCGAGCAGCAGGCGTGGGGTTTTGCGCTCACTCATGAGTCGTCTCCAGTGGCAGGACGTGGGCGACGCTGAGACGTTCGCGGGTGAAATACAGCTTGGCGGCGTTCTGGATGTCTTGCGGGGTGACGCTTTCCAGATCGGCCAGTTCGGTATCCATCAGTTTCCACGACAGACCGACGGTCTCCAGTTGGCCGATGGCGGTGGCCTGACTGGTGATCGAATCACGCTCGAAGACCAGACCGGCGATGACCTGCGCACGTACACGCTCCAGTTCTTCGGCGGATGGTGCGGTGGTTTTCAGCTGTTCCAGCAGTTTCCACAGGCCGGCTTCAGCCTGGGCCATGGTTTTTTTCTTCTGGGTGTTCGGTGTGGCCGACAGGGTGAACAGGCTGTCGCCGCGGGTGTAGGCGTCGTAGCTCGACGAACCGCCGGACACCAGCTCTTCACCACGCTCCAGTTGGGTCGGGATGCGGCCGCTGTAGCCGCCATCCAGCAACGCCGAAATCAGGCGCAAGGCGTTGACCGAGCGTTTGTCTTCGGCGGTGGCGATGCTCGGGACGTTGAAGCCGAGCATCAGGCTCGGCAGTTGGGTCTGCACGTGCAGGGTGATCTGGCGTTCACCCGGTTCGGCCAGTTCCAGCGGCTTTTTCGCCGGCGGCACGTCGCGTTTCGGGATCGGCCCGAAGTAGCGCTGGGCGAGGGTCTTCACCTCGTCCGGGGTCACGTCACCGACCACCACCAGCGTGGCGTTGTTCGGCACGTACCAGGATTGATACCAGTGGCGCAGCTCTTCGACCTTCATCCGCTCAAGGTCGGCCATCCAGCCGATGGTCGGCGTGTGATAACCGCTGGCCGGGTAGGCCATGGCCTTGTAGCGCTCGTAGGCCTTGGACATCGGCTTGTCGTCGGTGCGCAGGCGGCGCTCTTCCTTGATGACTTCGATTTCCCTGGCGAACTCGTCGGCCGGCAGGCGCAGGTTGGCCATGCGGTCGGCTTCCAGTTCGAAGGCCACGCCCAGACGGTCGCGGGCCAGCACCTGGTAATAAGCGGTGAAGTCGTCGCTGGTGAACGCGTTCTCTTCGGCGCCGAGGTCGCGCAGGATCAGCGAGGCTTCGCCGGGGCCGACTTTCTCGCTGCCCTTGAACATCATGTGTTCGAGGGCGTGGGACAGACCGGTCTGGCCCGGGGTTTCGTAGCTGGAACCGACCTTGTACCAGACCTGCGACACCACCACCGGCGCGCGATGGTCTTCGCGCACGACGACCTTCAGGCCGTTGTCGAGGGTGAATTCGTGGGTCGGTTGCGGGTCGGCCGCCAGGGCCGAAAGGGGCAGGCAGACTGTGCTGAGCAGCAGGCCTGCGGCGCGGCGGGCTAGAGCATTCATTCGTTTTTAAACCTGTTGGGCTGCCCGCTTGGTCTTAGCGTCGGCGGGCGAGAGGGTGCTAGGATACTGATCCGTTTTACCGGCGACCACGCCTATCCGGTTTTGAAACCTGATCAGGTTGTATGGGTTTGCGGCAGAAGGCTTTGGTTTATCAGCTAAACTTCGCTTTTTCGCCGATTTTGCCGGCCAGTCCTTCATTAAAACGATTCCTTTGAGGTGCCGTTGGTGCCTCGACAAAATGTTGCGCGTGAACAAGCTGGGTGAAACACAGTCTGTTCTGCATCGAATATTTATTTGCCGGGGCGCCCCTGCGGCGCGTCGCTACCGTGAGATAGCCGTCCTCCATGTTTGGTTCCAACGACGACAAGAAGACCCCAGCTGCTGCTGGCGAGAAGAAAAGCCTGTTCGGATGGCTGCGCAAGAAACCGCAGGAACCCGTCGTCGAACAGCCGACTGCCATTCCTGAGCCAGCCCCTGCGCCCGCTCCCGTAATAGAAGAAGCGCCGGCGCCGGTTGTGCTGCCGATTGCCGAGCCAGTGCTGCAGCCGGTGGCTGAGGCCGAGCCTGAAGCGCCGGCCGCCGCCGAATTGCCGCTGACCCCGGCCAGCGAGCCGTGGCTGACCTTGCCAGTGGCGGAAGAGCCGGTGGCGCTGGTTGAAGAGGCTGCGCCGCACGTTACGCCGCCGATTCCTGCGCCGGTTGTGTTCGCTCCCGAGGCTGTCCCGTCGCCGGTGGTGGAAGTCGCTCCTGTCATTCCAGAACCTGTGGTTGTTGCGCCGGTTGCCCCGGTTGCCCCGGTTGCCCCGGTTGCTCCGATTGTTGAAGCGCCCGAGCCTGCACCTGCACCTGCACCTGCACCTGCACCTGCACCTGCACCTGCACCTGCACCTGCACCTGCACCGGTCGCCGTAGCGCCAGTCGCTCCTGTGGAAATCCAGGTTGAAACCCCGGTCGAGGCCCCGCGCACCGAAGAAACCAAGGCCGGCTTCTTCGCCCGTCTCAAGCAGGGCCTGTCCAAGACCAGTGCCAGCATCGGCGAGGGCATGGCCAGCCTGTTCCTCGGCAAGAAGGCCATCGATGACGATCTGCTCGACGATCTCGAAACCCGCCTGCTGACTGCCGACGTCGGCGTCGAGGCGACTTCGGTAATCATCCAGCGCCTGACCCAGAAGGTCGCACGTAAAGAGCTGGCCGATTCCGACGCCCTGTACAAATCCCTGCAGGCCGAGCTGGCTGCAATGCTCAAACCGGTCGAGCAACCGCTGAAGATCGTTTCCCAGAACAAGCCGTTCGTGATTCTGGTGGTTGGTGTCAACGGCGCCGGCAAGACCACCACCATCGGCAAACTGGCGAAGAAACTGCAGCTGGAAGGCAAGAAAGTCATGCTGGCCGCCGGTGACACCTTCCGTGCCGCGGCTGTCGAGCAGTTGCAGGTCTGGGGCGAGCGCAACAAGATCCCGGTGATCGCCCAGCACACGGGCGCGGACTCGGCTTCGGTGATCTTCGACGCCGTGCAGGCCGCCAAGGCTCGTGGCATCGATGTGCTGATCGCCGACACCGCCGGTCGCCTGCACACCAAAGACAACCTGATGGAAGAACTGAAGAAGGTTCGCCGGGTCATCGGCAAGCTCGACGCCGATGCGCCGCACGAAGTGCTGCTGGTACTCGACGCCGGCACCGGTCAGAACGCCATCAACCAGGCCAAGCAATTCAACCAGACCGTCGAACTGACCGGCCTGGCGCTGACCAAGCTCGACGGCACCGCCAAGGGCGGGGTGATTTTCGCCCTGGCCAAGCAATTCGGCCTGCCGATCCGCTATATCGGCGTCGGTGAGGGCATCGACGATCTGCGTACCTTTGAAGCCGAACCCTTTGTCCAGGCACTGTTTGCCGAGCGGGAGCGTTCATGATTCGTTTCGAACAGGTCGGTAAGCGCTACCCGAACGGTCACGTCGGCTTGCATGAGCTGAGCTTTCGAGTCCGTCGCGGCGAGTTCCTGTTTGTCACCGGCCACTCCGGTGCCGGTAAATCCACGCTGTTGCGCCTGTTGCTGGCGATGGAACGTCCGACCAGCGGCAAACTGCTGCTGGCCGGGCAGGACCTGAGCACCATCAGCAATGCGCAGATTCCGTTCCTGCGTCGGCAGATCGGCGTGGTGTTCCAGAACCATCAACTGCTGTTCGATCGCACGGTGTTCAACAACGTCGCGCTGCCGTTGCAGATTCTCGGGCTGTCCAAGGTCGAAATTGCCAAGCGCGTCGATTCCGCGCTTGAGCGCGTGGCGCTGTCGGACAAGGCCGAGTTGTATCCGGGCGACCTGTCCACCGGTCAGCAACAGCGCGTCGGCATTGCCCGCGCCATCGTTCACCGTCCGGCCCTGCTGCTGGCGGACGAACCGACCGGTAACCTCGACCCGCGTCTGGCGGCCGAGATCATGGGTGTGTTCGAAGACATCAACCGTCTGGGCACCAGCGTACTGATCGCCAGTCACGATCTGGCGCTGATCGCACGCATGCGCCATCGCATGCTGACCCTGCAACGCGGCCGATTGATCGGCGACGGGGAGGCCGGCGTATGAGTGCAACACGCAGTCCGAAGGTTTCCGAGCGCGTGGCCCCGAAGGCCGCCGATCCGCAACCGCCAAAGAAGAAAAAGCACGACGATGACGACGGTCCGGACTTTGCCACGCTGTTCCGTGCCTGGATCGAAAGCCATCGCGCCAGCTGGATCGACAGCCTGCGTCGCCTCGGCAAACAGCCGATCGGCAGCTTCTTCACCTGCATGGTGATGGCGGTTGCGTTAAGCCTGCCGATGGGCCTTTCGCTGTTGCTGAGCAATGTCGAGCGTCTGGGCGGCTCGTGGCAGCGCGCGGCGCAAATCTCGCTGTACCTGGAACTTGAAGCCAGTCCGGCTCAGGGCGAAGCGTTGCGCGACCAGATCAAAGGCATGCCGGGCGTAGCTGATGCTGAATATGTCGGCCGCGACCAGGCGCTGGAAGAGTTCCAGCAGCAGTCCGGATTGGGCGAAGCCCTGCGCGAGCTGCCGGAAAACCCGCTGCCGGGTGTGGTGCTGGTGACGCCGAACGAGGTCGACAAGTCGACGCTGGAAGCATTAAGACAAAAACTTTCCGAGCTGCCCAAGGTACAACAGGCGCAACTTGATCTAGTCTGGGTCGAGCGTCTGGCTGCCATCCTCAAGCTCGGCGACCGTTTCGTGTTCGGTCTGACGGTGTTGCTGGTTTCTGCATTACTTTTGGTGATAGGCAATACCATTCGTCTTCATATTGAAAACCGCCGCACCGAGATAGAAGTGATTAAACTCGTCGGCGGCACCGACAGCTATGTGCGTCGTCCTTTCCTTTATATGGGCGCGCTGTATGGCTTCGGTGCGGGGCTGTTGTCCTGGGGTGTATTGGCGTTCGGCCTGAACTGGCTGAACGACGCGGTGGTCGGGCTGGCCGGCTTGTACGGCAGTGATTTCGCACTGGCCGGCGTGCCAGTTGCCGACGGTCTGTCGCTCTTGCTTGGCGCGGTGCTGTTGGGTTATATCGGTGCATGGATTGCAGTCGCACGTCATCTCAGGGAGCTGGCGCCGAAGTAGAATCTTTTTTTGCGCGTGATTGATCTTTCAGCTGTTAAGGAAACTTTCATTTGAGTTTCCGGTCAATTTTTCGCAATGCTGAAAAGCATGAGTATGTAAGTCGGAGGTTTTTCCGTATGTCCAATTCTTTGCAACCTGCGTATGCATTGGTTCCAGGCGCAAACCTGGAAGCCTACGTGCACACCGTCAACAGCATTCCATTGCTGACGCCGGAGCAGGAGCGTGAACTGGCCGAGAGTCTCTACTATGAGCAGGATTTGGGGGCGGCTCGGCAGATGGTGCTCGCCCACCTGCGGTTTGTCGTACACATCGCCCGTAGCTATTCCGGCTACGGTCTGGCTCAGGCTGACCTGATCCAGGAAGGTAACGTCGGCCTGATGAAGGCCGTGAAGCGTTTCAACCCGGAAATGGGCGTGCGTCTGGTGTCCTTCGCGGTGCACTGGATCAAGGCCGAGATTCACGAGTTCATCCTGCGCAACTGGCGGATCGTGAAAGTCGCGACCACCAAGGCCCAGCGCAAGCTGTTCTTCAACCTGCGCAGCCAGAAGAAACGTCTGGCCTGGCTGAACAACGAGGAAGTCCACCGTGTGGCGGAAAGCCTCGGCGTCGAGCCGCGTGAAGTGCGTGAGATGGAAAGTCGCCTGACCGGCCATGACATGGCCTTCGACCCGGCTGCGGAAGCGGACGACGACAGCGCTTTCCAGTCGCCGGCCAACTACCTGGAAGACCACCGGTACGATCCGGCGCGTCAACTGGAAGATGCCGACTGGAGCGACAACTCCAATCACAACCTGCACGAAGCGCTGGAAGTGCTGGACGAACGCAGCCGCGACATCCTCTACCAACGCTGGCTGGCAGAAGAGAAAGCCACGCTGCACGACCTGGCGCAGAAGTACAACGTGTCGGCCGAGCGAATCCGTCAGCTCGAGAAGAGCGCGATGAACAAGCTCAAGTTGTCGATTGCCGCATAACCGGCAGTCCGGCAATAAAAAACGCCCCGATCAGTGATGATCGGGGCGTTTTTGTTTGCCTGTCAGAACGTCATTGGGCCCAGGGCGCGCGGCGCGAATCATTGAGCGTCAGCAAATAGCTGTCGCCACCCAGCTGGCTCATCTGCTGACGAATCCAGCCGGCACGGCGTGACACGTAAGCGGTCGGATGACTGGCACTCCAGACCCGGGGATTTGGCAGCACAGCCGCGAGATAACTCGCCTGCTGCCGGGACAGCGACCTGGCGCCTACGCCAAAGTGATGCCTTGCCGCCGCTTCGGCACCAAACACGCCGTCATCCCACTCGACGCTGTTCAGGTACACCTCGAGAATCCGCTGCTTCGGCCAGAACACTTCAATCAGCGCGGTGAACCAGGCCTCCAGGCCCTTGCGCAGATAACTGCGGCCGGACCACAGGAACAGGTTCTTCGACACTTGCTGGCTCAGGGTGCTGGCGCCGCGAATCGAACCGCCGAGTTCGTTGTGGGCCAGTGCGGCCTTGATCGCGCTCAGGTCAAAACCCCAATGCTCGGGGAATTTCTGGTCTTCCCCGGCAATCACCGCGACCTTCAGGTCATCGGAGATCTCGTCCCAGGGTTTCCAGGTGCGTTGCAGATCGATCGGCTCGCCGTCGACCCAGGATTCGATCTTGCGCTCGACCATCAGCGCCGTGCCCGGTGGCGGCACGAAGCGAAACACCAATACCAGCAATACGCTGCCGCCCGCGAACCAGAGCAGGGCCTTCGTGAAACGACGGAGAAATAAACGCAGCATAGAGATGGCTTGGCCGAACCGGTTGAGCGGGCCATTATACAGACCCTGCCGATCGAGTCTGACTGGAGTTCTACATGCTGCGTAGCTTTCTGATGCTGGCTGCCTTCTTTGGTTTCACCGGTGTCGGCCTCGGCGCATTCGCCGCCCATGGCCTGAAAAACCGCCTGACCCCGGAGTATCTGGCGATCTTCCACACCGGCGTCACCTACCAGTTGGTGCACGCACTGGCGCTGTTCGGCGTGGCGCTGCTGGCCACCCAGCTGCAGGGGCGTCTGATCGCCTGGGCCGGCATCTCGTTCAGCATCGGCATCCTGTTGTTCTCCGGCAGCCTGTACCTGCTGACCACCATAGGCATCGGCAAGCTCGGCATCATCACCCCGTTCGGTGGTCTGGCGTTCCTGATCGGCTGGCTGTGCCTCGGACTCGCCGCCTGGCGCCTGCATCCAACCGCTTGACGCTTGGTGCTGACCTTTAGGTCATGATCGGGCTAGAATGCCACCCCCTAAAAAGTGATGGCGGCGTTGCGCATGCGCATTCAGTTGAACGGTGAATCCTTTGAACTGCCCGACGGTGAAACCGTTGCGGCCCTGCTGACCCGTCTGGACCTGACCGGACGCCGCGTCGCGGTCGAACTCAATCTGGATATCGTCCCGCGCAGCCAGCATGCCGACACCACGCTCAACGACGGCGACAACGTCGAAGTGGTGCACGCCATCGGCGGCGGCTGATCGCCAGGCCTGCATGGGCCGAGAATTCTGCAAGACCCTCACCCCAACAGAGGATTCCCCATGAGCATCGTTCGTAGCGACAAGCCTTTCGTTCTGGCCGGTCGTACTTACCAGTCGCGTTTGCTGGTCGGTACCGGCAAGTACCGTGACATGGAAGAAACCCGCCTGGCCATCGAAGCCTCGGGTGCCGAGATCGTCACCTTCGCCGTGCGCCGCACCAACCTGGGCCAGATCGAAGGCGAGCCGAACCTGCTCGAAGTGCTGTCGCCGGATCGCTACACCTTCCTGCCGAACACCGCCGGCTGCTACGACGCAGTCGAAGCCGTGCGCACCTGCCGTCTGGCTCGTGAGCTGCTCGACGGCCACAACCTGGTGAAGCTGGAAGTGCTGGCCGACCAGAAAACCCTGTTCCCCAACGTGATCGAAACCCTCAAGGCCGCCGAAGTGCTGGTCAAGGAAGGCTTCGACGTGATGGTCTACACCAGTGACGACCCGATCATCGCCCGGCAACTGGCGGAAATCGGCTGCATCGCGGTGATGCCGCTGGCCGGTCTGATCGGCTCGGGCCTGGGGATCTGCAACCCGTACAACCTGCAGATCATCCTCGAAGAAGCCAAGATCCCGGTGTTGGTGGATGCCGGTGTCGGCACCGCTTCCGACGCCACCATCTCGATGGAGCTGGGCTGTGACGCCGTGCTGATGAACTCGGCCATCGCCCACGCCCAGCAGCCGATCATGATGGCCGAAGCCATGAAACACGCGATCGTCGCGGGCCGCCTGGCCTACCTCGCCGGCCGCATGCCGAAAAAACTCTATGCCAGCGCCTCTTCGCCGCTGGATGGTCTGATCAAGTAAGAGCTATTGATGACTGAATCGAACGACACGCCAATCCAGACGGAAGAAGGCGACGAGCGCCAACACCGCCGCATCAAGAGTTTCGTGATGCGCGCCGGGCGCATGACCGAAGGCCAGCAGCGCGGCCTGGATCAGGGCGCGCCGAAGTTCGTCCTGCCGCTGGCCGACGCGGCGGTGGATTACGACCAGGTGTTCGGCCGTTCCGCGCCGCGCTCGCTGGAAATCGGTTTCGGCATGGGTCACTCGCTGCTGGAAATGGCCGCCGCTGCGCCGGAACAGGATTTCATCGGTGTCGAGGTTCACCGTCCGGGTGTCGGTGCGCTGCTCAACGGCGTGCTGACTCAGGGCCTGACCAACCTGCGGGTCTACGATTGCGACGCGATCGAAGTGCTCAACCGCTGCATCGCCGACAACAGCCTTGATCGCCTGATGCTGTTCTTCCCGGATCCGTGGCACAAGAGCCGTCATCACAAGCGCCGCATCGTTCAGGCGTCCTTCGCTGAACTGGTGCGCAGCAAGCTGAAAGTCGGCGGCATTCTGCACATGGCCACCGACTGGGAGCCGTACGCCGAATACATGCTGGAAGTGATGAACGTCGCTCCGGGCTATCGCAACCTCGCCGAAGACGGCAAGTGCGTACCTCGCCCGGCCGAACGCCCGATCACCAAGTTCGAACGCCGCGGCGAACGTCTTGGACATGGCGTGTGGGATCTGAAGTTCGAAAAGCTCGCTTAAGCATCACGCAATAAAACTGTGGGAGCCAATGGCTCCCACAGTTGTTTTGGCAGTACTCGAAAATTACACCGTAGAAAGAAACACCGCCGGAACCCGCTCAGTCAGCCAGACCCCATTCTCGGCCTGATAGAACTTGAAACCCTGTTCCTGCATTTGCCGCGCGGCGACTTGCAGAATCACGACCGTTCCGTAACGTTGGCCAACCGCTGAAGCGGTGGCAGTTTCCTGGGACAGATGCACGTGATGACGTGAGCCGGGGATCAATCCCTGCTCGTTGATCGAGTCCATGAAACGCGTCGCGGTGCCGTGATAAAGCGTTTCCGGAGGCTGCTTTTCTTCGAATTGCAGTTCCACGCTTTTCGTCGAGTGCCCCTGAACCGCACGAATCGACTGACCGTCTGCGGAGATCGAAAAGCGCTTCTTGTCACTGCTCGCCACGACGTTTTCAATCAGCGTGCGATCCAGCGTTCTGCCGTCCCGCGCCGCGCCATCAATCAAGGCGTCGATGTGCGCCCAACCTTCGGAATCCAGCGCCAGGCCAATCGCCTGAGGCTCATGGCGCAGCACGAAGCTGAGAAATTTGCTTGTTTCGTCCAGCAGTTTCTTACTCATGAACTTCCCTGTCTGTTTTCAATGCGCGGTCAGCGGCGATCCGCGACCACGCCAATCAACACCAGCACCACCAACAACACCGGCGCCAGGCTGTAGTTGTTGAACTGGCTCAGCCCCTTCACCACCCACGGCGTCGCGTAGATCAGCGCCGCGCCGCTGCCGATCAGGCACAGCAGGGCCATCAGCGGGACGCGCAGGGCGCCGGCGATGCTGCCCAGGCGCTGTTCGACCCAAGCCTTGAAGTCAGCGCCGAACAGCACCAGCAGACAGCCCACCAGCGCCAAAGCGATTTCCGAGAGGTTGCTGCGACTCCAGCGGGACACGGTGGCGAGCAGGTCGAGTATCAAATCCATGCGGTTTCCTTAAGAGCGGTCAGCTCAGAAATTTCTGCAGCAAGTCGTTGAGGAACAGTTGTCCGCGCTCGGTGGCCGCCAGACGTGACGGTTCGACCTGCAACAGACCGCTTTGTTCGGCCTCGCGCCGGTGTTCGTCGAGGCTTTCCAGCGGCAGGCCGGTGCGCTCCGGATACAGGCGCGATTCGACGCCGGCGGTCAGGCGCAGGGCGTTCATCAGGAACTCGAACGGCATCTCGTCGTTGGTCAGGGCCTTCTCGCCGGCCTGAAAGCTTTTGGCCGGGTTGAGGTAATCCTTCGGCAGGCGCGTCTTCCAGGTGCGCACGATGCGCCCGTCCGGGTGACTGAGCTTGCCGTGGGCGCCGGCGCCGATGCCGATGAAGTCGCCGAAGCTCCAATAATTGAGGTTGTGTCGCGCCGGGCGACCCGGTTGGGCGTAGGCCGAAACTTCGTACTGCGCGTAACCGTGCTCGGCCAGCAGCGCCTGTCCGGCCTCTTGAATGTCCCACAGCGTGTCGTCTTCCGGCAGCACTGGCGGCTGGTTCCAGAAAACGGTGTTCGGCTCCAGTGTCAGCTGATACCAGGAAATGTGCGTCGGCTTCAGCTCGATCGCCTGGCGCAGATCGCTCAGGGCATCGTCCAGCGACTGGTCCGGCAAGCCGTGCATCAAGTCGAGGTTGAAGTTATCGAACCCGGCCTGGCGCGCCATGCCGGCGGCGCGGATGGCTTCGTCGCCGTTGTGGATACGGCCGAGGGCCTTGAGCTTTTCCTGCTGGAAGCTCTGGATGCCGATCGACAGGCGATTGATCCCCAGTTTGCGGTAGGCGACGAACTTCTCTTGTTCGAAGGTTCCGGGGTTGGCTTCCAGGGTGATTTCGATGTCGTCGGCAAATGGAATGCGCTGTTTCACACCTTCCAGCAAGCGACCCAGGGCTTCGGCGCTGAACAGGCTCGGCGTGCCGCCGCCAAAGAAGATCGAACTCAACTCACGGCCGTACACCGCGTGAAGATCCTGATCGAGGTCGGCCAGCATCGCGTCGACGTATTCCTGCTCCGGCAGCACCGGGCTGGCGGTGTGGGAGTTGAAGTCGCAATAGGGGCATTTGCGCACACACCACGGGATGTGGATGTACAGCGCCAGGGGCGGCAGCGTCGGCAACGGCGCCCGAGGCGAGGAGGCGGCGCCACCGATAATCAGCGACGACGCGGAGGAACTATCGGTCATTTCAAGCCCAGACGCTGGCGCAGCAGATCCATTGCACGGGCGCGGTGGCTGATCTGGTTCTTGTCGCTCGGGCTCAGCTCGGCGCTGGACACGTTACGCTCCGGCACCCAGAACAGCGGGTCGTAGCCGAAACCGTGCTCACCGCTGGCGGCGGTCAGAATGCGCCCGTGCCACAGGCCTTCGCAGAGAATTGGCAGCGGATCGTCGGCGTGACGCACCAGCGCCAGCACGCAGACGAACTGCGCGCCGCGCTCGGCTTCAGGCACGTCCTTCAAGGCGTCAAGCAGTTTGGCATTGTTCGCCGCGTCGCCCTTGCCGTCGGCGTAGCGCGCCGAGTAGATGCCCGGCGCGCCGCCAAGGAAATCCACCGCCAGGCCCGAATCGTCGGCCAACGCCGGCAGCCCTGAGATGCGCGCGGCATTTCGTGCCTTGAGGATCGCGTTCTCGACGAACGACAGACCGGTTTCTTCCGGCTCCACGCTGCTGAATTCGCCAATCGAGCGCAATTGCACCGATTCGCCGAGCATGGCTTGGAGTTCCTTGAGTTTGCCGGCGTTATGGCTGGCCAGTACGAGTTGCTTGAGATTGATCATTGGCCAGGGAAAAGCTCTTGGTTGAAATTGATGGTGTTGATCTTGTCGCCGGTCTGCACCTTGATTTCAAAGGTGCGGGTTTCCTGCTGCTCCACCGGGTACTGGGCGATGTAGTAGATCGCGCCCTGTTCGGTGATCTGGCGGAAGGTCAGCGGCACGCTCTGGCTGGTCAGGTCCTTGACGGTGCCGGTGACCTGGGCGATCAGCGGTTTGCCGTCCTTGATCACCGAGACATTGATCACGCCCTGGTTCTTGCTGCGGATCAGCTCGGCAGCCTTGGCGATGTCCGGCGTCAGGAAGGTCGAGTTGAAGGTGTTGTAATGCACGGTGACATCACCGAACACTTCCTTGCGTTCGCCCTTGATGGCATCGGCGGCCACGGCCGACAGGCTCAGGCAGGCGGCCAATAGCGCGGTAATCAAGCGTCCCATGTTCGTTCTCCTCGCAATGTCGTGGTTCAGACCGCGATTCTGTGATCCGCAAGCCCCGGGCTGCTGACGCGGTAGATACCGATCTCACCTAACAGATTAGGCCATAGCTTACTGGCCCACCCGTGGCGGTGCTGTTGATCTACGGCAAGCCGATCAATGACCTTCGCCTCACGTTCGCGACAAAGTTCTTCAAAGTCTTCGAAGGTGCAGAAGTGAATGTTCGGCGTGTTGTACCAGGTGTACGGCAGGAATTCCGACACCGGCATCCGGCCCTTGCTCGCCAAGTACCAGCGGCAGCGCCAGTGACCGAAATTCGGGAACGTGATGATGCACTGGCGTCCGACCCGCAGCATTTCGTCGAGGATCTTGTCCGGGTAGTGCACGGCTTGCAGGGCCTGGGTCATCACCACGATGTCGAAGCTGTTGCTGGCGAAGTTGCCCAGGCCCTTGTCCAGGTCCTGTTCGATGACGTTGACGCCCTTGGCCACGCACTGCGCGATGTTGTCGGCGTCGTTTTCCAGGCCGTAGCCGGTGACCTGCTTGTGGTCGCGCAGCCAGGTCAGCAATTCGCCGTCACCGCAACCGAGGTCGAGCACGCGGCTGCCGGCGGGGATCCATTCCTGGATGATTTCCAGATCAGCTCTCATGGCTTTCTCACAACGTAATGCGGTTCATGTAATTGCCGAACGCCTGCAAATAACGCGGGATCGGAATCAGGAAGGCGTCGTGGCCTTGCGGCGCGTCGATTTCCAGGTAGCTGACGTCCTTGCGTGCGGCCATCAGCGCGTCCACCAATTCCCGCGAGCGGGCCGGGGAGAAACGCCAGTCGGTGGTGAACGACATCACGCAGAACCTGGCTTTCGCACCTTCGAAGGTTTTCGCCAGGTTATCGTTGAAGTTCGCCGCCGGATCGAAGTAGTCCAGCGCTTTGGTCATCAACAGATAGGTGTTGGCATCGAAGCGCCCGGAGAACTCTTCGCCCTGATAGCGCAGGTAGCTTTCGACCTGGAACTCGACACTGTGGAAGTCGTAGTTGAGCTTTTCGCTCTTCAGGCCGCGGCCGAATTTCTCGCCCATGGAGTCGTCGGACAGATACGTGATGTGCCCGACCATCCGCGCCAGCATCAGGCCGCGTTTGGGGATCACGCCCTGTTCCTGGAACGAGCCGCCGTGGAATTCCGGGTCGGTGAGGATCGCCTGGCGCGCCACTTCGTTGAAGGCGATGTTCTGCGCCGACAGCTTCGGGGCCGAGGCGATTGCCAGGCAGTGGCGCACGCGATCCGGATACGTGATGGTCCATTGCAGCGCCTGCATGCCGCCCAGGCTGCCACCGATCACCGCGGCCCACTGGCCGATGCCGAGCAGGTCGGCCAGACGTGCCTGGCTGTGCACCCAGTCTTCCACGGTCAGCACCGGAAAGTCGGCGCCGAACGGCTTGCCGGTTTCCGGGTTGAGGCTGCTCGGGCCGGTGGAGCCGTTGCAACCGCCGAGGTTGTTCAGGCTGACCACGAAGAACTTGTTGGTGTCGATCGGTTTGCCGGGGCCGATGCAGCTGTCCCACCAACCGGGCTTACGGTCGTCGACGCTGTGGTAGCCAGCGGCGTGGTGGTGGCCGGACAAGGCGTGGCAGATCAGCACGGCGTTGCTCGCTTGCGCGTTCAGCGTGCCGTAGGTTTCGTAGATCAGGTCATAATCGGCCAGCGAACGGCCGCAGGCCAGGGCCAGCGGTTCGCTGAAGTGCGCCGTTTGCGGCGTCACCAGACCAACAGAATCGGGGGGAAAGGCAGCTGGCATCGACCCTGCTCTCGTTGAAATGAGGCGTAAGTCTAAAGACCGGTGGGGTTAGCGGCAAGCAACGATCAGGCCCGATTGGTTCGCTCTTGATCGAGGTGCGGCCATTCGCGAGCAGGCTCGCTCCCACAGGGGATTTGTATTGAACACAGATCTAATGTGGGAGCGAGCCTGCTCGCGAATGAGACGACTCGGTGGATCAGGCTGGACGCGCCAAATCAGGCAAATCCGGGAGCTTCTTCGGCGAGCAGATCTTCACCCGCTTCTGCCGGTTCAACTCGCCGCCGATCAGGCTGACCTGGCTTTTGGAAACCCCAAAAGCCTTGGCCAGAAACCCCATCAGGTACGCATTGGCCTTGCCCTCGACCGGCGGCGCGGTCAGGCGGATCTTCAGGCGATCGCCGTGCAGCCCGCAGAAATCATCGCTGCGGGCGGCCGGTTGCAGGTGACATTCCAGAATCAGGTCGTCACCGTCCCAGCGAAACCAGCTCACATCAGCAGGCGCAGGATTTCCGGCATCATCGTCATCGCCGCGAGGTTATTGATCACCAGCATGTCGATCAGCTTCAGCACGAGGAAGGCGAAGATCGGCGACAGATCCAGACCACCGAGGTTCGGCAGGATGCGGCGGAACGGCGCCAGGGCCGGTTCACAGATCTGGTTCACCAGTTCGGCGCCCGGATTGTGGCTGCCCGGTGCGACCCAGGACAGGATGATGCTGATGATCATGGCCCAGAAGAAAATCTTCAGGAACAGCGCCGTCACGCCGATCAGCGACCAGATCAGCAGTTGCAGCGGGTTGCCGGTGGTGCCGTAGGTCAGCAGCAGGGTCAGCGCCATCAGCGCCAGTTGCACGAGAATCGCCAGCACCAGCGACGACATGTCGAGGCCGAACATGCTCGGGATGATCCGGCGCAGTGGCTTGAGCAGCGGCTGGGTGGCCTTGACCACGAACTGGCACAGCGGGTTGTAGAAGTTCGCCCGCACCAGTTGCAGGACGAAGCGCAGCAGCACGATCAGCAGGTACAGGCTGCCGAGGGTTTGCAGCACGTAGACCGCTGCGGTGTTCAATCCAATCATGTAAGGCTCCTTATTTGCCCAGTTGTTCGGCCATTTCGGCCGAGCGGTGCGCGGCGGCGCCGAGTGCTTTTTCCACCAGGGCTTCGAAGCCGCCGGCCTGGAACGATTTGATCGCAGCTTCAGTGGTGCCGGCCGGGGAGGTCACGCGGCGGCGCAGTTCGGCAGCGTCGACGTCGCTGGACACGGCCATGTGCGCGGCGCCCAGAGCGGTCTGCAAAGTCAGTTGCTCGGCGGTTTCCTTCGGCAGGCCGAGTTTGACGCCGGCGGCGGTCATGGCTTCGATCAGCAGGAAGAAGTACGCCGGGCCGGAACCGGACACCGCAGTGACCGCGTCCAGTTGCTGCTCTTCGTTCAGCCACAGGGCGATGCCGACGGCGGACAGCAGTTCTTCAGCCTGTTGGCGTTGTTCGGCGCTCACTGCGCTGGTTGCGTACAAACCGCTCACGCCCTGACGCAGCAGCGCCGGGGTGTTCGGCATGCAGCGCACGATCGGCTGCTCGCCCAGCCAGGCGGTCATGCTGGCGCAGGTGATGCCGGCGGCGATCGAGACCACCAGTTGATTCGGTTTCAGGCTCGGGCGAATCGCTTCGCACACGGCTTTCATGGCCTGTGGCTTGACTGCCAGCACGACAACGTCGGCGCCGTCGATGGCCTGGGCGTTGTCGGCGAAGGTTTCGATGCCGTGTTCGGCGCTGACCCGGTTGCGGGTTTCTTCGCCCGGATCGCTGGCGCGAATCCGTGCAGCTTCCAGACCCTTGGCCCGCAGGCCGCCGATCAGGCTGGCGGCCATGTTGCCGGCACCGATAAAGGCAATACGTGTGTTGCTCATGTCAGGTCCTTATCTGGAAATGTTCAAGATTGGGAATAGTCGCGGGCGCCGAACAGGGCCGTACCGATACGGACCCAGGTCGCGCCCTGGGCAATGGCCGACTCGAGGTCGTGGCTCATGCCCATGGAAAGTGTGTCGAGCGGCAGATCGAGGCTGGCCTGCAACTTCTGAACAGCAGCGAATGCCGCGTCCTGCTCGGCGCGATCTTCGGTCGGCTCGGGAATCGCCATCAACCCGCGCAGCTTCAGGCGTGGCAGGGCGCTGATGGCCTGGGCCAAGGCCGGCAAGTCTTGCGGCGTGCAGCCGGACTTGCTGGCCTCACCGCTGACGTTGACCTGAATGCAGATGTTCAGTGGCGGCAGATCCGCCGGGCGTTGTTCGGAAAGGCGTTGGGCGATTTTCAGACGATCCACGGAGTGCACCCAGGCGAAATGCTCGGCAATCGAGCGGGTCTTGTTCGACTGAATGGGGCCGATGAAGTGCCAGATCAAGGGCAGGTCGGTCAGTTCGAGCTGTTTACCCAAGGCCTCTTGCAGGTAGTTCTCGCCGAAGTCGCGCAGGCCGGCGGCGTACGCTTCGCGCAGGGCTTGTGCCGGTTTGGTCTTGCTCACGGCCAGCAGCTGGACGCTGTCTTCGCTGCGATTGGCAGCTTGGGTCGCTGCCTGGATGCGCGAACTAACCTGGAGAATGTTGTCTGCTATCGTGGACATCAAGAGGCGCCAGCGGTCTGAAGGTTCGCGGCATTCTACTGGAATTGAGGGACGCTATGGATATCACTGAACTGCTGGCCTTCAGCGCCAAACAGGGCGCTTCCGACCTGCACCTGTCGGCCGGTCTGCCGCCGATGATCCGCGTGGATGGCGATGTGCGGCGGATCAATCTGCCGGCGCTGGATCACAAACAGGTGCACGAGCTGATCTACGACATCATGAACGACACCCAGCGGGTGGACTTCGAGAAACATCTGGAAACCGACTTTTCCTTCGAAGTCCCCGGCGTGGCGCGCTTTCGGGTCAATGCCTTCAACCAGAACCGTGGCGCCGGCGCGGTGTTCCGGACCATCCCGTCGAAAGTGCTGAGCATGGAAGACCTGGCCATGGGCGACGTCTTCCGCAAGATCACCGATGCGCCACGCGGGCTTGTACTGGTGACCGGACCGACCGGCTCCGGCAAGTCCACGACCCTGGCGGCGATGATCGATTACCTCAACACCCATCGTCATCACCACATCCTGACCATCGAAGATCCGATCGAATTTGTCCACGAATCGCGCAAATGCCTGATCAATCAGCGTGAAGTCCACCGCGATACCCGCAGTTTCGCCACCGCATTGCGTTCAGCGCTGCGCGAAGACCCGGATGTGATTCTGGTAGGCGAGATGCGTGATCTGGAAACCATCCGCCTGGCACTCACCGCCGCCGAAACCGGGCATCTTGTGTTCGGAACGCTGCACACCACGTCGGCGGCCAAGACCATCGACCGGGTGGTGGACGTGTTTCCCGGGGACGAAAAGTCCATGGTGCGCTCGATGCTCTCGGAGTCGTTGCTGGCGGTGGTGTCGCAGACGCTGATCAAGAAGATCGGCGGTGGCCGGGTGGCGGCGCACGAGATCATGCTGGGCACGTCGGCGATCCGTAACCTGATCCGCGAGGACAAGGTGGCGCAGATGTACTCGGCGATTCAGACCGGCGGGTCGCTGGGGATGCAGACACTCGACATGTGCCTGAAGGATCTGGTGACCAAGGGCTTGATCAGCCGCGAACATGCGCGGGAGAAGGCGCGTACGCCGGATAACTTCTAGGCAAAAAAAATCGCAGCCCATGGGCTGCGATTTTTTGTGTCTGAGCAATCAGCGCTGAACGACGCGCATCTGCCCTTGTTCTTTCGGCAATACGCGTTTGGCTACGACGTAATGCTTTTCCCAGTACGGCTTGTTCAGTGTGTCGATGCTCACCGACTTGCCGCGCCGTGGCGCATGTATGAAACGGTCGTTGCCCAGGTAGATGGCAACGTGATTGACCCGACGGCTCTTGATGTTGAAGAAAATCAGGTCACCCGGCTTCAGGTCCTTGCGTTCGACTTTCTCGCCGTGACCGCTGGCCATGGCGTTCGAGGTGCGTGGCAGGTCGAACGTAGCGTCGTTGAACGCGTATTTCACCAGACCGCTGCAGTCGAAGCCTTTACTCGGGCTGCTGCCGCCCCAACGGTAAGGTGTACCGAGGACGTTTACCGCGCGACTGAGGACGTTGCTGCTTTCCTTGGTCGCCATCGGTGGCACCAGCTTGCTGCGGCCGTTGCTGCTCAGCGTGGTGTGTTTGACCTGTTTGCCTTTGTTCGATGGAGCAGAGGCATGTGATTTAGGGGTAAAACCGTTAACGTTTGGAAGACGTTGCTCACGATTGGTGGCGTGGGCGGCCAGTGGCATTAATAGGCAAATAGTTAGCCATGTCTTGAAAAATGGACGCATTAGGCAGGGCTCTTCATGTGATAGCGCGCAACTTTATAACAGCTTTTTTGTCCCTTCCGAGGCCGTTGGTCGATTCAATCGGGTGCCAACGGAACCAAATAAGCGGCAAAAAGACGCAATTGTCGGACAGGAGTCCGGTGCTATAAGGCTTTGACGGGAGACACGGTAGCATTTGCCATACGTCGGCTACCTGTAAAAAAGTCACAAAGAATTAAAGAATATTTATCTATCGCGTGTATCGAGGTCTTAATGAACGGCTATCAGCTGCCCCGTGTGAAGGAAAAAGACACCCATAGCAAGGTGATCGGTTACCTGTTGTGGATTTTCGGTTTCACAGGCTCTCACCGCTTCTATTACGGCAAACCGGTGACCGGCACGATCTGGTTTTTCACCTTCGGGTTGCTGGGGATCGGCTGGCTGATCGACGTGTTCCTGATCCCGGCGATGGATCGCGAAGCCGACCTGCGTTTCGCCGCGGGCCCGATCGAGTACAACGTGGCATGGATTCTCCTGACCTTTCTCGGCGCGCTCGGCGTGCACCGGATGTATCAGGGCAAGTGGATCAGCGGGGTGGTGTATCTGCTGACTGGCGGGTTGTTCTTTCTGGGGGTGCTGTATGACTTCTGGACGCTGAACGATCAGGTGTCGGTGCGTAATGCCGAAGGGCGGGGCGCCTTTCAGTAAGTGATGGCGAGGGAGCTGGCTCCCTCGCCATTTTTTTACGCCTGATGGCTGATCCGGCCATCCACCAGCGTGTAACGCACCACACCCGGCAGGCTATGGCCTAGGAACGGGCAGTTCTCGCCCTTCGACAGCCAGGTTTCGCCGGCAACGGTCGAGGCCTTCGGGTCGAACAGCACGATATCTGCCGCGCCACCCACCGCCAGTTTGCCCGCCGGCAGGCGCAGTGCCTCGGCCGGGCCGGCGCTCAGGCGGGCCAGCAGGGTCGGCAGGTCCAGCAGACCATCCTCGACCAGGGTCATCGCCAGCGGCAGCAGCAGTTCGACGCTGCTGATGCCCGGCTCGGTCGCGCCGAAGGGTGCCAGTTTGGCATCGCGCTCGTGGGGCTGATGATGGCTGGAAATCGCCGAGACCACGCCGGACTTCACCGCTTCACGCAGACCATCGCGGTCGGCGCGGGTGCGCAGCGGCGGTTGCACGTGATACAGGCTGCTGAAGTCGATCAGCGCTTCGTCCGTCAGGATCAATTGATACAGGGCGACATCCGCCGTGACTTTCAAGCCACGAGCCTGGGCCTGAGCAATCAGGGCCACGCCGCGAGCGCTGGTTAGTTGGCTGAAGTGAGCACGCACACCGGTTTGCTCGACCAGCAGCAGATCCCGGGCCAGCGCCACGGTTTCAGCGGTTTCCGGGATGCCCGGCAGGCCGAGGAAGCTGGCGGTGGGGCCTTCGTGGGCCAGACCGCCGTCGGCGAGGTCGTGATCCTGGGAGTTGAAAATCACCGTCAGGTCGAAAGTCGCCGCGTAATCCAGCGCCCGGCACAGGGTGCGAGTGTTGCGGAAACTTTCGAGGCCATTGCCGAACGCCACGCAACCGGCGTCGCGCAGGGCAACCAGCTCGGCCAGTTGTTCACCATCCAGACCTTTGCTCAGCGCGCCGATCGGGAACACCTTGGTGTTGCCGGCCTCGCGGGCGCGGTCGAGGATCAGTTCGGCCACGGCGGAAGTGTCGAGCACCGGTCTGGTTTTCGGCGGGCAGCACAGGCTGGTCACGCCACCGGCTGCAGCCGCGCGGGTTTCGCTGGCGATGGTGCCTTTGCGGCTGTAGCCCGGTTCGCGCAGGGCGACGTTCAGGTCTACGAGGCCTGGAGCGGCGACAAGGCCTTGGGCGTCGATGGTTTCGACGGCGGTGAAACCTGCCGGTGCAGCGCCAAGGGCGACGATCTTGCAGGCTTCAACGTGAATGTCGGTGATTTGATCCAGGCCGCTGCTTGGATCGATGACGCGGGCGCCGAGAATGCTGAGCTTCACTGGGCGTTCTCCTGCTCGAATTGACGCTGCGCTGTTTGTCCGCTCATGGCCATCGACAGCACGGCCATACGGATCGCGATGCCGTAGGTGACTTGATTGAGGATCACCGAGTGCGGGCCGTCGGCCACCGCCGACTCGATCTCCACGCCGCGGTTGATCGGCCCCGGGTGCATGACGATGCAATCGGGCTTGGCGCCGGCCAGGCGCGCGGTGGTCAGGCCGAACAGGCGGTAGAACTCGCCTTCGCTCGGCAGCAGGCCGCCGGTCATGCGCTCACGCTGCAGGCGCAGCATGATCACCACGTCGACGTCTTTCAGGCCTTCGGTCATGTCGGTGTAGACCTTCACGCCGTACTGCTCGATGCCGATCGGCAGCAAGGTCTTCGGCGCGATCACGCGGATGTCCGGGCAGCCGAGGGTCTTCAGGGCGAGCATGTTCGAGCGCGCCACCCGCGAGTGCAGGATGTCGCCGACGATGGCCACCGAGAGGTTTTCGAAACCGCCCTTGTGGCGGCGGATGGTCAGCATGTCGAGCATGCCCTGAGTCGGGTGCGCGTGCCGGCCGTCGCCGCCGTTGATGATCGCCACTTGCGGGCAGACATGCTCGGCGATGAAGTGTGCAGCGCCCGAATCACCGTGGCGCACGACGAACATGTCGGCGGCCATGGCTTCCAGGTTACGCAGGGTGTCGAGCAGGGTTTCGCCCTTGCTGGCCGACGAGGTCGACACGTTCAGGGTGATCACGTCCGCCGACAGCCGCTGGGCCGCCAGTTCGAAGGTGGTACGGGTGCGGGTCGAGTTTTCGAAGAACACGTTGCACACGGTCTTGCCGCGCAGCAACGGGACCTTCTTCACGGCCCGGGCACCGACTTCGAGGAACGAGTCGGCGGTGTCGAGGATTTCCGTCAGCAACTCGCGGCGCAGGCCGTCGAGCGAGAGGAAGTGGCGCAGCTGGCCCTGATCATTGAGCTGCAGCGGGCGCTTGGTATCTAGAGGCGTCATCGCGAGGGGGACTCTCAATAGGGCGGATTAAAGGGCAAGGTCTTGCAGTTCGAGGGCCAGCTCCGGCCCGGACAGCTTGACCCGCTCGTGGGCGGCCAGCGACAGGGTCGCGCCAACCACGTTCGGGCGGATCGGCAGTTCGCCGGCGTCCAGGTCCAGCAGGCAGACCAGCGTCACGCTGGCCGGGCGGCCGTAGTCGAACAGTTCGTTCATGGCGGCGCGGATGGTCCGGCCGCTCATCAGTACGTCGTCGATCAGCACCAGATGCTGGCCTTCGATTTCGAAGGGCAGGGCGGACGGGCGCACCTGCGGGTGCAGGCCGTTCTGGCTGAAGTCGTCGCGGTAGAAGGAAACATCCAGCGTGCCCAATGGCGCGTCGCTGCCCAGCTCTGCGAGCAGGGCCTGGGCGACCCAGACGCCGCCTGTGCGGATGCCGATGTAACGCGGTTCGCTGATATCACGCTGGGCAAGGTGCGCCTTGAGGCGGGTCGCCATCTGGCTGATCAGATCGGCGGGATTGGGCAGGCTCATGGTTGCTCCTTCTTGGGGTCGAGCCGGTTCTCGCGAACCGTGGCTCGGGTTGTAACCAAAAGAAAAGCGCCGTAGCGCTTGTCAGGATTCAAATAGTGCGGTGTTTTCGTCGAGCCAGCCTTGCAGCAGCAGGGCGGCGGCGATGGCGTCCACCGGGTTGTCGCGGTAGCTGCCTTTCTGTCCGCCGCGCACCAGCCGTTCGCCCTTGGCTTCGAAGGTCGTCAGGCGTTCGTCGTGGGTATAGAAAGGCAGGTTGAAGCGGCCGTTGAGGCGGCGGGCGAATTTCTCGGCGCGGGCGCACATCTCGCTGGGCGTGCCGTCCATGTTCAGCGGCAGGCCGACCACCACGGCGTCGGGCTTCCATTCCTTTATCAGGGCTTCGACCTGATTCCAGTCCGGCACACCGTTTTGCGCCTTCAAGGTGCACAGTTCGCGGGCCTGGCCGGTAATCACCTGGCCGACCGCCACGCCGATCTGTTTGGTGCCGTAGTCGAAGCCGAGGATCAGGCGCAGGGCCATCAGGCGTGTCCTGCCTGGCTGGTCAGCAGGCTGAGGTTGATCCCCAGGTGCTTGGCCGCCGCTTCCAGGCGCAGTTCACTGCTGGTGTTGAACAGGATGTCGGCGTCGTACGGGCAGGTCAGCCAGGCGTTGTCGGCCAGCTCGGCCTCCAGTTGCCCGGCTTCCCAGCCCGCATAACCAAGGGTGATGACGCTTTTGGCCGGGCCCACGCCGTCGGCGATGGCGAACAGCACGTCCTGCGAGGTGGACAGGGCCAGATCGCCGTCCAGCTCGACGGTGGCCTGGAAGGTCTTGCCCGCCGGGTGCAGGACAAAACCGCGATCAGTCTGCACCGGGCCGCCGATGAAGATCGGCACATGCTGGCACAGCGCTGGCGGATCGATGTCCGGGCGCAATTGTTCGAGGATGTCGGCCAGATTCAGCTCTTGCGGTCGGTTGACCACCAGCCCCATGGCGCCATTGGCCGTGTGCTCGACGATGTAGGTCAAGGTATGGGCAAAGTTCGGGTCGGCCATGTGTGGCATGGCGATCAGGAAGTGATGCTTGAGGTAGCTGGGGCTGACGTTTTTCATGTGCGCTAGTGTGGCGTCGAAGGGGCAAACTGACAAGCTGACAAGCTGACAAGCTGAGGATCAGAGAACAACCCAGATCAAAAGTGGGAGCGATGTATTCAGTTACTGGACAGCCGGTCGCCCCGGGCGAATTTCCAGGTGCGGATGATTTCCAGCCGGTCGATGTCCGACAGGTCCCCGGTAAACGGTGCAAACGGGGCTGCCAGTCGCACGATGCGCTGCGCCGCCTGATCCAGCAGCGGCTGGCCGGAAGACTCCAGCACCAGCACTTCATACAGCGAGCCGTCGCGGTTGATCGACACCATCAGGCGCAGATTGCCGTAGATCTGCTTGCGCCGGGCTTCGTCGGGGTAATTGAGGTTGCCGATGCGCTCGACCTTCTTGCGCCACTCGTCCTTGTACCAGGCGCCCTTGTCGCGCATGGTCGACGCCGCGCTCAGGCGGTGAATGCGCGGGCGCTTGGCGTAGAGCTGTTGTTCGTTGGCCAGTTCGGCTTCGAGGCTGGCGATGTCGCTGGAGAGCTGCGAGCTGTCGAAGGTCGGGGCGTCGACCGTCGGTTTGGTCTCGGTCTTGGCTTCTTCTTTCTTGGTCGGCGCCTTTTTCGGTTTCGGCGCGACGGTGGTCACCGCTGCTTTGGGTGCGGCTTCCTGCACTTCCGGCTTGGCGGCGGGCGGCGGGGTGACTTTCTTGACCTGGTTGTCCTGGAACGGCGCGACCTCGGTGGTCTTGGGGATCGCCTTCTTGTCGAGGGTGCCGCTGCCTTCCTGGTTTTCCTGGGCGAGGAAGTCAGCCTTCGCCGGCTTCTTTTCGCTCTTGAAGGTGGCGAGGGTGATTTCCAGGGTTTTGCTGATCTGCTTGGGCTCGACCATGGTGAAACCCACGCCGAGCAGCAGCGCCAGATGGATCAGCGCCGCGAGAAACAGGGTAAATCCGAGGCGATCGACCGGGCGCACGCCTTTATGGGCGAGTTCAGCGGGCAGATCGGACGGAAGTGTCATGACAAGAAAACCAACATCGCGTTTTTCACAGGCCGCGCATGATAACGCAATGTTGGTTTCACGCCTTTAGCTTCAAGCATCAAGCGACAGGCTGCATGTGATGCACATCAAGCTTGCAGCTTTTTCTCGATGGCATCCATCAGCAGGCCGCCGATGTCGGTGCCGAAGGCATTGTCGATTTCGCGGATGCAGGTCGGGCTGGTGACGTTGATTTCGGTCAGGTGCTCGCCGATCACGTCCAGGCCGACGAACAGCAGGCCTTTTTCGCGCAAGGTCGGGCCGACCTGGGCGGCGATCCAGCGATCCTTGTCGGTCAACGGGCGGGCTTCGCCACGACCACCGGCCGCGAGGTTGCCACGGGTTTCGCCTTGGGCCGGAATCCGCGCCAGGCAGTAATCCACCGGCTCGCCGTCGATCATCAGGATGCGCTTGTCGCCGTCCTTGATCGCCGGGAGGTAGGCCTGGCCCATGATCTGCTGGGCGCCGAGGGCGGTCAGGGTTTCCAGGATCACCGACAGGTTCGGGTCGCCGGCGCGGTGACGGAAAATCGAAGTACCGCCCATGCCGTCCAGCGGCTTGAGGATAACGTCGCCATGTTTGGCGGCAAATTCACGCAGCACGTCGGCGCGGCGGCTGACCACGGTCGGCGGCGTGCACTGCGGGAACAGGGTGGCGAACAGTTTTTCGTTGCAGTCGCGCAGGCTCTGCGGCTTGTTGACCACCAGCACCCCGGCCGACTCGGCCTGTTCGAGCAGGTAGGTGGAGTAGACGAACTCCATGTCGAACGGCGGATCCTTGCGCATCAGGATCACGTTCAGGTCGCTCAGCAGCGAATCCTGCTCGGTGCCCAGTTCGAACCATTTTTCCGGGTTGGCGAAGACTTTCAGCGGCTTCATCCGCGCCCGTGCCTGGCCTTCGCCCTGATAAAGGTCTTTCTGTTCCATATAGAACAGTTCCCAGCCGCGCTTCTGCGCCGCCAGCAGCATGGCCAGCGAGCTATCCTTTTTATAGGAAATGCTGGCGATAGGGTCCATGACAATCCCGACGCGAACGCTCATTGGGTTTTCCTCGAAAATTGGCTACCGGATCGGTATGAAAAAAGTGCCGCCAGAGTGGCGCCGGGCGGGTTTTCGGTCAAGGAAAAACCCGTCGATAGATTGGATCAGGAGACTGTGCTAAAAAGGCTGCCATGTCGTGCTGGCCCTTGAACATCAAGGGTTTCCAGCCATTACGCATCGCAAAACGGACAAATTGATTCGCAAAGGCGACGGTAGAGCCCCCTTATGGAACAGCAGTCCAGCGCCTTGAAGGTCATGGTGATCGACGACTCGAAAACGATTCGTCGCACCGCCGAGACCCTGTTGAAAAATGCAGGGTGCGAAGTCATCACCGCGATCGACGGTTTTGACGCCCTGGCGAAGATCGCCGACCACCATCCCGGGATCATCTTTGTCGACATCATGATGCCGCGTCTGGATGGTTATCAGACCTGCGCTTTAATCAAGAACAACAATGCGTTCAAGGGCACGCCGGTGATCATGCTGTCGTCCCGGGACGGGCTGTTCGACAAGGCCAAGGGGCGGATTGTCGGTTCCGATCAATTTTTGACCAAGCCTTTCAGCAAGGAAGAACTGCTCGACGCGATTTCGGCCCATGTTCCGGGCTTCGCTGCCGCTTTGCCGCAGTAAGACACGCACAGAGACGCTCGGCCAGCGGGCCCGGTGTCGACAAGAAAAATGGGGAAGACCATGGCACGTATCCTGATCGTCGATGATTCGCCGACCGAAATGTACAAACTCACCGGCATGCTGGAAAAGCACGGGCACGAAGTGCTGAAAGCCGAAAACGGCGCCGACGGCGTGGCCCTGGCCCGCCAGGAAAAACCTGACGCGGTGCTGATGGACATCGTCATGCCCGGCCTCAACGGTTTTCAGGCCACCCGCCAGTTGACCAAGGATGCGGAGACCAGCCACATCCCGGTGATCATCATCACTACCAAGGATCAGGAGACCGACAAGGTCTGGGGCACCCGCCAGGGCGCCAAGGACTACCTGACCAAACCGGTCGACGAAGACACGCTGATCAAGACCCTGAACAACGTGCTGGCCGGTTGATCGCGCCGCCATGAGCGAATCGCTGACCGCGTTCGAACTGTTGTGGCAGATCGACCAGCGCTGTCGCCTGCTGGCGGCGGACCTGCCGTCGCAACCGGCGCGCCAGGATCGCTGGAGCGGCATCGGCTTTCGTCTGGGCGAGCACTGGTATGTCACGCCCATGGGCGAAGTCAGCGAAGTGCTGCCCGAACTGCGCGTCACCCAGTTGCCGGGCGTCAAGCCGTGGGTCAAGGGCGTGGCCAACCTGCGCGGACGGCTGTTGCCGGTCATGGACCTGTGTGGCTTTTTCGGCCATGAGCTGTCACCGATGCGCAAGCAGCGGCGGGTACTGGTGGTAGAGCATCAGGACGTGTTTGCGGGGTTGCTGGTCGATGAAGTCTTCGGCCTGCAGCACTTCGAGCAGGACAGTTTCGAATCCGTCTCGATCAGTAAACGGCAAGGCTCCAAGGGCGAGTTCATCAAGGGCTATTTCCGGCGCGAGCAGAACTGGCGGGTGTTCAGCCTGTTTGCGCTGGCGCAGTCACCGAGTTTCATGCACGTCGCGGTTTAACAGGCGAGGACCGATGATCAAAGCAAAAACAGGCAAGCCCGCAGAAGGCTCGCGCAGCCGCTCGCAGATCATCGTGCTGTTCATCGCACTGATCGTGTTTATCATGCTGCTGTTCGCCAACTTCGCTTACCTCAACACCCAGGCCAACTACGACAAGCAGTACATCGGCCACGCCGGCGAGCTGCGGGTGCTGTCGCAGCGGATCGCCAAGAACGCCACCGAAGCCGCCGCCGGCAAGGCTGCCGCGTTCAAGCTGTTGAGCGATGCGCGCAACGACTTCGCCCAGCGTTGGGGCTACCTGAAGAAAGGCGACCCGGCCACCGGCCTGCCGCCCGCGCCGTCCACCGTGCGCCCGGAAATGCGCGCCGTGCAGCTGGACTGGGAACGCCTGCTGAAAAACACCGACGCGATTCTCTCCAGCGAACAGACCGTGCTGTCCCTGCATCAGGTGGCCGCGACCCTGGCCGAAACCGTGCCGCAGTTGCAGATCGAATACGAAAAGGTCGTGGAAATCCTCCTGCAACGCGGCGCTCCGGCGGCGCAGGTGGCGATGGCCCAGCGTCAGTCGCTGCTGGCCGAACGGATTCTCGGCGCGGTCAACACCGTGCTTTCCGGCGATGAAAACTCCCAGCAGGCTGCCGATGCCTTCGGTCGCGATGCCGCACGCTTCGGTCAGGTGCTTAACGGCATGCTGCAGGGCAACCCGGCACTGAAGATCAGCCAGGTCGAAGACCGCGACGCGCGCGCGCGTTTGAGCGAGATCTCCGAACTGTTCCAGTTCGTCTCGGGTTCGGTGGATGAAATCCTCGAAACCTCGCCGGAGCTGTTCAAGGTCCGTGAATCGGCCACCAATATCTTCAGCCTGTCGCAGACCCTGCTCGACGAAGCCTCGCACCTGGCCACCGGTTTCGAAAACCTCGCCGGCGGGCGCAATACCGACACCATCGGCGGCTACGTGCTGGGCCTGCTGGCGCTGGCCTCGATCATCCTGATCGGCATGGTCATGGTCCGGGAAACCAACCGTCAGTTGCGCGAGACCGCCGAGAAGAACGAGCGCAACCAGAATGCGATCATGCGCCTGCTCGACGAGATCGAAGACCTCGCCGACGGCGACCTGACCGTAACCGCCTCGGTGACCGAAGACTTCACCGGGACCATCGCCGATTCGATCAACTATTCCGTCGACCAGCTGCGCGATCTGGTCGCCACCATCAACCTCACCGCCGGCCAGGTCGCCGCCGCGGTGCAGGAAACCCAGGCCACCGCCATGCACCTGGCCCAGGCCTCGGAGCATCAGGCCCAGCAGATTTCCGAAGCCTCGACCGCGATCAGCGACATGGCCCAGTCCATCGATCAGGTGTCGGCCAACGCCGCCGAATCCTCGGCGGTTGCCGAGCGGTCGGTGGAGATCGCCAACAAGGGCAACGAGGTGGTGCACAACACCATCCACGGCATGGACAACATCCGCGAACAGATCCAGGACACCGCCAAACGCATCAAGCGCCTGGGCGAGTCGTCCCAGGAAATCGGCGACATCGTCAGCCTGATCGACGACATCGCCGACCAGACCAACATTCTTGCCCTCAACGCGGCAATTCAGGCCTCGATGGCCGGTGATGCCGGGCGTGGTTTCGCCGTGGTGGCCGACGAAGTGCAGCGGCTGGCCGAGCGTTCGTCCGCCGCGACCCGGCAGATCGAGACGCTGGTGCGGGCGATCCAGACCGACACCAACGAAGCCGTGATTTCCATGGAGCAGACCACCACCGAAGTGGTGCGCGGCGCGCGGCTGGCGCAGGATGCCGGTGTGGCCCTGGAAGAAATCGAAGGCGTGTCCAAGACCCTCGCGGCGCTGATCCAGAGCATCTCAAACGCGGCGCAGCAGCAGACGTCTTCGGCCGGGCAGATTTCCCTGACGATGAACGTGATCCAGCAGATCACCTCGCAGACTTCGTCCGGCTCCACGGCCACCGCCGAGAGCATCGGCAACCTGGCGAAAATGGCCAGCCAGTTGCGCCGCTCGGTGTCCGGGTTCACCTTGCCGGCGGCGCCTGCGCCCGTCGCGGACAAGGCGTGAGGCCTGCGGGCGAGTCCATGTCGAGCGGAGTGGTTATGGGTGACCGGCACGACTACGTGGCCCTCGAATGGGTCAAGGGTGAAATAGCCGAGACGCTGAGACAGGCGCATCAGGCCATCGAAGCCGTGCTCGACGATCCGCAGTCGGTGCCGGGGCTGGACGAATGCCTGGCCTGCATCCATCAGGTACACGGCAGCCTGCAAATGGTCGAGTTCTACGGTGCGGCGTTGCTGGCCGAAGAGATGGAACACCTGGTCGAAGCGTTGCAGAACGACCGCGTCAGCCACCGCGACGAAGCACTGCACTTGCTGTTGCAGGCGCTGGGTCAGTTGCCGATCTACCTCGACCGCGTGCAGGGCGCCCGCCGCGATCTGCCGCTGGTGGTGCTGCCGCTGATCAACGACTTGCGCAGCGCCCGGGGCGAAAGCCTGCTGTCGGAAACCAGCCTGTTCAGCCCGCAGTTGCCTGAACTTGCGCCTTTGGGCGAGGAAACCCTGGCGCTGCTGCAACCGGCAGAGCTGCCGAATGTGCTGCGCAAGTTGCGCCAGATGCTGCAAATGGCGTTGGTCGGATTGCTCCGCGAGCAGGACGACCAGACGCATCTCGCTTATCTGGCCAAGGTCTTTACACGGCTTGAAGCACTCAGCGGTAACTCGCCACTGAGCCCGTTGTGGCAGGTCGCTTCGGCGCTGGTCGAAGGCATGCGCGAAGGGCGGATCGCCAACAGCCCGGCCCTGCGCAGCCTGTTCAAGGATGCCGACAAGGAACTCAAGCGCCTGCTCGAACAGGGCATGCCCGGCCTCAACCAGCCGCCACCGCCTGAACTGCTGAAAAGCCTGCTGTTTTATATCGCCAAAGCCGAACATCCCACCGGGCAGATGCTGACCATGAAAGATCGCTACTCCCTGGACGACGCGCTGCCCGACAGCGCGATGGTCGACGAAGAACGCGCGCGCCTGGCCGGCCCCGACCGCGATGCCATGCGCTCGGTGCTCGCGGCGCTGTGCGAAGAACTGGTGCGGGTCAAGGAACGCCTCGACCTGTTCGTGCGCAGCGACCGCCAGCACGCCTCGGATCTGGACAGCCTGCTGGCGCCGCTGCGGCAGATCGCCGACACCCTGGCGGTGCTCGGTTTCGGCCAGCCACGCAAGGTGATCATCGATCAACTGGCGGTGGTGCTCAGCCTCGCTCAGGGCCAGCGCGAACCGAACGACGCCACGCTGATGGACGTCGCCGGCGCCTTGCTCTACGTCGAAGCGACGCTGGCCGGGATGGTCGGCACGGTGGAACCGGAAAGCCCGGAAGACTCGCGCCTGCCGACCACCGACCTGACGCAGATCCATCAGATCGTGATCAAGGAAGCACGGATCTGCCTGCAACAGGCCAAGGACATGATCGTCGACTACATCGACGCCGACTGGGATCGCCAGCAACTGCAAAGCCTGCCGGCGCTGTTGACCCAGGTGCGCGGCGCGCTGGCGATGATCCCGCTGGCGCGTGCGGCAAGCCTGCTCGAAGCCTGCAACGGATTTATCCGCGAGCACCTGTTGCTCGACCCTCACGAGCCGGGCTGGCAGCAACTCGACAGCCTCGCCGACGCCATCACCAGCCTCGAGTATTACCTCGAGCGCCTGACCGACGACCCGCAGGCACCCAGCGAACACTTGCTGGATATCGCGCAGAAAAGCCTCGCCAGTCTCGGTTTCTTTCCTGACGAACAGCCCGGCGAGCCGCATGTGCCGGTGCTCGACGATGTGCTCAGCCCCAGCGAAGCGCTGGTGATGCAGGATTTGCAGGAACTGGACGACCCGGAGATCGTGCAGTCGTTGGCCGAAGTACTGGCCAGCCCGGTGTCGGCGGTCAACCCGCCGGCGCTGACCACGCCGGGCAGCCTGCTGCCGCCACCGGCCGATGAAGAACCGGTGGACGACGAGCTGCGCGAAGTGTTCCTCGAAGAGACCGGGGAAGTGCTCGAAGTGCTGAGCGAATACCTGCCGCGCTGGTCTGCCGCGCCCGATGACAGAGCCGCCCTGAGTGAACTGCGCCGCGCCTTCCACACCCTCAAGGGCAGTGGCCGGATGGTGCGTGCGCTGGTCCTCGGCGAGCTGGCCTGGGCGGTGGAAAACCTGCTCAATCGCGTGCTGGAACACAGCGTCGAACCCGGCCCGGCGGTGCGCCAGTTGCTTGCCGATACCCTACTGCTGTTGCCGGACCTGATCGGCGAATTCGCCACCAACGGCCAGCGCCAACGCCACGATGTCGATCAACTGGCGGCCCGTGCCCACGCGCTAGCCAAGGGCGACACGCCGCTGCCGGCCGAGGACGTGGAAGACGTCGCAGCCCTCGATCCGTTGTTGCTGGAGATCTTTCGCAACGAAGCCGAGACCCACCTCGCCAGCCTCAACCGTTTTCTCGATCAGGCTGCCGAGCATGTGCCGTTACAGGCCAGCGACGAATTGCAGCGAGCGCTGCACACCCTCAAGGGCAGCGCCTCGATGGCGGGGGTTTCGCCGATTGCCGAACTGGCGGCGCCGCTCGACAAGCTCGCCCGGGAATTCAAGGCCCATCAACTGGCGCTGGACCTCGACGAAGTGGAGCTGCTGCTGGAGGCCGAGGGCCTGTTCCGTGTCGGTCTGCGTCAGCTCAAACACGATCCGCTGGCGCCGATTGTCGGCGCGCAGTCGCTGATCAAACGCACCGAAACCCTGATCGGCGAGCGTCTGGAATCGATCCTCAATGCCCCGAGCAGTGCCTTGCGGGTCAAGCGCGATCCGCAACTGATCAACAACTTCCTGGCCCAGGGCATGGACATCCTGCTCGACGCCGAAAACCTCTTGCAGCGCTGGCAGCAGCACCCCGGCGAACGTCAGGAACTCAGCGCGCTGCTGGATGAGCTGACCACCCTGGGCGAAGGCGCACACCTGGCAGATCTGCTGCCGGTGGATGTGCTGTGCGAAGCCTTGCTCGATCTGTACGGCG
Organism: Pseudomonas sp. GM25; assembly: GCF_000282255.1. NCBI lineage: Bacteria > Pseudomonadati > Pseudomonadota > Gammaproteobacteria > Pseudomonadales > Pseudomonadaceae > Pseudomonas > Pseudomonas sp. GM25. The sequence continues at coordinate 19,838 of NZ_AKJQ01000033.1, read as the reverse complement.
CGGTTGAAGAAAGCAGCCTGGCGGTCAGCGAGCGGTTTTTTCATGAGGCGCAGCAGGCCCACGAAGCGCTGATCAACATGCTCGACGAACTGGCCGCCGGCCAGGAAATCACCCCGCAACCGCAACGCATCCGCGCCTTGCACGAACTGCTCGACGAGAGCCTCGATCCGTCGGCAATGGGCCTGATCCGCAGCGACGGCAGCCGCACCCTGAGCATCCGCGAACTGGGCAGCGCCACCGCCGAACTGCAACAACACAGCGTCGACAGCGGGCCGGACGAGGAGATCGTGGAGATCTTCCTCGAAGAGGCGGTCGACATTCTCGACAGCGCCGGCCAAGCCTTGCAGCGCTGGCTGAAAGATCCGGAAAACGGCGCACCGCTGTCGTCGCTGCAACGGGATTTGCACACGCTCAAGGGCGGCGCGCGGATGGCCGAGGTGGCGGCGGTCGGTGATCTGGCCCATGAGCTGGAAGGCCTTTACGAAGGGCTGGTGGATCGTCGTTACAGCCACAGCGAAGCCCTCGACCGATTGCTGCGCCAGAGCCACGAGCGTCTGGCACAGTTCCTCGAACAGTTGCACCGGCACCAGCCGCTGGATCCGGCGCAGGACCTGATCGAGGCGATCCGCCGTTTCCGTCAGGGCCCGAGCACCAACCCCGAAACGCCATCAGCCACCGTCACGCAGCACGGCCCCGGACACGATCCGGAGCTGCTGGAGATCTTCCTCGAGGAAGGTTTCGACATCATCGAAAACTCCGGCGCCGCGCTGTTGCGCTGGCAGGCCGAGCCCGGCAATCGCCAGGAAGTGGAAACCCTGCTGCGCGACCTGCATACCCTCAAGGGCGGCGCGCGGATGGTGGAGATCGGCCCGATCGGCGACCTCGCCCATGAGCTGGAGTACCTATACGAAAGCCTGTCCGCCGGCACCCTGCAAGGCAGCGCCGAACTGTTCGCGCTGTTGCAGCGCGGCCAGGACCGCTTGGCGCAGATGCTCGATGCAGTGCGTGCCGGCCAGCCGTGCCCACCGGCAGACCGGTTGATCAGCGCGATCCAGAATTTCAGCCATCCGCTGGTCGTGCAAACCCCTGCACCCGTGCCGCCGGTTGCGGTCAAGGTCGAGCCTGCTGCCCCGGCGCCCGAGGCCGGGGCGGACATGGTCAAGGTCTCCGCCGAGCTGCTGGATGAACTGGTCAACCTCGCCGGCGAAACCTCGATTTTCCGTGGGCGCATCGAGCAGCAAGTCAGCGATGCACAGACCGCCCTGCACGAGATGGAAACCACCATCGAGCGTATGCGCGACCAGTTGCGCCGGCTCGACACCGAAACCCAGGGGCGCATCCTCAGCCGTCAGCAAGTGGATGCCGAACGCCTCGGTTATGAAGACTTCGACCCGCTGGAAATGGACCGCCATTCGCAGTTGCAGCAGCTGTCACGGGCGCTGTTCGAGTCCGCTTCCGACTTGCTGGATCTGAAGGAAACACTCGACCGGCGCACCCACGACGCCGAGAACCTGTTGCAGCAACAGGGGCGGATCAACACCGAATTGCAGGAAGGCCTGATGCGCACGCGCATGGTGCCGTTCGAACGCATGTTACCGCGTTTGAAACGCATCGTCCGACAGGTCGCCGAAGAGCTGGGCAAGGACGTCGCGTTCAGCGTCGGCAACGCCGAAGGCGAGATGGACCGCAACGTTCTCGAACGCATGGCCGCACCGCTGGAGCACATGCTGCGCAACGCCGTCGACCATGGTCTGGAGTCCGCCGAAGTCCGGCTGGCGGCGGGCAAACCGGCGCAAGGGCAGATCAGCCTCGACCTGTCTCGCGAGGGCGGCGACATCGTGTTCGACATCCGCGACGATGGCGCCGGCGTGCCGCTGGACGCGGTGCGACGCAAGGCGATCAAGCGCGGTCTGCTGGCGCCGGATGCCGATATCAGCGACCGCGAAGTGTTGCAGTTCATCCTCCAGCCAGGCTTTTCCACGGCCGAGAAAATCACCCAGATTTCCGGGCGCGGCGTGGGCATGGACGTGGTGCACGAAGAAGTCCGGCAACTGGGCGGAACCATGAGCATCGACTCGGTGCCGGGGCAGGGCGTGCATTTCCGCATTCGCCTGCCGTTCACCGTGTCGGTCAACCGTGCGCTGATGGTGCAGTGCGGTGAGGATCAGTACGCGATTCCGCTGAACACCATCGACGGCATCGTCCGCGTACTGCCGAATGAACTGGATGGACATTTCCGTCTCGATCCGCCGAGTTATCAGTACGGCGGCCAGCGTTATGAACTGTGCTACCTGGGCGAGCTGCTGAAAACCGCGCCACGGCCAAAACTGTCCGGCCAGAGCCTGCCGGTGCCGGTCTTGCTGGTGCAGTGCAACGACCGGCACATCGCGGTGCAGGTCGACACGATGGCCGGCACCCGCGAGATCGTGGTCAAGAGCCTCGGCCCGCAGTTCGCGTCGGTGCAGGGCGTGTCCGGGGCGACGATCCTCGGCGATGGCCGGGTGGTGCTGATTCTCGACCTGCTGGCGCCGATCCGCGCGATGCAGGCGCGGTTGCCGCAGCGTCCGGCCAGTCACGAAATCGAAAGCGAACCGCAGAAGCCGTTGCTGGTGATGGTGGTCGACGATTCGGTCACGGTGCGCAAGGTCACCAGCCGCCTGCTCGAACGCCACGGCATGAACGTGCTGACCGCCAAGGACGGGGTCGATGCGATGCTGCTGCTGGAAGAACACATGCCGGACCTGATGCTGCTCGACATCGAAATGCCGCGCATGGACGGCTTCGAAGTGGCGACCCAGGTGCGTCACGACGAACGCCTGCAACACCTGCCGATCATCATGATCACCTCGCGCACCGGCCAGAAACACCGCGACCGCGCGATGGCCATCGGCGTCAACGACTACCTCGGCAAGCCGTACCAGGAATCGGTGCTGCTCGAAAGCATCGCCCTGTGGAGCAAAAAACATGCATGAACGCCGGCACAACCAGCGCACCAGCCAACTCACCGGGCTGCTGCTGCCGCTGGCGGATCGCAACCTGATCCTGCCCAACGTCGCCGTCGCCGAGCTGATCGACTACCAGTCGAGCGCCTTCGATCTCGACACGCCGCCGTGGTATCTCGGTCGGGTGACCTGGCGTGAGCGGCAGATTCCGCTGCTGAGTTTCGAGTCGGCGTGCGGCAACAAGATCGTCATCGGCGAACGGGCGCGGATCGTCATCCTCAACGCCCTCGGCGGGCGGCCGGAGTTGAAGTTCATCGCGCTACTGGTGCAGGGGATTCCACGCTCGTACAAGCTCGACAGCCAGTTGAGTTATGTCGACGTGCCGTTGTGTGCGCTGGAGCAGGCGGCGGTGCAGGTGGGGGAACAGGTGGCGAAGGTGCCGGATTTGTTGGCATTGGAGAAATTGTTGGTGGATGCGGGGCTTGTCCGCTGATCGTTACGCTCACCGTAACGGTTCGCCACTGCGCTTGATTGATGCCCCTCGATCACACTCCTAAGGTAGCTCCACGACAGCGAACCCCGTGGAGTGAGCATGACAACAACCATTTCCCCCGACTCGCGCTGGACGCGGCGGCGTGACGAGAAGCAGCGGCGCCTCGACAAGGTGCGCGGGCTGGCCGACGGTGCGGTGTTGCCCACCGACAGGATCGTCGCGGCGCTCGAAGCGCTGATCCATCCGGGCGACCGTGTGGTGCTGGAGGGCAACAACCAGAAGCAGGCGGATTTTCTTTCCCGTGCGCTGGCCAAGGCCGATCCTGAAAAGCTCCACGATCTGCACATGATTATGCCCAGCGTCGGCCGCTCCGAGCATCTTGACCTGTTCGAACGCGGCATCGCCCGCAAGCTCGATTTCTCCTTCGCCGGTACCCAGAGCCTGCGTATCAGCCAGTTGCTCGAAGACGGTCTGCTGGAAGTCGGCGCGATCCACACCTACATCGAACTCTACGCCCGGCTGGTGGTGGATCTGATCCCCAACGTCGTGCTCTCGGCCGGGTTCATGGCCGACCGTGCCGGCAACATCTACACCGGCCCGAGCACCGAAGACACCCCGGCGCTGATCGAACCGGCAGCCTTCAGCGACGGCATCGTCATCGTCCAGGTCAACCAGTTGGTAGACGACGTCAGCGAACTGCCTCGCGTGGACATCCCCGCATCGTGGGTCGATTTCGTGGTGGTGGCGGACAAACCGTTCTATATCGAGCCGCTGTTCACCCGCGACCCGCGCCACATCAAGCCTGTGCACGTGTTGATGGCGATGATGGCGATTCGCGGGATCTACGAAAAACACAACGTGCAGTCGCTGAACCATGGCATCGGTTTCAACACCGCCGCCATCGAATTGATCCTGCCGACCTACGGCGAATCCCTCGGCCTCAAAGGCAAGATCTGCCGCAACTGGACGCTCAACCCGCACCCGACGCTGATCCCGGCGATTGAAAGTGGCTGGGTCGAAAGCGTGCATTGCTTCGGCACCGAACTGGGCATGGAAAACTACATCGCCGCTCGCCCCGATGTGTTCTTCACCGGGCGCGACGGCTCGCTGCGTTCCAACCGGATGTTCTGCCAACTGGCCGGGCAATACGCGGTGGACCTGTTCATCGGCGCAACCCTGCAAGTCGATGGCGATGGCCATTCCTCCACTGTCACCCGTGGCCGCCTCGCTGGTTTCGGTGGCGCACCGAACATGGGTCACGACCCGCGCGGCCGTCGTCACGGCACCCCGGCGTGGCTTGATATGCGCCACGATGATTCGCAGCAACCGATGCTCGAACGCGGCAAGAAACTCGTGGTGCAGATGGTCGAGACGTTCCAGGAGGGCGGCAAACCCACCTTCGTCGAAACCCTCGACGCGGTAGAGGTGGCGAAGAAAAGCGGGATGCCGCTGGCGCCGATCATGATCTACGGCGACGACGTCACTCACCTGCTCACCGAAGAAGGCATCGCCTACCTGTACAAGGCGCGCTCGCTGGAAGAGCGTCAGGCGATGATCGCTGCGGTCGCCGGCGTCACCGCCATCGGCCTGCGCCATAACCCGAAAGACACCGAACGCATGCGCCGCGAAGGCCTGATCGCCTTGCCCGAAGACCTCGGTATCCGCCGCACTGACGCCACCCGCGAACTGCTCGCGGCGAAAAGCGTGGCCGATCTGGTCGAGTGGTCCGGCGGCCTCTACAACCCGCCCGCCAAGTTCAGGAGCTGGTAATGCACGCACTCAACCTGCAACCCAAAACCATCACCCTCGCGGAACGGCTGGCGGATTTGGCCGTGGACGCGCTGATCGACGAAGCCGACCTGTCGCCGAAACCGGCGCTGGTCGACCGTCGCGGCAACGGTGCACACACCGACCTGCACCTGGGATTGATGCATGCCTCGGCGCTGGCGTTGTGGCCGGCGTTCAAGGAAATGGCCGAAGCCGCGCTCGAGTTCGGCGAGATTGGCTTGCCGCTGCGCGAAGCCATCGGCCGCATCGGACGGGAAGGCGAGCAAGCGATGCTCGCCACCACCAACAGCGTGAACACCCATCGCGGGGCGATTTGGGCGCTGGGTCTGCTGGTCACGGCTGCTGCGCTGGACACCAAATCCACCAGCGCTGGCGCCGTCACTCTGCGCGCTGCGCGTCTGGCATTGCTCGATGACCGTTATGCGCCGCGTCCGCTGAGCCACGGCGCGCAAGTCGCCCAGCGCTACGGCGCTCGCGGTGCCCGGGAAGAAGCGCAACTCGGCTTTCCGTCCGTTGTGCAACGCGGTCTGCCGCAACTCAAGCGCAGCCGCGCCGCCGGCCATGGCGAACAGAACGCCCGGCTCGATGGCTTGCTGGCGATCATGACCGACCTCGCCGACACCTGCGTCCTCTATCGCGCCGGCGAACAGGGTCTGCACGCCATGCAGCACGGCGCCCAGGCAGTGCTCGACGCCGGTGGCAGCGCCAGCCTCACCGGTCGCCGTCGCCTGCACGAACTGGATCAACAACTCATTGCATTGAATGCCTCGCCCGGTGGCGCCGCCGACTTGCTCGCCGCCACTCTGCTGCTTGATCGAATCGAGCGCGACGGCATCCTTCAGGGAGCGTTTTGATGGAAACCTTATCCTTTGAATTCCCCGCCGGGCAGCCGCCGCGCGGTCGGGCGCTGGTCGGTTGTGTCGGTTCGGGCGATCTGGAAGTGCTGATCGAACCGGGCCTGGCCGGCAAACTGACAATCAATGTGCAAACCTCGGTCAATGGCGCGCAGCAGCGCTGGCAGCATCTGTTCGAGCGGATGTTCGACGGCACCACACCGCCGGCGATGGCCATCGATATCCATGACTTCGGCGCGACCCCGGGCGTGGTGCGTCTGCGCCTGGAACAGGGCTTCGAGGAGATCGGCCATGACTGACACCTCGGCACTTCTGCACAAACACAGCTTCGTCGAACTCGGCGCCCGGCAGCGGGCGAAAGCCTTGCTCGACGCCGGCACCTTCCGCGAATTGCTCGACCCGTTTCAACGCGTCATGTCGCCATGGCTCGAACGTCAGGGCGTAGTGCCGCAGGCCGATGACGGCGTGGTGATCGCCAAGGGCAGCCTCGACGGTTTGCCGGTGGTGATCGCGGCGATTGAAGGCGCGTTTCAGGGCGGCAGTCTCGGTGAAGTCGGCGGCGCGAAAATCGCCGGCGCGCTGGAACTGGCCGCCGAGGACAACCGCAAAGGCATTCCGACCCGCGCCATCCTGCTGCTGGAAACCGGCGGCGTGCGCTTGCAGGAAGCCAACCTCGGGCTGGCGGCGATTGCCGACATCCACGCGGCGATTGTCGATTTGCAGCAGTACCAGCCGGTGGTCGGCGTGGTAGCCGGCAGCGTCGGTTGCTTTGGCGGGATGTCGATTGCCGCCGCGCTGTGCAGCTACTTGCTGGTGACCCAGGAAGCACGCCTTGGCCTGAACGGCCCGCAGGTGATCGAGCAGGAAGCCGGGATCGAGGAATACGACTCCCGCGACCGGCCCTTCATCTGGAGCCTGACCGGCGGCGAGCAACGGTTTGCCAGTGGTCTGGTGGACCGTTACGTCGCCGATGACGTGGCGCAGATTCGCCAACAGGTCGGCGAATTGTTGCAACAAGGCTTGCCAGCGCAACCGCGCAGTCAACGAGCCGAGTGGTTCCTGCAACGCCTGACGACCCTGGACACTGACAAGCAAATCGAGCCTTCGGTGGTTCGCGATCTGTATCAAGGAGAGCGCTCATGAGTGGTTATTCCGTGCGCGGTTTGAACTGGTTCAACGCCTTGAGCGCTGGCGCGAACGCGGTTGAAGGTTTGCCGCCCTCGCTGAAGGTCGCCGACGGGCTACTCGGGCGCTTTATCGCGGTGGTCGCCGATCCGCAAAACCGTTTCCCTCGCGCTCGCAACGGCGAAGTCGGTTTGCTCGAAGGCTGGGGCCTGGCCAAGGCTGTGGATGATGCGATCACCGCCGACCGAGACAAAACGCAAAAGCGTCCCTTGATCGCCATCGTCGATGTGCCGAGCCAGGCCTATGGTCGCCGCGAAGAAGCCCTCGGCATTCATCAGGCTTTGGCCGGTGCGGCGGACGCTTATGCCCGCGCCCGTCTGGCCGGGCATCCGGTGATTGCGCTGCTGGTGGGCAAGGCCATGTCCGGGGCGTTTCTCGCTCACGGTTATCAGGCCAATCGCTTGATCGCCCTGCGGGATCCGGGGGTGATGGTGCATGCAATGGGCAAGGCTTCGGCGGCGCGGGTGACCTTGCGCAGCGTCGAAGAACTGGAAGCCTTGGCGTCCAGCGTGCCGCCGATGGCCTATGACATCGACAGCTATGCCAGCCTCGGATTGCTCTGGGAAACCCTGTCGGTGCAGCAGATCGAACAGCCGACGGCGGAGGATCTGGCGCGAGTCAGCGAATGCCTGAAGCAAGCCATCGGCGATATTTCGGCGACTGATCTAAGCAATCGTCTCGGCGCGAAAAATCGTGAAGCCTCCAGCCGCGTTCGTGAACTGCTGAGGGCGCAGTGGTGAACACGCCTCTGGCCCACGACCTGCTGTGGGGCATGACGCCGGCGCAGTTGCCGGCGGATGCGCCGCAGTGGGCGATTGATTCGCTGGCTGCTGGGCAACCGGTGGTGGTGCGGCGGGCGTTGAGTGAGGAAGGACTTGTGGCAGTGGGCGTGCGCGGTTGGTTGCGCGAGCAGCGGTTGGCGGCGTTCATGGCGATCGATTCGATTGCCTGTCGGGTCAGTCCGGAAGCGCTTTGTCATGTCGAGAGCGAGCGTGATCTGCCGGTCATGCACGCGCTGCGGCAATTGCGGCCGGTGCTCGATGATTGCGGCTGGATCTGGGGCGTCAGTGGCAGCGTCGGGTTTGAATTGGCCAGTGGATTTACGGCGATGCACGAAGCCAGCGATCTCGACTTGATCCTGCGTACGCCACAACTCATCACCCGTAATCAGGCGCGCAAACTGGTCACGGTTTTCGATCAGGCGATCTGCCGGGTAGATATGCAGTTGCAGACGCCATTCGGTGCCGTCGCCCTGCGCGAATGGGCCGGGAATGCTTCACGGGTGCTGCTGAAAAACGCCCATGAAGCCTGTCTGGTGTCCGACCCGTGGAACCCGCAGGAGCAGGCAGCGTGAGCAGTCTGCTGGTGTTTCCCGGCCAGGGCGCGCAGCAGCCCGGCATGCTCCAGCGTTTGCCTCGGGAAACGCTGATCGAGGCCAGTGAAAGCCTCGGTGAAGATGTCTTGCGGCTGGATTCCAGCGAAGCGTTGCGCAGCACCCGAGCGGTTCAGCTCTGTCTGCTGATCGCCGGAGTCGCAGCCTCGCGGCAGTTGTTGCAGGGCGGACTCACCGCAGATTACGTCGCCGGTCTGTCCATCGGTGCTTACCCGGCAGCAGTGGTCGCCGGAGCCTTGAGCTTCAGCGATGCGCTGCATCTGGTCAGCCTGCGCGGCGAGTTGATGCAGCAGGCTTATCCACAGGGCTTCGGCATGACCGCGATCATCGGTCTGCAATTATCCACAGTCGAAGATTTGCTGGCTCAGGTGCACAGCGCAGAAACACCGGTGTACCTGGCCAACATCAACGCCGATAACCAGGTGGTGATCGCTGGCGGTGACAAGGCGATGCAAGCGGTCGCCGAGCTGGCGCGCAGTCGTGGCGCCGGGCTGGCGAAACGTCTGGCGGTCAGCGTGCCGTCGCATTGCCCGCTGCTGGATGAACCCGCGCAAACCCTCGCCGAAGCGTTCGCCAGGGTAGAACTGAAAACACCGAAAATCGCCTACCTGAGCGGCAGTCGCGCAAGGCCTGTGACCCAGGTAGAAGCGCTGCGCGACGATCTCGCTTTCAACATGTGCCGCGTGGTGGACTGGCGCGGCACCGTGCAAAGCGCCTACGAGCGCGGCGTACGTCTACAGATCGAACTGCCGCCCGGTGCGGTGCTGACCGGGCTGGCGCGCCGGGTGTTCGAACAGGGGACTGTCACTGCCTTCGACAGTGCCCGGCTCGACACCTTGCAGGCGCTGTTGCGTGAAGAGGAGGGCCGACGACCCTAAATCACCGACTCAGGCTTCGAACAACAAAAACAACATTCGACGATGCACTTTGAGGACTACAACAATGATTATTTACGGTGTGGCGCTGCTGGCGATCTGTACGCTGGCAGGGGTGATCATGGGTGACCTGCTTGGCGTGCTGCTGGGGGTCAAATCCAACGTCGGCGGGGTCGGCATCGCCATGATCCTGTTGATCTGCGCGCGGTTGTGGATGCAGAAACGCGGCGGCATGACCAAGGATTGCGAGATGGGCGTCGGCTTCTGGGGCGCCATGTACATTCCGGTGGTGGTGGCGATGGCCGCGCAACAGAACGTCGTCACCGCCCTGCACGGCGGCCCGGTGGCAGTGCTGGCGGCGATCGGTTCGGTGGTGGTCTGTGGCTGCACGATTGCCCTGATCAGCCGCACCCACAAGGGCGAGCCATTGCCCGATGAACCGGCGGAAATCTCCCCGGTCGGCACACCGGTAGGAGGTCGCTGATATGTGGGATCTCATTGAAAAAGGTCTGGAACACAACGGTCTGATCACCGCGTTCGCGTTCGTCGGCGTGATCATGTGGGTCTCGGTGATCCTCTCCAAACGCCTGACCTTCGGACGGATTCACGGCTCGGCGATTGCCATCGTCATCGGCCTGGTGCTGGCCTGGGTCGGCGGCACGATGACGGGCGGGCAGAAGGGCCTGGCGGACCTGACGCTGTTCTCCGGCATCGGCCTGATGGGCGGCGCGATGCTGCGGGATTTCGCCATCGTTGCCACGGCGTTTGAAGTGCAGGCGACCGAGGCGAAGAAGGCCGGGATGATCGGCGTGATTGCGCTGCTGCTGGGCACGATCCTGCCGTTCATTGTCGGCGCGTGCATGGCTTACGCGTTCGGTTATCGCGATGCGGTGAGCATGACCACCATCGGCGCCGGTGCGGTGACTTACATCGTCGGGCCGGTGACCGGTGCGGCGATTGGCGCGACGTCGGATGTGATGGCGCTGTCGATTGCCACCGGGTTGATCAAGGCGATTCTGGTGATGGTCGGCACGCCGGTGGCGGCACGCTGGATGGGCCTCGACAATCCGCGCTCGGCGATGGTGTTTGGCGGGCTGGCCGGGACCGTGAGCGGCGTAACGGCGGGGCTGGCGGCGACGGATCGGCGGTTGGTGCCTTATGGGGCGTTGACGGCTACGTTTCACACCGGGCTTGGGTGCCTGCTTGGGCCATCGCTGCTGTTCTTCATTGTTCGCGGAATCGTTGGCTAGGTTCTGAAGATCGTTCCCACGCTCTGCGTGGGAATGCAGCCCGGGACGCTCCGCGTCCCAAAAGCGGACGCAGAGCGTCCATTGAGGCATTCCCACGCGGAGCGTGGGAACGATCATCAGCCGCGATCATTGTGAGCCTTGGCGATTCGCATACATCCGACACTCCGCCAGCAACGCCAGCAAATTCGGATCCCGCTCTTTAGCCTTCAAAAACACCACCCCAATGTGCTGCTGCAACCGGTACTTTTCCTGCAACGGAATCAGCTTCACCCGGTTCTCGTACACCGCCGCAATCCTCCCCGGCAGCAACGCATAACCGACCCCGGAACTGACCATGCTCAGCAGGGTGAAGATGTCGTTGACCTGCATTGCCACCTTCGGCTCGAACCCCGCCTGCCTGAACACCCGAATACCGTCCTGATGGGTGGCGAAGCCTTGGGTCAGGGTGATGAAGGTTTCGTCGCGCACCTCTGCCAGATCCACTTCGCTGCGTTGGGCGAAGCGCGAATCGGCTGGCGTAGCGAGGAAGATGTCGTCGGAAAACAGCGGAATCTGCTCGCAGTCCGGGTCGTTGACGCTGTCGTCCAGCGACACGAGGATCGCGTCGACTTCCATGTTTTTCAGCTTGTAGAGCAGGTCGATGTTCGAGCCGAGGATCAGGTCGATGTTGAGTTCGCTGCGGCGGATCTTCAAACCCATGATCAGCTGCGGCACGGTTTTCACCGTCAGCGAATACAGCGAGCCGAGCTTGAAGCGCTCGGCCGAGAACCCGGCGGCTTCGCGGGTCAGACGCACGCTTTCGACCACGTCCTGAATCAGCTTCTGCGCCCGCTCTTCGAGCACGTAGGCGCTTTCCAGCGGCGTCAGGTTGCGCCCTTCATGCTTGAACAGCGGACAGCGCAGGGCGCTCTCGAGCGAATGGATCGCGCGGTGCACGCTGACGTTGCTGGTCTGCAACTCGGCGGCGGCGCGGGCGAGGTTGCCGGTGCGCATGAAGGCGAGGAACACCTCGAGTTTCTTCAGGGTCAATTCTTCGTCGATTAGCATGGCGCGGACTCTTCTTGGTATCGGTCGATTGTGCCCAAATATCAGGACAGGCGCCTGCCTGCGTTGAACGGAAACATTGCGCTTTTACGCTCAAGGCCCGAGCCTTGCGCGCTGCGGTAATGAAATCGAGGTGTGCGACACATGTATCACGGAGAAAAACTGAACGCCTGGACGCATCTGGTCGGGGCGATAGCGGCGTTCGTCGGGGGCGTCTGGATGCTGGTGATCGCCAGCCTCGACGGCAGCCCGTGGAAGATCGTCAGCGTGGCGATTTATGCCTTCACCTTGCTGGTGCTCTACAGCGCATCCACCGTGTACCACAGCGTGCGCGGGCGCAAGAAAGCGATCATGAAGAAGGTCGATCACTTTTCGATCTACCTGCTGATCGCCGGCAGTTACACGCCGTTCTGCCTGGTGACCCTGCGCGGGCCGTGGGGCTGGACGCTGTTCGGGATCGTCTGGGGGCTGGCGCTGATCGGCATCCTGCAAGAGATCAAGCCGCGCTCGGAGGCGCGGATCCTGTCGATCGTGATCTACGCGGTGATGGGCTGGATCGTGCTGGTGGCGGTCAAGCCGTTGATTGCGGCGCTGGGGACAGCGGGGTTTGCCTGGCTGGCGTCGGGCGGCGTGTTGTACACCGTGGGGATCATTTTCTTTGCCCTCGATCATCGGTTGCGGCATGCCCACGGGATCTGGCATCTGTTTGTGATCGCCGGGAGCCTGCTGCACTTTGTGGCGATTCTGTTTTACGTCCTTTAAACGCTCATCAGGCGGCCGAGTTGTTCGCCGGCACGCTGACTGAAGATCTCCAGCAAATCATTCAGCGTATGTGGCGGTGGTTCGGTGGCGCGGGTCACCGCGTACAGCGTGATCGGCAGCGGCGGGGCGAGAGGGCGGATAGTGGTGGTGGCCGATGAGGCACCGAGGGCGGTGAACGGATCGATCACGGCCACCCCGGCGCCGGACTCCACCATCGCCCGCGCCAGCGAATACGTCTGCACGGCAATCCGCACGCGAGGCGGTGGCTCGACCGCTTCGAGATATCTATCGAGGCGCGCGGCCAGTGGATCGGCGCTGGACAGCCCGATCAGCGGCGCCCCGGCCAGAGCCATCAGCGGCAACGGCTGACCTGCGTCTTCCTCCGGCCAGTAACCTTTGGGCGCCAGCGCCACCAGCACCCCCGATGCCAATGCCTGCGCCTTCAGCCCCGGATGGTCCGGCAACTGCAACGTCAGGGCCACGTCCACTTCGCGCATCAGCAGGTTTTGCATCAGCTCGCGGCTGTGGGCACTCGACAGTTCGCAGGCGATGTCCGGGAACTGCGCCGTCCACTGCTGGATCGCTGGCGGCAGCAACGACAGCGCCAGCGCCGGGGTCGCGCCGATCCGCAGGCTGTGGCCGGGTTCGCGGCGCAGGCTCTGGGCCAGACGCCGCAAGCCTTGCAGGCTTTCGGTGACCTTGTCGACTTCGCGCTCCAGCTCCAGCGCTTCCGGGGTTGCCTGCAACTTGCCGCGTACCCGCAGAAACAATGGAAAGCCCAGCTGCTGCTCGGCGTGCTGCAGCACTTTCGTCACCGCCGGTTGCGAGACGTGCAGCAACTGCGCAGCGGCGCTGACCGAGCCGGTCTGGCGAATGGCCTGGAAAATCTCGATATGACGAAGGCGCATGACGATTCCATAACCTTTGTTTATAGGTTTGGCATCTTTATTCATTGTTCGGCGCCTGTCACCTCACCCTAACCTCGGCCTCGTGTTCAAGAACGGTTAAGGACAGACATGGCTCAGCGTGTGTGCATCATCGGCGGCGGCGTGATCGGGTTGGCAACGGCCTGGGCGCTGGTGCGCGACGGTTTCGAAGTGACAGTGGTCGAGGCGCGGCAGGCGCTGGGCAGCGAAACCAGTTTCGCCAACGGCGGCCAGTTGTCCTACCGCTACGTTGCGCCCCTGGCCGATGCCGGCGTGCCATTGCAGGCAATCGGCTGGATGCTGCGCGGCGACTCACCGCTCAAGTTGCGCCCGCGCCTAGACCCGGCGCAGTGGCGCTGGATGGCCTCGTTTCTCGCCGCGTGCCGCACCTCGGTCAACCGTGAAAACGCCGCGCACCTGTTGCGTCTGGCGCTGTTCAGCCAGAGCGCGCTGAAACGCTGGCGCGAGGACGACGGACTGGTCGGTTTCAACTGGCGGCGCAACGGCAAACTGGTGACCTTCCGCAATGCCGCCAGCTTCGAGCATGCACGCAAAGGCCTGGCCGATCCCCAGCAACAGCAGGTGTTGTCTGCCACCGAATGTGCACAACTGGAACCGGCACTGGCCGATGCGCCGTTTGTGGGCGCGATCTACACGCCGGATGAAGAAGTCGGCGATTGTCACGGATTCTGCCAACAGTTGGCGGCGCGATTGAAGGCGTCGGGTCGCTGCGAGTTTCGCCTTGGTCAGGCAGTCACCGGCATTCGCCACAGCCACGGCGCGGTTACGGCCATTGAGCTTGGCGAAGAAACCCTGCCGGTTGAACAACTGGTGATCGCCGCCGGCCATCGCAGCCCGTTGCTGGCGCTGCCCGGCCTGCGCCTGCCGCTGTATCCGCTGAAGGGCTACAGCTTGACCGTGCCGATCGGCAACGAGCATCGAGCGCCAGATGTGAGCATCACCGACTACGACCGCAAAATCGTCTACGCGCGCATCGGCGAACAACTGCGCGTGGCGGCAATGGTCGACATCGTCGGTTTCGACCCGGCGGTGGAACCCGAGCGGCTGGCGCTGATCAAGCGCCAGGCCCGCGACACCTTTCCCGACGCCGGCAACTACGATGCGGCCGTGGAGTGGGCCGGCATGCGCCCGGCCACCCCCACCGGCGTTCCACTGCTGGGCGCCACGGCGTATCGCAATCTGTGGCTCAACCTCGGCCACGGTGCGCTCGGTTTCACCCTGGCCTGCGGCAGCGGACAACTGCTCAGTGAGCTGATTGGCCAGCAGCGCACATCCATTGATCTGCACGGGTTCAATCCCCGTGCGGCGTGACGGTTTCTGCTAAAACACCCCACCCACAACGGAGAATAACAATGCAAAAAATCACGTTGCTCGGCTGCACTCTGGCGCTGGTTTTCGGCGCTCAGGCTCAGGCCAATGAACTGCCGTTGACCGGTACGCTCGGCAAGATCGCCAGCGCCAACAGCATCATCCTGGGTTATCGCGATGCGTCGGTGCCGTTCTCGTATGTGGGCGATCACACGGGCCAGCCAAATGGGGTATTCGGTGGAACTGGCGGACAAGATCGTCGAGCGCATCAAGCAGCAACTGGCGTTGCCGGAGCTGAAGGTGAAGTACAACCTGGTGACGTCGCAGACGCGGATTCCGCTGGTGCAGAACGGCACGGTCGACCTTGAATGCGGCTCTACCGGGGTGACGGCCGAACGGCAGAAGCAGGTCGCGTTCTCCTACGGTTTCATCTACGTCAAAGGGCAGTTGCTGACCGCAAAGGACAGCGGCATCCACAGCTTCGATGACCTGCGCGGCAAGAACGTGGTGACCACCGCCGGCACCACCAACGAGCGCTATCTGAAGAGCTACAACCTCGACCATAAACTGAACATGTTCGTCATCAGCGCCAAGGATCACGGCGAGGCGTTCCAGATGCTGCAATCAGGGCGCGCGGCGGCGTTCTACATGGACGATGCGCTGCTTTACGGCGAGCGGGCCAAGGCGCGCGACCCGCATAACTGGGTCGTGGTGGGGGAGGAGCAATCGCGGGAAATCTACAGCTGCATGGTGCGCAAGGATGATCCGCAATTTCTCGCGCTGGTCAACGGAGTGCTGGCCGACCTGTACAGCTCGGGGGAAATCAACGGGATCTACCGCAAGTGGTTCGAACAACCGATCCCGCCGAAGGGCCTGAACCTTGAGTTCCCGATGACCAGCGAACTCAAGGCAATCATCGCCAGACCGATCAGTGATCCGGTGCAATAATTGTCAGATCGAGGTGCTGCCATTCGCCAACAGGCTGGCTCCCACATTGGATTTCGGGTGTTCGCGATTTTGTGTGCACCGCAGATCACCTGTGGGAGCCAGCGTGCTGGCGATGAAGCCTTAGAAATCACCCCACAGTTGCTGCGCCACCGCCAGCGCCACAACCGGCGCGGTTTCGGTGCGCAGCACGCGCGGGCCGAGGCGGGCGGCGTGGAAGCCTTTGGCCTTGGCTTGCTCGACTTCGGCGTCGGACAGGCCGCCTTCCGGGCCGATCAGGAACGCCAGCGTCGATGGTTTGGCATGGCTGACCAGCGGCTCGGCCACCGGGTGCAGCACCAGTTTCAGTTCGGCTTCGGTCTGTTTCAGCCAGTCGGCCAGCAGCACCGGTGGATGAATCACCGGTACCCGCGAACGACCGCATTGCTCGCAAGCGCTGATCGCCACCTGACGCCAGTGCAGCAGGCGTTTGTCGGCGCGTTCGTCCTTGAGTCGGACTTCGCAGCGTTCGCTGAAGATCGGGGTGATTTCGTTCACGCCCAGCTCGGTGGCTTTCTGAATCGCCCAGTCCATCCGCTCGCCCCGGGACAGGCCCTGGCCGAGGTGGATCTGCAGCGGTGATTCGATTTGACCGGCGAACTGCTCGTCGATCTGCACCACCACGCGTTTCTTGCCGACTTCCACCAGCGATCCGCGAAACTCGTGGCCGGAACCGTCGAACATCTGCACCGCATCGCCCTCGGCCATGCGCAGCACGCGGCTGATGTAATGCGCCTGGGCTTCCGGCAGTTCGTGTTCGCCGGTGCTGAGCGGGGCGTCGATAAAGAAGCGGGACAGTCTCATGGTGGTTCTCTTTAAGTAGATCGTTCCCACGCTCTGCGTGGGAATGCCTCGTTGGACGCTCTGCGTCCGCTTTTGGGACGCGGAGCGTCCCGGGCTGCATTCCCACGCAGACGGTTCGACGCCTCGACGTGGGAACGAGTGAAGTAAGCCGAATCAGCCCGGATCACGGAACCCGGGATGGAAATCCTTCGGCACCGCCACACTGACGCTGTCGCGAGTGGCGATGTCGATGCCTTCGCTGGCGACTTCGGCGAGGAAGTCGATCTGCTCCGGGGTGATCACGTACGGCGGCAGGAAATACACCACGCTGCCCAGCGGGCGCAGCAACGCGCCACGTTCCAGCGCATGCTGGAACACCTTCAGACCGCGACGTTCCTGCCACGGATAAGCCTCTTTCGTGGCTTTGTCCTTGACCATCTCGATCGCCAGCACCATGCCGGTCTGCCGGACTTCCGAAACATTCGGATGATCCACCAGATGCGCCGTCGCCGACGCCATGCGCTGGGCCAGCGCCCGGTTGTTCTCGATCACGTTGTCCTGTTCGAAAATATCCAGGGTCGCCAGCGCCGCCGCACAGGCCAGCGGGTTGCCGGTGTAGCTGTGCGAATGCAGGAAGGCGCGCAGGGTCGGGTAATCGTCGTAGAACGCGCTGTACACCTCGTCGGTGGTCAGGCACGCCGCCAACGGCAGATAACCGCCGGTCAGGGCTTTCGACAGGCACAGGAAGTCCGGGCGGATGCCGGCCTGTTCGCAGGCGAACATCGTTCCGGTGCGGCCGAAGCCGACGGCGATTTCGTCGTGGATCAGGTGCACGCCGTAGCGGTCGCAGGCTTCGCGCAGCAGCTTGAGGTACACCGGGTGGTACATGCGCATGCCGCCGGCGCCCTGGATCAGCGGCTCGACGATCACGGCAGCGACGCTGTCATGATTTTCCGCCAGCGTCTGCTCCATCGCCGCGAACATGTTGCGCGAATGCTCTTCCCAGCTCATGCCCTGCGGGCGCAGGTAGCAATCCGGGCTCGGCACCTTGATGGTGTCCATCAGCAGGGCTTTATAGGTTTCGGTGAACAACGGCACGTCACCGACCGCCATCGCCGCCATGGTTTCGCCGTGGTAGCTGTTGGTCAGCGTGACGAAGCGCTTCTTGTTCGGCTGGCCGCGGTTGAGCCAGTAGTGAAAGCTCATTTTCAGCGCGACTTCGATGCAGGACGAACCGTTATCGGCGTAGAACACCCGGTTCAGGCCCTCGGGCGTCATCTTCACCAGACGCTCGGACAGCTCGATCACCGGCTGATGGCTGAAGCCGGCCAGAATCACGTGTTCCAGCTGATCGACCTGATCCTTGATGCGCTGGTTGATGCGAGGGTTGGCATGGCCGAACACGTTGACCCACCAGGAGCTGACCGCGTCCAGATAACGCTTGCCTTCGAAGTCTTCCAGCCAGACGCCTTCACCGCGCTTGATCGGGATCAGCGGCAGCTGTTCGTGGTCTTTCATCTGGGTGCAGGGATGCCACAGCACCGCGAGATCGCGTTGCATCCACTGGTTGTTCAGGCCCATGTTCAGTCTCCTCGAGGCGGCTCGCGTCAGGCGCGGGCAAACAATCGCGCAAGCGTATGCAATGCGTTGCGTCGGGACAACCCATTGTGTCGATTGAGCTACTTTGTATGGGCCGATAGACGTCGCTGGCGGCGTTTTGATGGCTGACGTATTCTTCGCGGTTCTTTGGGTCGTCTGACCCGCAAAACTGCATTTTCCTACGTGTTTTTCCGGAGTTCGCTGAATGTCTGTCGGTTGGCTGCGCGCCTGTGCGCTAGTGGTGTTGGGGCTGTTTAGCGTTACGGCGCTGGCCAAGGATAAAACCGCGATCGTGATCGGCGGCGGCCTGTCGGGCCTGACGGCGGCTTACGAACTGCAGAACAAGGGCTGGCAGGTGACGCTGCTCGAAGCCAAACCGAGCCTGGGCGGTCGCTCGGGTATGGCCACCAGCGAGTGGATCGGCAACGACAAGACTCAGCCGGTGCTGAACAAGTACGTATCGACCTTCAAGCTGAACACCACGCCAGCCCCTGAATTCGTACGGACCCCGGGTTACCTGATCGACGGCGAGTATTTCTCCGCCGCCGACCTGACCACCAAACAGCCTGCTACGGCCGAAGCGCTGAAGCGCTACGAGAAAACCCGTGACGATCTGGCGCGTTCGATCGACGATCCGCAGAACCCGGCGGCGACCAACACCCTGCATGCACTGGACCAGATCAACGTCTCGAGCTGGCTCGACAAGCAGAACCTGCCGGCCACCGCGCGTCAGCTGATCAACCAGGACATCCGCACCCACTACGACGAGCCTTCGCGCCTGTCGCTGCTGTACTTCGCACAGCAGAGCCGGGTGTATCGCGGCGTGTCCGACCGTGACCTGCGCGCTTCGCGTCTGGTTGGCGGCAGCCCGGTGCTGGCCCAGGCCTTCGTCAAACAGCTGAAAACCATCAAGACCGACTCGCCGGTATCCGCCATCACCCAGGACAAGGACGGCGTGACCGTCAAGGTCGGCAGTGTGGGTTATTCGGCGGATTACGTCGTGTTGGCGGTGCCGTTGCGCGCCCTTAACAAGATCCAGCTGACCCCGGCGCTGGACGCCCAGCACCTGGCTGCGATCAAAGGCACCAACTACGGCTGGCGCGACCAGATCATGCTGAAGTTCAAGACGCCTGTGTGGGAAAGCAAGGCGCGGATGTCCGGCGAGATCTACAGCAACACCGGTCTTGGCATGTTGTGGATCGAGCCAGCCCTGAAGGGCGGCGCGAACGTGGTGATCAACCTGTCCGGCGACAACGCCCGCGTCATGCAGGCCTTCGGCGACAAGCAGATGGTCGATCAGGTGCTGATTCGTCTGCACGCGTTTTATCCACAGGCCCGTGGCTCGTTCACCGGTTATGAAATCCGTCGCTACAGCACCGATCCATCGACCGGCGGTTCTTACCTCGCCTTCGGCCCTGGCCAGATCAGCAAATACTGGCGCCTGTGGGAGCGTCCGCTGCAACGCGTAGCGTTTGCCGGCGAACACACCGACACCTTGTACCCGGGCACTCTGGAAGGCGCACTGCGCACCGGCCAGCGTGCGGCCAGTCAGGTTGAAGACCTGGCGGCAGGCAAATCCTTCGAACCGGCCAAAGTCGGCCCGGCAGCAGCCACCGCCGCAGCGGCAGGGG